>JAZODI010000102.1:0-20004 GCA_045596965.1 Eubacteriales bacterium | reverse complement strand
ACAAACTTTGCATAAATCATTCGCGCTTTGTTCGCCTTATTGACTACCTCCTCGTATGTATCGCTAAGTGTACTGCTCCAACCGCACTCCTTTTCAACGGCGGCAATTCGTTTGAGCATACATTTTTTATGCTCCCATATCATACGAAAGATGCGTCGGTCTTTTCTTTCATAAGGAATACTCCCATCATTCAGCTTGTCAAGATACATACAGATATAATCATATACAATCATACCCTTTGCCGTTTCCGGGCAATCAACCGGATACTCTTCCAGATCGGCTCTCAAATACTTTTTGAGTTGATCTCTTATTTGATATAAATCTAATATCTGTTCGTCATCTTTTGCTTTAACCGCCGTAATACCCGCAAATTCCCCCTTGGCACACATCGCCTCCAAGCCTTCCACAAAACAGCTTTGTGGCGTTTTAAAGGTTCTGAAAATCCAACGCTGATCATAGGCGGCCATCGTGAAATTTTCATCATCATATCCGGTGATCATACCATCATGGGAAAAGTGGCGTTCCTGATAAAAGCTCTTTCCCTTAATATAAAAATCATCAATTCCGGCAAATGCAACATAATATCCTTCATCCAGCATTGTTTTAATGAGTTGTTCGGAGCAATATCGGGCAAAGCGTGTAGAAACTCCGCCTTTATCAAAAAACGGAATTTGCCATAAACTACCAACTTCAACGCTGATCTTGGGGGTCGTTAAGCCCCTTAAAAATGCCCGTGTGCATTGCCAATTAACGGTATTATTATAATACCAATTATCCGAAGTGGGATTTTGCTTTGCCGGAATACCTGCATTAGACAGCCAATGGTATGTAGAATACATCGGTTCTTCAACCGGTAGTTCAACCTTCCCCATTTTTATTCCCCCTCCGATAAAAGCTTATCCACCTCAAGCAAGATCCTTTGGAAACAGATTTCTTCAGGCAGAATGGTCGATACAATTATACCACCATTTTCACGGGCGATCTCCACATAAAGATCATGCATTTTTTTCTGCAAAGCAGGGTCGATTGTCTGCTTCTCCTTTTTCAAGCCGGCCACTGCTCTCTCCATCGCCATGTCAACAGGCAGGTTCATGAAAAAAGAAGCATCCGGCTTCACAAAGTATTTCGCCGCTTCGCAGATTCGAGACTCTTGATTTTGCGCCGTAAGCTTGACCAAATAAGAATAAAAATAATGCTCACTGATTACAATAAATCCTTCATCGAGCTTTTGGGTAATATTTAAAAAATCTGTCGGTTGTTTTGTTAGAAACACTTTATGGCCGTTTCTTTTAAGCCACTTTTTCAGTTTTTTGATCTGCGTTGTTTTTCCGCTACCGTTTAATCCGCTGAATGTGATGAGTTTTCCTTTATATTCGTTATTCATCATATCTAATTTCATTATACTATCTCCTCATTAACCATATTAAAATGCAACGGCCTGATTTCGTCGCAAAGCATATAAATCTTATCGATCTGCTTATCGGCATGATAATGCCCGCAAAACCAAACATTATAAGTAAGCCGTTGTTCCAATTCATCCAGCCACACTTCGGTTGATCGGTCGATATCCGGCTTATAAATCTTCTTGGGTTTCGTCTTATAAAATTTTCGTTTCATCTTGGCCTTTTGGCGAGTAGAAACAAACATCTCTTGGGGCAAATACTTCAGCGGGCAAGTATGCGTCAGCATTCCAAACAACGCAAAGCCATTCTCTTCAAGTGCCTTTTCCACCACCGCTTTGGTCTCTTCGCTCGGCATTTCATCCTCCCAAAATGGCATGTCCTCTTCCAGGCATCTTTGCTTATCCACGCTATGCGCTCCGCCCGCAACAAGATATTTCTTCCCTTCAAACTGATAGAACTCACCGTCTTTTGCAAATAAAATATGCGGATATTTCGGTTCATAATAGACCTTGCCGCCGCAAAAACTTTTGATCCCGTAAGTTTCTATATTTTGCGGGCGATTTTCTTTGTTCCCATGGATGCAGAACAAAGTAATATTCAGCGAAGAAATCTCTTTTTTCAATCGGTCATCTCTTTCATCCCCGTAGTAATTGAAACCTGCATCCCCAAGAATGATCAATACATCCTTTTTTCGTGTATTCATATCGCGGCAGAATTCCTTCACCTTCTTAAAGTTTCGGTGCTTATCCCCCGTGATATAAAATTTCCGCGGTGTTCCATCGTCATAATAAACGACAGGTTTCTTTTCTAATAACACCCGCCTTACAATCTCGTAAAAAAGCGTCAGAACAGCCGAGGCAAGCAACCCTAAAAGGCCGAATGCCACCACCGTTTCCATGCTTTTAAACGAACCGGTAAATAAGGCAAGGATCATCCCCGATCCGCTACCTACAAGATAATAGCGCAGTTGCTTTTTTCGGTACTTCACGCCCTCGTCCTTCACCAACAGCAATATCAAAATAATGCTGATCACCGCGAGCATCAGCTCCGCAATAATAAAACTCAACATCTGCATTTACATGCTCCTTTCATCTTTGATATCTCTACTATATCGTTTAAACCGGTAAAATTCTGTCCGCATTAAAAAAATTTTTTAAACTTTTTTGAAATGATTTCATTTGCCGGAAAGGATAACATATGTTTTATTTATTAACAAACGTTCAACTTTCTTATATTCGACCGCATCCCTGTTTTAAGTTTTTATTGGGTCAACTTATGGCCGGATAAAACAAAAAACAGCCGCATCCGAAGATGCGGCTGAACATTATTCTTGTTTTTCAAATAAAGAACTCATTCCATCTCTTTGACTAATTAGCTACCGTATGATTATCCCTCACTGGTTGATTACTCTCCCATCCTTTCTTCCCAAGAAATTTCAATTTCATTTTTGATATTTTGTCTTTTGGGAAGAATTCTTATTATGGAAAAGATCGAAAATAACGTTAAACAAATAATCCACCAACAAATAAAAATAAACCAAAACAATTCAGGATACCAAGCAGAATTAATATTAAATATATTATCTAATACATAATAATAAAAAAGTCCAGATATTAAACCATAAATAAATACACATAAAAAGTATTGATTCTCAAGCAATTTACAAGAGAGAAAGCCAAACAAAGAAGACACGATCATTGTTAGAAAACAAAACAATACTAGGAAACTCATCCAATTTTCACCATTCATTTTTTCTTTTAACAAGTATGTAACGCTAATATAATATGCTAATTCACTAGCCGAAAGAAAACACCAATTTCCAAAAAATCTCATTGCATGCTTAATACTTCTTATTGTTTTCATATAAAATCATTACTCCTGTAAATACTTGAAAATATGTTCCATAACTTTTTTTCTATGAGGTATTTTTCCGTGAAGATGGTTAATCATTTCAAAAAGTTGAAGATCAACTCCATTTCCCCCATTCGAATCAATATCAACAAAAATCCTTTCCATTTGAATTCGCTTATTCGGTGATTCACCAGAATTTTCAGTCCATCCGATCTGACTCAAAAAACCGACTACATTATCTCCTTCATTCGCTACATTTATTGGAATGCTCCCTGAGCCAGAAAGTTTATAAGCCCCTCTTTGCCACATATATTGATTAATCTGCTTATATGTAGTAAAATTCGTGGGCATTTCAAAAACAAAATCATTTTGCTCCGATAAAGCCATCTCATAATCGATACCAGCAATAGCATAATATCTCGTCTGTCTTGCCTTTGAATAAGATAATTCCTGTGTTAATTTATAGTTTAATGTTTTGGTACAAAAAAAGAATTCCGGGCATCCACCTAAAAGCACGGCTGAATTACCACCACCACACATTGCACTATCCTTCTCTAAATCATGATCACAAAGGACATGTGCCACTCCAACAAGATCCATGGAAACATCAGCGTATCCACTCCCCCAATGCGGAGTATCGATCGTAATTAATTTATCTACATATTGGTCAAATTCGAGATTTTCAATATAGTATCTTGCTACTAGACCGCCCATGCTATGACCAACAATATTGATTTTGAAGTCATTATTGTTATAAGCTGTTCTGGATCGATAGAAGCAAGTTTTCATTTCATTGGAACCATAATCTTTAATATACTCTATCAAATTCTCAAGATATACTTTAAATTTCGTAGCGTTATGAACAACCGCATCTTGGTTAGGATAATTAAAAACGAATAAATTAATATTCTTTGTATATCCGCGATCTGTAAGATAATCTGCCAAATTGCCACCCTCTGTATGATCTTTTTCAGAAATGCTCACAATGTGCTGAGCTTCCTGGCTGGTATACTGAAGGCGAGAACTCCCTTCGCAAAACGCTTCAACCGATGGATTAAAATGATTATTATGGCTTTCTCCGGAGTCCTTAATCCTATTGGTTGCTCCCCATACATCAATCGAATTACTAGTTCTTCCATGAATTAAAAAAACCGGTTTATTGCCTCTTACCCATAGTTCAAAGGTTTTGTATGTACCTTCATTGGAAGAATCCGTCACCTTAATTCGAACAATGCCGGGATTTTTTGCCGTAATAAGGCCTGTGGAACGATTCACAGTGGCGACATTAGTATCCGGGGATGTATAATAAACACTGGCCGGGACATTACCGGTAAGGGGATTATAGCCGCTCCAACCTACATCAACGCTCAAATAATCGTGAACAAAATAAAGACCATTCACCTGCCCGCTTCCGGGATTCCATGCGGTACTCCCGCCGGTTGACCCGCCCGAAGAACCGCCACCGGAACCGCCGGTAGACGAGTAGCTATATGCATAGTACTGCAAATCGGACACTGCATAGGCGGAGGTGGTTTCAGACAAGGTCATGACGGCGGCTGTTTCCTCAACAGGATCTTCCTCGTCTGCTGCAGAAAGAACGACCATGCGGTTTTCGCTGATGCCAATCGCTGCGGTGCCGTTGTTGGCATATTCCTGGGCTTGCTGCATGGTGCAGGATCTCCAGCCCATATAATCATTGGTTTTAAGAGTTTCCGCCACCTCTTTAAGATCGCCGCCGGGCAGCGCAACACCCATGTTTTTAAACACTGCCTTTGCCGCTTCCAAGCAGTCGCCGGATTGGACTTCTTCATGCTTCAAAGTCCAGTCGATAACATTATTATACTGTTTTCCGTTCATTTACATTATACCTCCTTTACCACATGCAGTCAAGGACATTAATGTCCCGTGCATAGACATCTTCAGTGCTGAAATTGTCGAACACCGTCGATCCGCAGACCCAAAGGTGCATATCCTCTGCGTTCAAAGCAGAAGGACAATAGGGCTTCCATTCCTGCGGCATACCGGAAAGCTTCGGCGCAGTGGCGCAATAAATTGCACCGAATTGATTCACACCGGTAGTCGCCTGCACATAATGACTGCACTGACGGTCGAAATTAAAGTTCTTAGAAGAATCCGTATTACCGATAAAACCCGGAACATAACCGCAAGATACCAACGCCTGAGCAAAGGACATCATCCAGTTATGATTCACGCTCCAATCCGCCTTGATTTCGGCAAAAAGAGCAATTCCTTCATTCCGGGGAACACCCAAAGCCTTTGCCGCTTCCGCAGCACGCAGACCGTCGGCAGTACCATCCACGCCGGAAACCTGCTTCTCTGTAAGATCCCGGATCACAAGAGCAATCTTACAATCTTTTTCTTTCAAAAATGCAATTTCTCCTTCGTTGAGTGCATTTTCGCCACATAATGTTCTGCCCCAAAATGCAGGAAAGCATTTCTGCCGCATGACCCAATCATACATTGTATAACCATTTTTCAACCTGTTGTTAGACGGTGTGGTTGAAGTAACACCATAGATGTTTTTCATAATCTTACATCCCTTTCTTAATATATTTTTTGTAGCTACACGGCCAGTATAAAAGTTAATTAGGACAATTTTTGTCCCTATTAAAAAAGTTTTTCAAAATTCGATCCTTACCGCTTTTATCTGACCATTCTTGTTGAAGATGTAGCAGGAAACCGCACGGGGATCAAGCGTCATGCGAATAATGCAATCCCCCTGGCCAACCTTTGATTTATCAAATCCCAATTTTTCCAAAGCAAGTTTCAACCCAAACGCATAGTTTTTCATATCATCAAAGAGTTGAGAAACAAAACATCCAAAACGCCAAATATCCATCGATTCGGAGACAGACTTTAACACTTGCTTGAGCGTTGACATTTCATAGCAATAATATCCCTCAACCTGGGGGCATATGGATTCATAGGCTTGTCCGTATAACCTCATATTTCCCGCGTTAATGCTGAACATATCAACATATCTCAAAATATAATGGTTGATTTTATCGCAATGATATACCCCTTCGGAATTAACATAACTATATTTTGAAGCATATTCCGGCTGACTTCTGATCGCATCAATAACGGCCCTTGCATTATCCGTATGAATTTTATAATATACAGAATTTGAATTTATATCAGCCGCAAGCAATTCACATTGGGTGCAATAATGCATTGCCGCCACCACCTTCATATAATCAAACGAAGCCAGAATGTCCCGATCTTCAAGTTCCGGTGATGCAACTCGATATCCGCATTTTTTACATACATAATAACCGTCATCATGAAAACCACCTTCATGTTTCGTTACATCCCGTTCGTTTGGCCCTCCGCAACAAGGAGTAGAAACCGAGCGGCCATGGTATCTGAAAAATCGCATGGATTCTACATTCAAACCTTTTTTGCTTTTCTCTCCGCTCAACGATTTGTCCTGCCCTAAAATCGAAAGAACAACGATGTGTTTTTCATTGATCCCGATTGCCGCTTTCCCATCATTTGCCCATTTTTGCGCCTTTCTTCGGTCACATTCCATCCATCCCTTATAGCCATTGTCTTTTAATACATTAAAAACCTTTTGCAGATTTCCATGCGGCAAAGGCACTTTTGCCTTTTTTAGAATTTTCCTTGCCCTTTTCAGCAATTTCCTGGGGGTTAAAGGTTTTTCCTCCTTCTTTTCCCTTTCATTTTCTGCTTCCAAAAGAATATCAATATACAATTCGTCGATGCTTTTCATATAATTTCCTTTCCATTTTAAATTTCATTTTGCAGCTACGAGTCCAGTATATAAGTTAACCCGGACAAACTTTGTCCGGGTTAAAAATCTTCTGTTCTTTTTTAAAAAGTCCTCAACAAAACAAAAACACCCGCATCAAAATGATGCGGGTGAAGAACGTTATTTCGTTTTTAAGGACAAGGAATCTATCCCTTTTCTAGCGTCAAAAAAGAAAGCGCAGGGCGAAGCCCTGCGGAAAACAGAGGGGATAAGGCGAAAACTCTGCTCGAAAGGGACAATAGGAATCTACCCCTTTGCAAGATCGAAGGGTTTCTGCAGGCTTTAGGGTGTAGGAAACTCTGCGCTCATCATTTTTTCGACCGCCCCAAGCGGTAACGAAAAAATCGATGTACTCGAGACACGGCAGCCCGCAAAGCCTATCGCGGCGTTGCGGCTACCTCAACGAACTTTTTTGCAAAGCAAAAAAGTTCAATTCCGAAGCCCCTGCCACTAAAAAAGGACATCCATAAGGATGTCCTTTTTTAGTGGCAGGGGCAGTAGGAATCGAACCCACGACACGCGGTTTTGGAGACCGCTGCTCTACCAGCTGAGCTATACCCCTAAATTTTTGGTACTTGATTATTATAATCATTTCGCCTGCGATTGTCAAGGGCTTTTATAAAATTAAAAGGAAGGATCTTTTGATCCTTCCTTTTATGCAATTTAAGTGCCTAAGAGGGCCGCGCCGATGATGCCCGCATCGTTGCCCAGCTCGGCGATTTTGAGGGTAGGATGGTTGGGCACACCACCGCCATAAGCCTCTGCCTCCACATGCTTTTTGATGGGATCCAGCAGATAATTCCCTTCCTTGGAGATGCCGCCGCCGATACAAAGGATCTCGGGCTGGAAGATATTGATCATATCAATGATCCCAACGGCCACGGCATAGAGATACTCATCGACCACCTTTTGGGCCGCCTCATCCCCTTTACGCATCGCCTCAAAGGAAGTTAGGCCGTTGACCTTATCCAGAGAGTCAGAGATTTTCCACATCAGGGAATCGGGATATTTTTCCATATATTCCTTGGTAGTCTTGATCAGGCCGGAAACGGAGGCATAGGCTTCCCAACAGCCCTTACGGCCGCAACCACATTGCCGGCCGCCCATCTGAATGACGGTATGACCCAGCTCGCCGCCGATCTCATTAAAGCCGGTATACAACTTACCATCGGTAATAATACCGCCGCCAACGCCGGTGCCAAGGGTAACCATAATAGCGTCCTTCGCCCCTTTTGCGGCGCCGCACTTGAATTCTGCCCAAGCGGCAACATTGGCATCGTTGCCCAGATAAACGGGCTTCCCGGGGAAATAAGCGCCTAATTTCTTGCCCATTTCAGTGCGGACCAGGCCAAGGTTTTCCGCCCCCACAACAACACCGTTGACCGAATCGATGGCGCCGGGCGAACCAACGCCGATATGGATCACTTCCTCTTCGGTGATCCCTGCCCCTTTGATGGCCGCTTTAGCCACCTTGGCCATGCGGCCGATGATGTTATCTTCCCCTGTTTTCGATTCGGTGGGGATGCTGGTCTTATAGATCAGCTCCATTTTATCGTTTACAATTCCGGCGGCAATATTGGTGCCGCCCAAGTCTATACCGAGATAATACATTAGTCGTCCTCCGCGATTCCCAAAATGAGTTTATTGATTTCGTCGGCTGCGTTATAGCCCAGACGTTTCTGACGGTTGTTCATTGCCGCAACCTCGATAATGATCGCCAGGTTTCGGCCGGGTCGGACAGGGATGGTCACCGTCGGCACATCCACATCCAGGATGTTGGTATAATTGGTATCCATCCCCAGGCGGTCATAGATCTTATTCTGATCCCAGTTTTCCAGATGGATCTCCATATCGATGGTCGCTTCTTCCTTGACCGCACCGATACCAAAGATCTTGCGGGCATTGATGATCCCGATGCCGCGCAATTCAATGAAATACTGAATATTGGAAGGAGCAGTCCCCTTCAAGGTGGTGGAGGTAACCCGCTTGACCACTACCGCATCATCGGCGATGAGGCGATGGCCGCGCTTGACCAGCTCGATAGCGGTCTCACTTTTACCGACACCGCTTTCGCCGGTGAGCAAGATACCCTCACCATAGACCTCGACCAAAACGCCATGCATGGTAAGCTGAGGGCCGAGGCGATCATTTAAAAAGAAGATGGCGCCGCTGACAAACTGAGCGGTATGCATCGAGGAGCGCAAAACAGGCACCTTATATTTTTCGGCCACCTCCAACACTTCCGGATGGCAATCCATGCTGCGGGTGATTACCAACGCAGGGAATTTGAAGGAAAAAAAGCGATCCAGGATCTTCCGACGCTCCTCGGGATCCTGCTTATCCAAATAAGTACGCTCAACCATGCCCAGAACCTGAATGCGGGTTTCATCGAAATAATCGAAGAATCCAACCAATTGGAGGGCAGGGCGGTTGATATCGGTTGAGGTGATCTCCCGATCCAGCCCGCCGATCGGCATATAGATGGCTTCCATGGCCATGGGTTGCATCATATCAGCCAGGGTCAATTTCTGCTCAACAGACATAAATAATACCCCCTTTAGTACATATTAAAAATATTATATCAAATAACCCGCCAAGGTTCAAATAAAATGTTTTATTTTTTACAAAAAAAATGCTTGCTTTTCTTAGGAGGCTATGTTAAAATAATGTTTGCGTAAAGAATTACGACTATTTTTGACTGCACAAACGAAACCAAATTGGGTTTCTTTTACTTGCCTGAACAAGGAGGTGTACATCATGGCAAAATGTGAAGTATGCGGCAAGGGCGTATCCTTTGGTATTAAGGTTTCCCATTCCCACCGTCGCAGCAACAAGGCTTTCAAGCCCAATGTAAAGCGTGTGAAGGCGGTAGTGAACGGCACTCCCAAGCGTGTCTATGTTTGCTCCAGATGCCTCCGCTCCGGCAAGGTTGAAAGAGCTGTTTAATTTTAATACTGCTAATAAAAAAGCGGATCTCTTATGAGATCCGCTTTTTACTTTATATTCAGGCCGCCGCCTCATTAGTATCCGGCTCTGCAGGTGTTTCCTCGGGGGTGGCAGGCGTTTGCTCAGGGGTGGTTGCCGGCGGGGTTTCCGGCGTATTGGGATCCGCCTCAGGCGCAACGGGATCGGTAACCGGGGCATTGGGATCCGTTACCGGAGCGTTGGGGTCCACAACCCCGCAGATATCGCAAGCGGCAGTGGGCGGAGCGTCTGCAAAAAACTGACCGCTCACCTTTGTTTGGCAATGTTCTGTTGGCACTTTGCCGCTCTCGGCGCATACCTCATAGGTTGCAAGGCCGGTTGCAGGAGTAAAGGCTTTGGCAGGCAGCCCCTCATGGACCTGGTTCATTACCTTTTTGAAGGCAACGGCCGCAGGGTTCAAACCGCCGTAGTAAATGGTTTCGGGCTTATCATACCCCACCCAAACACCGGCGGTATAATACTTGGTATAGCCCACATACCAACGGTCGTAATCGTTATTGGTCGTACCGGTCTTGGCACCCATAATTTGATTATTGAGTTTACCGCTTGTGCCGGTACCATAGGTGGCGGCATGCTGCAACATTTGATTCATTACCGCCGCGGTATTTTCCTTCATGGCGGTATGGGTTTCCATGCGATTTTCCAAAATCACCCGCCCGTTTTGATCGCAAACCTTGGTAAAGGTATAGGGTTTGATATAAACACCCTCATTGGGGAAGGCGGAATAAGCGGCGGTGATCTCCATAACGCTGATACCGGTGGTCAGGCCGCCCAAGGCCATGGCCTGATCGTTTTCATCATTGCTCGATCCGGGCACCAAGCTGGTGATCCCCAGATTATTCTTAAGGAAATTAAAGGCCGTCCGCGCGCCGAGGGCGTTATTCACCCGAACGGCAACGGTATTTTTGGATTGATCCAGCGCCGCCTGGACCGACATCAACTTTTTGGTTACCTCATCATAATTCTTGGGCCAGGGCTTGCCGTCCTGCTCGCGGACAGAATCATCCATCAGCAGCATACCGGGCGCGACCCGCACCCCATCGATGGTGGTGCCAAATTCAATAGCCGGGCCATAGGTTCCGATGGGCTTCATGCAGGAACCGGGCTGACGATAAGTGCCGGTTGCGCGGTTGAGGCCGCGGGCAGTGGTCTTTTCCCCGATGCCGCCGGCCATACCGGCAACCGCACCGGTTGCATTATCGATGACAACGATGGCGCTCTCCAGCGACGCTTTGTTTTTGGGCGATTTAACGCTGGGGAAATTGGAACGGTCTTCAAAGATCTTATCCACCGCCTTTTGGACGTCCATATCCATGGTAGAATAGATCTGGATGCCGCCGGAATAGACCAGCGAATGAGCATAGGCCTTGCTATAACCCTTTTCCTCCACCAGCGCATCCACAACATCCTCGATCACCTGATCGACAAAGTAACTGTTGACAGCCGTTCCCTCTTTATTCGTGTTACTGCCGCCCACATTCAGCTTCAGCTCTTCCGCCTTGGCGGCATCGCATTCCTCCTGGGTGATATATTCCCATTCCACCATCTTATCCAAAACAAGATGGGCGCGTTTCAGATTATTCTCGGGGTTCAAAATGGGATCATAATGGGTGGGCAGATTGGTAATGGATGCAATGCAGGCGCATTCCAGCAATGTCAGTTCATCCAGGCTCTTGCTGAAATAATGCTCCGCCGCGGTCTGCACACCATAGCAGCTTTGGGAAAGATAGATGGTATTAAGATAGACCTCTAAGATCTGATCCTTTTTATATTCCCGCTCCACATACCAGGCGCGGCGGATCTCCTGCACCTTGCGGGAAACGGTCTGCTCATCATCCCCCGATAGGTTCTTGATGACCTGCTGGGTGATGGTAGAGCCGCCGAAGGTCTTGCCGCTGGAGAGGTTCACGAAGTTGAGCACCGCCGCAAAGGTACGCTTCAAGTCCACGCCGCTATGGCGGTAAAAACGTTCATCTTCGATGGCAACAAAGGCGTGCTGAAGATCCTTTGGGATACTATCGATACTGGCCCAGATGCGGTTTTCGCTGGCATGGAGGTTTTCAGCCTCAACGTAAGCACCGTCCTTCAGCCCATAGACCACCGAGGTATAATTCAAAGAACTATCCACCTGGGAAAGGTCGAATTCATCATCCAGATAGAAAAAGGCAAACCATCCAAAGGCCAAAACGACAAAAACGCCGGTGAACACCCCGGTCAGCAAAACTGCTTTAAGAGATTTCCGCCAAAAGATCTGCTTGGGAGTGAGGGGCTTTTTCTCCCCTTCTTCCTTCTTTGCTTTGCGGTCTTTGAGAACGTCTTTCATTTTATTATATATCTTTTTTAAAAGCTTCAATCCATTCCGCTCCTTTGCTAAAGACATTATCAAGGGTATTATACCATAGTTTTGCCAATAATTCAAGCATATTGCCTCGGATTCATTCTGCCCTTTGGCTTCGCTTGCGGCAATAGATCTGCCACCCTTGCTCCACCAATTCGCAGGCATAGACCGAAAAGGATCTGCGGGAATTTTTTGACCGCCAAAAGGGCAAGATGGAAAGAACGCACCGCGCCCCATACCCCAAGTAAAAGAACAGCGTTTGCCACAGTCTGCCTCGTAAGGAGAGCCGCCCCACCCTCAGCGCCTGCCAAGGCCCCGCATCGGGCACGCAAAGCAAAACATACTTGCAAAGAATATAGCGCAGATAACTCAAAAGCATTAAAAATAAAACACCGATCCAAAGGATCACCGAAAGGGCGATCAGCCAGGGTGAGCGAAGCATAAAGTCGGCCGCCAGCAAGAAAGGGTTCTCCTTCACCGCAAAAAGATCTTCGCCGGTGAATAATAAAAAGGAAAGAAACAATCCCACCTCCAGCATCGCGCCCATCATCAGCGCCAGCAACCGCTCCAAATGGATGAATATTTTTTTATAGATGGAAAGGAGGGTGGCTTTGGTAAGCAAGGCGGGGCGGGTGAAAAGATAAAAAAGAGCCGAAAACTTTGCTTCGCCCCGGGCAGAGAGGATAAAATAGCGGGAAATCCCATAGGAAAAGGGCGTATAAAGCACCGAAGAAAAGATCAGCAAAGCGGCCGCCGAAAGATAAAAGCTTCGATGGATCCGCCCCTGAAGCGCCGAATAGAAATCGGGCGTGCGGTGGTAAAAATATAAACCGCCCATCGCCAATCCCAAAACAGCCAGAAAGCCGAGAACCACCATCATAGCATAAAGAACGCCTCGGTTTTCGGAATGTTGATGTTGCAACCCTGTTCCCCCCTTTTTGAATCGTTGCCTTGCATATATATTTCCCCACCCGTCGAATTAGAATACAAAAAAGCTGAAGCCAAAAGGCTTCAGCTTTTTAATCGACATAAAGTTCGGTCCGCTTCATCAGCATGCGGTGAAGCTTTCCTTCAAAGGTATAGGACACCAAAATTTTGGAAGGGTCTTTGGTTTTTTGATACTGATAAACATACCCTTCCTTCGATTGGCTCCCTTTGGGAACCAAAGTGAAGGAATTCCCATCGATGGTATAGGTCCCGGTCATCTTTTCATCCCGGTTGGTCAGGATAAAGGTATTATCGTCCGCATCAAAATGAAGGGTGATCTTTTGGCTCCACCAATCCCCATCGATCCAGGATTGATCCTTCCCGATCATCGAGCCGAGCAAAATGCCAACCACGATCGCCACAATGGAAACGCTCCCAACAACAATCGTCCAGATCAACCAGGAGGGCATGGATTTAACCGTCTTGGGGCGGCCGTAAAAACAGCGCGGGCAAATATTATCGGGGGATTGATGCTCGGTGCCGCATCGCGCACAAATCATCGCCATTCTCCTTTTAATCTTATTCGCCTAAATTCGCAAAAAGATCCAGGAAATTCAGATCGTCGGCAGCATCTTCCCCATCTTCTGCGGGTTCCGCTGCATCAATGAAGCCGATCTTGGGCTCATCCGCAACCACACCCTTGGGCGCGCGATCGCCGGAGGGGAAGCCGGTTGCAATAACGGTAACGATAATTTCATCTTCCAGGTCATTATTGAGGGCAACACCCCAGATGATATTGGCATCGGGATGGGCGGCCTGCTCTACCATGCGGCTGGCTTCATCCACTTCATCCATCCCGATATCGGGGGAGGCGGTGATATTGAAGATCACGCCGGTTGCACCGGCAATGGAGGTTTCCAGCAAGGGGCTGGAGATCGCCATGGCGGCGGCATTGACTGCCTTATCCTTCCCCGAAGCGCGGCCCACGCCCATATGGGCATTACCCGCATCCTTCATGATCTTATGTACGTCCGCAAAGTCGACGTTGACAAGACCGGGGATCAAAATCAGATCGGAAATACTCTGAACGCCCTGACGCAGAACGTCATCAGCGATCTGAAACGCATTGAGAAGGGTGATCCGCTCTTCCGATACATCCTTCAACTTTTCATTGGGGATGATGATGAGGCTATCCACATGGGCGCGCAGCTTTTCGATACCGGCCTCTGCGGTTCTCATCTTCATGCGGCCTTCAAAAGCGAAGGGCTTGGTAACGATCGCAACAGTGAGGATACCCATATCCTTGGCGATCTCGGCCACCACCGGGGCACTGCCGGTGCCGGTTCCGCCGCCCATACCGGCGGCGATGAAGACCATATCGGCGCCGCGCAAAGTGGCTTCGATCTCTTCGCGGCTTTCCAGCGCACTATTTTCACCAACATTGGGATCACTGCCCGCGCCCTTACCCTTGGTAAGCTTTTCACCGATCTGCAGTTTCACGGGAGCGGCAGAATTATCCAACACCGGCTTATCGGTATTAACAACAACAAACTCCACACCCTGCACACCAGAACGGATCATACGGTTGACTGCATTACAGCCACCGCCGCCGCAGCCGATCACTTTTATATTTACAACGCCTTCGTTGCTCTCAGCAAATTCAAAACCCACTCTTTTATACCTCCTGCATTTTGATATAAGACATAATTATTGACCATAAAACACTTATAATATTATTCTAATATTAAATAGGCTTAATTGCAAGTGTTTTTATTAAAATTCAAAAGAAATTTATGGAAGAAAAACCTCTGCTTTTCAGCAGAGGTTTTTGAGCAGGTCAAAGAACCTTATTTTTTATCTTTGACCTGCTGGAAGACTCTCAAAAAAGATTGCAGATTTCGTCGATCCGTTCTCATCGGCGTACATAGGTACGGTAGAGAGCGGATCGGCGGAAAGCAGAAAAATTTAAATAAATCCGCATTTCATGCGGATTTTTTCTTTATAAAAAGAAGAACGAGAAAAAGCAAAAACTCCTTCTCGTTTTATTTTTTATAAAGAGTATAAAACCCTTGCTTTTCTTCTTTTTCTGCGGTCTGTGCCTTTTTTGACAGTCTTGAATCACTTTTTCGGGCGATAATAGACCCGCTCCGGATCGGTAACATCCAAAATCGCGGTTTGGGCATGGCCGTTTTCTTTCAGCATATAGGCCGCAAGCTCCAGCTTTGTTTCGGAGCGGTCCAGCGTACCCAGATCGATGGTGATCCGCTCATTATAGACCAATTTGATATCATAACGGGCGGTAAACCGCACCTCATTTACCAAATCCCATTGAAGGTCCGGAATTTGGATGAAGCTCTCATAGAGTTCTTTCAAAAAGCCGGTATAATCCTCTTCCTGCGCAAAGACCGCAGGCTTGCCCACCTCCAAAGCGGTTGCCGTGAGCGGTGTTAGGGCGGGAACGCCCTTTAATCCTTCATAGGTTACCGCCTCTTGATCGGCAAGCTCGTCCGGCTCTTCTTGGGGCTCCTCTTTGGAATCATCCGCTTCTTCTTTCGCCTCCTCCGAGATGGATGCTTCCGGCAAGAGCGGAAGCAGCTCTTCGGGGATATCCAGCAGCTCCAAGACCCGGTACTCCTCATTAAGCAACGCTACGCCGCTGGCTGTCTTTGTCCAGACAACGGGCTGGTTTTCCACGATCTTTACCGAAAGGGTATTGGGCAGTTTACGGTGGATGGTAACCGTCTTGATATAGGGAAGCTCCTGCATCTTTTCGATTACCTCAAACTTATCCAGGCGGAATAGATTCTGCCCCACCGATAAGCCGCCCTGCTCCAAAATCGCTTCAGCGGTATAATGGGTATTCCCCTCCACCAGAATGGTTTCCGCATTGAAAAAAACCGTTACCGAAAGGATGGCAAGAGTCAGCATCATCAGCACAAAAAGCAGGCTGAAAAAGACCACCTTGGCCTTCTTTTTTCTTCTTTTCTTTTTTTGGTAATAACGCTCTACGCTATTGGCCATAAATGTTTACGATCCTTTCTTTTCAGGATGCAATAATGCAAAAATCTCCCGATAGATCTCCTCCCCTGCCTGAGGAAGGGCCAGCTCGCGGGCATGGCGGGAAAGGGCCGCCCGCTGCTCGGGATGGTCCTTGAGCCCCTGAATCAGTTCATAAAGACGCTCGGCGGAAAGATCCTTTTCCTCCAGCAGGATCGCGCCGCCCCGATCGGAGAGGGAGCGGGCGTTATAATACTGATGGTTATGAGTAACATTGGGAGAAGGGATCAGCACCGCAGGCTTGCCCAAGGCTGTCAGCTCGCCCAAGGTGATGGCGCCGGAACGGCTGATCACCGCATCGGCCGCCGCCAGATGGATGGGCATATCATAGAGATAGGGCTGCACCGAAATGCTCCCCTCTTTATCCACATCAAAGCCCCGCTCCCGAAGGGCGTCGGGCATCCAGCTCCAGGCGCGGTCGCCGGTGGCATGGGTATGCCAAAAATCCTTAAGCTTTGCATTTTTGGGAATAAACTCCACCATCGCGCGGTTGATCTCCAGCGCACCTAAGCTCCCCGCAAAGGAAAGCAGGTAAAAAGCATCCTCGGGGATATTCAGCTTGGCCCGCGCTTCCTCCCGGGAGGTGGAGAGCACCTCGGCCCGCAAAGGATTGCCCGAGAGGACCATCTTTTTGACCTTACCAAAATACTGCTCACTACCGGGGAAACTGATAAAAACGATATCCGCCTTGCGGGAGAGCATTTTGCTGGTAACTCCCGGATAGGCGTTTTGTTCATGGATGCAGGTGGGGATGCCCATATTCTGAGCCGCCGCAACAACAGGCCCCGAAACATATCCGCCGGTACCGATAACGAGATCGGGCTTAAATTCCCTGATGATCCTGCGGCAATCCTCCTTGGCCTTTATGTAAAGCCAAACAGTCTTGAGATTCTCCGCCGAAAGGCTGCGGCGGAACCCTTGAATTTTAATGGCGCGGAAAGGAAACCCTGCTTTTTCCACCAGGGTTTCTTCGATCTTGCCCTTATTGCCGATAAAAAGGATCTCGGCATCCTTATTCTTTTCTTTAATAGTAGAGGCGATGGCGATGGCAGGGTTGCAATGCCCTGCGGTGCCGCCGCCGGCTAAAAGAACTCTCATTCTCTGGCCTCCAATCTTGAAAAACGCGATACCGCCAAAACAATTCCCATCTCTGCAAGCAGCATCATCAAAGCGGTGCCGCCGTAGCTGAAGAAGGGAAGGCTGATGCCGGTGGGCGGAATGGAATTGGTAACAACGCCGATATTCAATATCGTTTGGATCGCAACACGGGAGATGATGCCCACAACCAAGAGCGATCCGAATTTATCCTTTGCATGATAGGCGATAACAAACCCGCGCCAGATCAGCAAGACGAATAAAACGATCACCATCATCGCCCCGATAAAGCCCAGTTCTTCGCAGACAATGGAGAAGATATAGTCGTTTTGCGGCTCGGGAATATAAAGATACTTTTGGCGGGATTGGCCCAACCCCAATCCAAGCAGACCGCCGCTGCCGATGGCATAGAGGGACTGCATGGTCTGAAACCCATCACCGGTGGGATCAGCCTCGGGGTTCATCATCGTTTCGATGCGGGTGCGGGCATAGGGAGTCAGCCAGGCAAAGCCGGCCAGCGCCGCCGCGCCGGAAAAACCGATGCCCAAAAACCATTTCAGGTCCGCGCCGCCGATAAAGATCAGCACCGCGCCCACCGCAAAGATCAAAATGGCACCGGAGATATGGGTCTCCACCGCCACCAGCAAGCAGACAACGCCCAAAACGATGGCGGGATACAAAATACCCACCTTAAAATCCTTCATCCGCTTGCTGTTTGCGGCCATATAGGAGGCAAAGGTGGCGATGATCGCCAGCTTTGCGATTTCGCTGGGCTGGAAGGTAAAGCCGCCGAACCCTAACCAACGGCGGGCGCCGCCGCCTTCAATACCGATGCCGGGGATCAACACCAAGATCAGCAGGATCACCGAACCGATCAGCAGATAGGGAATAAACCGACGGAAGAAATGGTAATCAAACCGCGGGAGGATCAGCATAGCTGCCACGCCCACCACCGCGAAGATCAACTGACGCTTAATATAATGGTAACTGTCGCCGTATTTATGAAGAGCGCTGACATAGCTGGCCGATGCCACCATGATCAAACCGAAGGTGAGCAAGCATAAGACGAGGATCAGAAAAACCGGATCCACTCCGCCCGCCTTCCCTTTTGGGACAAAACAATTCCATTTTTTCTTCGTTTTATTTGCCGCCAAAGGGCCACCTCCTCAAAGAGTCTTAAACATTAAAATACCGATAATAGAACATTCCCCAAAGGGCCAGCAGACACCCGATGGCGCTGATGGCGGTAAATACCGAAACGATCTTGACCTCCGACCATCCGCACATTTCGAAATGATGGTGGATGGGGGTCATTTTAAAGATGCGCTTGCCGTGGGTCAGTTTATAGAAGCCCACCTGCAAGACAACGGATGCACCCTCGATCAGGAACATCATGCCGCCGATCAGGATGAAATAGGGCATATCATAGGCCATCGCCAAGGCAACGATCGCCGCCCCCAAAAAGAGGGAGCCGGTATCGCCCATAAAAACCTTGGCGGGATGGAAATTATAGATCAAAAAAGCCATCAGTCCGCCGGTGAGGGCTGCCGCAAATACCGTTACGCCGGTATTATTGCTCCCCGCCGAAAGGAAGAAGCCGATGATAATAAAGGAGATGGTATAGGGCAGAGAAACGCCGGTTACCAACCCATCCAGGCCGTCGGTGAGATTAACCGAATTGACAAAGAAGAACAACATGGGGATCATCAGCAGGAAATAGAAATAATAGAGATGGATCCGAATGTTGAGATAAGGGATAAAGATAGTATCTGTAATAACATTAGTGGTATACAACGCACCCAGGAAGAGCGCCATAAAGAGCATCAAGGGCAGGGTCTTTTGCAAAACGGTCAAACCCTGATTGCGCTTTTTGACCACCTTAATATAGTCGTCGATAAAACCGACTAAACCGCAAAGAACAACAAAGACCAGGCAGATCAGCAGGCGGAAATCCCCCCGCATCAGATCCCCCGCGCCCAAAACCAGGCTGACCAAAACGGTGGGGATAATAAAAATCAGACCGCCGATGGTGGGGGTGCCTTGCTTCGTCTTTTTATGCCAGGCGGGGCCGATATCCAAAATGCTTTGAGCGCACTTTAACCGCCTCAGCCAAGGCAAAATCCAGGGTGCCAGCAGCAACGCCAGCAAAAAACTCGCCGCAAGGGCAGTTAAGATCAGCCAATAACTCATTTCTTTTTCATCCTTTCCTTTAATGCAGAGGCCATCTGCTGAAAGCCCATGGCGTTGGAGGCCTTAAAGAGCAGAGTATCCCCCTTGCGCACCAACGGCCAAAGAAGCTCCATCGCCTCTTTCCGATCGAGGGCATAATATCCTTCCACATGGGCGGGCAAGGCATCATAAATCTCCTTTGAAGCCTTTCCAACAGCCAATACCATATCGATCTTTAATTCTCCGCAGAGAGCACCAACATCATGATGCCCCTGCCGCTCATAATCCCCCAGCTCCAGCATATCGCCCAAAACAGCGATCCGCCGCCCGTTCTTTGCGGCCAGCACCTTCAGCGCGGCGGCCATAGAATCAGGAGAAGCATTATA
>JAZODI010000101.1:0-7208 GCA_045596965.1 Eubacteriales bacterium | reverse complement strand
TTTGTTTGAACTGAATCTTTATGAAGATAAGATCATTCAGGATACAACCGTTGAAAGCGGTAATCCTCAAAAAAATAATGCGTTCGGCAGCACAGCCTTTATCGGCAAAACCGATGCATTCGGGGAGCAATGGCTTTATCTGCGGCCGGATTTTTCGAATATGATGGATCTGATGAAAAAAAGTATTAGCAAAGCAACGTTATATTTCCCTAAATTTAATGTTGCAAAAGTGCCTATTCAGGGATATAAAGCGGTTTCACGCTTTTGCAGTTTTGGCTCTAATTGGAGCAACAAGATCCCTGCGGCACCAATGACGGTTGATGCGGTCGATCAGGATGGCTACTTGATCTTTGATATTAAAGATCTGGCCACTGAGCAGATCAATCACCAATTTGTTTTGACCAGCGGTTTGATTTTGAAGCCGCAGAAAAAAGATGGCGGTTTTGCCGCCATCGCAACCGGCGACAACTATTTTGCGCCGATGATTTTTGAAATTAACTACAAATAAAAGAAAGAAGGAAATTAAAAATGAATGAAAACAATAATTTGAATGTTGCGCAAGCAACAAATATCGGAGATGTACATGGAATTTATATAAGCGGACAGAGTTCATCCTATCCCTTGCCGATTGATACAGATATTTCATGTTGTATTAATGCATCGAATCAGTCTATTCGCTTTCGTCTTCATGTGGGCGATTTACCGTTTAATTGCAAAATCAAAGTGAACGATGTTAACGGTATCAATGGAATCGTTTTTGATTATGATTTTCAGATGATTACCTCATACTCTAAAAATGGAAAATTGAGTATGAGTTTTCGGGCGGAATCCGATAAAGAATATCTTATCCTGTTGTTTCCATTTGATAATTTTGCAGGAACTTTTACATTAAGTGTAACAACTAATGTAAGTGAAGAAGAGGTGAAGGAAAGTTTAAAGAGGCGCGCCATCGATGATAAGGGAGGAGCGGTAATCCAAAAAAAATATGTGGCCGATCCGGTGGATGTCAGTACCGGGGCGCATGTCATTCAAAATAATCTGATGCAGTTATTTGACGGTCAAAAAATCTCTTTCACCGCTCATTATGATTCTACCTCGTTGGTGTCCGGATCGTTGGGTACAGGTTGGTATCATAATTATGAAAAATGGTTAATTGCAACAACAACCGAGGCAATATTATATTTAAATTCCCATTGTTATCAGTATTATGATTCTACGGATGGCGGTGAGACCTATACCTGCAGTACGCCCGGCCAGCAAGGCAATACTATTACAAAAGTATATAATGAATATAAGGTCAATTATAATAATGAGCTCTATGAGTATTATGATGAATACGGAAATCTAGCGCGCATGGTTGACCGCCATTCCAATGTGATCTATATCAGCGATACTGCCCAACAATTGGATATTACGGACGGAATCTCCGATAAGAGCATCTATTGCATTAAGGATAGCACCGGTAAAATTGTAGAGGTGAAGGATGACTGTGGCAGAGTGGCCACCTTAGATTATGAAGCCATTGAGGAAGGCGACGATGAAGAAGGTCAGAGGCAGTATATCTACCGCTTGGTTACCATCACTGATGTGAACGGTAATAAGTTGTTTTTCACTTATAATAACAGCCATCGAATTCAAAAAGGCATCGATGGGAATGGTGTTTGCTATTTTGAAAACATGTATTCTGAAGAAGGGCAGGTTTGCAAGCAGACCGACGCGCTGGGTAATGTGACTACCTTTATCTTTTCGGACACCGAGCAAAGTGTTTCTATCAACCGCAATGGAGATCAGAGTACCCGCGAGTTTGATAATAATCGTCGGCTGGTTCAATATACCGATGAAAACGGTCATACGACAACATATGCTTATGATACCAACGGTAATCTTATTACCGAGACCGATCCTGCAGGGAACTTCGTTCACTTTGTTTATAATGAAATGAACAAACCCACCCGAATGACGGATAAGAACGGAAATATTACCCAAATGACCTATGATACCGAAGGGAATCTGCTTACCGTAACATATCCTTCGGCAGATGGGGAGTTGGTGCAAGAAAGCTTTGAATATAACGGTAGAAATAAACCGACAAAGCATATTGCTGTCGATGGTTTGATTACCGAATATACCTATGATTGGAATGGTATGCCGACTTCCAAAAAGGTGGGGAATAAAAATGCCTGCACTTATCAATATGTAAATGGTGTTTTACGGTCTGAAACCGATGCTATGGGAAATCGAACCACCTATAGTTATAATAGAATCGGTTTGCCGATATCTAAAACCGATGCGCTGAATCGAACCACGCAGTTTGAATATGATAATGCCGGAAATTTGCTGAAGGTAACCGATCCCAATGGGAAAAGCATCACCTATGAATATGATTGCAACCACCAAATGGTTGCCCAAACCGATGCCAACGGAAACCGAACCACCTATGCTTATAATGGAAACATGAAGCAGACCTCGGTCACTTTGCCCGACGGGAATACCATTCGCTATGAATATGATCCCGAGGATCGGATGGTGAAAACAATTGATCAGGCCGGGAATGAAACGGTGATCGAATATGATGCAGTCGGTCAGGAGACGCGGCGTACCTTCGCAAATGAAGGCTGGGTATGGTATCGCTACAATGCTTTAGGCAAAATGATTTTAGAGACTGATAGTATCAGCGGAGATCGAGGGGGAAGCTATGATGCAATGGGGAATCTGATTTCTTCTCATAACGGAAATGATTACACAACCTATGCCTATGACTGCATGAATCGGATGATCCGCAAGACCAACGATTGCGGCGGTATCACCACCTATCAATATTCCAAGGCGGGTCATTTGCTGCGCGAAACCAATCCCTTGGGTCATGCAACCGTTTATACCTATGATGAATACGGCAATAAACTGAGTGTAACCGACCCCAAGGGCAACACGACCACCTTCACCTATGATGCAAATAATAATCTGCTTTCAACAACGGATCCTCTCCAGAATACTACTACCTTTGAATACGATTGTTGCAATCAGCTTACAAAGGTGACTGATGCAAACGGCCATGCGGTAACCTATGGTTATGACGCTTTGGGTCGCCGCACCACCGTTACCGATGCCAAAGGCAATACCGTTACTACGGCTTATGATGCCAACGGTAATGTGCTCTCCATCACCGATGCCAAGGGCAATGTGGTATCCCAAAAGACTTATAATGCCATGAATCTGCCGGCAACCTCTGTGGATGCCCTGGGCAGTAAGAGCTATACCTATAATGCGCTGGGTAAGGTGGCGGAAATTTTAGACACCAACGATCAGAGCAAAAAGACCTTTACTTATAACAACATGGGATGGAATACAAAGGTTACCGACGAAAAGGGGTTGAACAGCCATCAGTTCTATGATGCGATGGGGAATGTAACCGGAAAAAGCGGCCCCTTAGGCGGAGGAAGTTATGCTTATTACGATGGCGCGGGTAATGTTCTCGGCGCAGGAATCTATGGTGTACGGTCCTGGCTTTATTCCTATGGCCCCATGAACCTGATGAGCGATTGTCTCAACGGCAGGCAGCAGATGCATTACTATTATTATAATAATATGGGGCAGTTAATATCGACCGTTGATCCCGATGGTTCGGCAGAGTATACCTATGATGCCAATGGGAATCGGGTAGTTGTTTGCGATGGCGATTGCTGTATCATCCGTGCTTATGATGCGCTGAATCGGGTTATTAGCTGTACCGATACCGAGCAAAGAACTGTGCAGTATCAGTATGATGGGGTGGGTAACCTTACCCAACTGACCTACCCGGATAATTCCAAGGTAACCTATGGTTATGATGTCAATAACAACCTGATCTCGGTCATCGACTGGGCGGGCAGAACCACCCTTTATACCTATGATGCCAATAATCAGGTGATCGGCATCACCAAGCCGGACGGTAGCGTAACCACCAATACCTATGATACTATGCAACGTTTGGTATCCTCGGTGGATCGCTCCGCAAACGGAAGCTTCATTTCCGGTTTTGAGTATACCTATGATCATTTATCGAGAATTGTCGAAGAAAAAGACCTTGCGAAAAATCTCCAAATGCGGTATACTTATGATGAACTATCCAGAGTATGCAATCGCGAAACCACCGATCTCTGCACCGGCGCGGTAACCATCGAAAGCTTTTCTTATGATGCGGCAGGGAATATTACCTCCGCCGCCGGGAATAGTTGCTTTGGTTATGATGCCAATAACCGCCTGACCATGTATATGGATCAGTCGGTTACCTACGATGCAGACGGTAATATGACCGCGGCATTCTTGAATAACCAAACTACGGCCTTTACCTATGATAGCAAAAACCGCCTGATCTCCGATGGAACCTATACCTATTTCTATAATGCAGAAGATGTGCGGGTTCGGAGTGTGGGTAATTGCGTAGAAAATGTATATACCTATGATACCGTATCCAAGCTCAGCCGTCTGCTGGTCAAGACCACCAACGGGGTGACTACCAAATATGTTTACGGTCTGGGGCTGATCGGGGAAGCCATCGGCAGTACCTTCAAGACCTACCATTATGATTATCGCGGCAGTACCGTTTCTATTACCAATGCAAGCGGTGCGGTAACCGATACCTTTGCCTATGATACCTATGGTAAGTTGATTGCCCGTACCGGCAGTACCAACACCCCCTTCCTTTATAACGGACGAGACGGTGTCATGACCGAGCCCAACGGCTTGTATTATATGCGGGCAAGATATTATAGCCCGGAGCTGCGCCGATTCATCAATGCCGATATCCTTGCCGGTGAGATCTCCAATGCCATTACCCTCAACCGCTATGCCTATGCCAATGGTAACCCGGTTTCCAATATTGATCCCTTTGGGTTGAGTCCGGAGAGGGGTGTAATTACATATAAAGGAGAACAATATAAAATTTTTGTGCCAGATCATTTGACTACATCAACTGGTTCGAAGTGGGAAACGGTTCATACGCATGTAGAATCCATGCCGCAATTTGATTTGGGAACGTTTTTTTCTAATTTAGTACTTGACGATGGTGATGTTCTTTTGAATTCGGATTTGAATGTATCTCCTAAATTATTGGGAGCTTATGGTCAATCTATTTTTAGTAGTTTGGTGTCTTCAGCATATGAAAGTTCCGATAATATATTTTTACAGTTTGAATTTCAAAAAAGCGGTGATCAAAGACGAGTGATTATCAAGTTGGGATCAAATGGAGTGAGAAAAATTAATAATAGATATGCCGGTACAACAGAGATGGTAATTAAGGGACATGATGTTCGTCAATGGTCTTTGAATTCGTTTTATGAAGACGCGACGGGCGAAGACTTAAATATGCTTTTTGAAAGGGCAAATATCTATATTGAAATGGACAAAAGACATAAGGGTGAATCTTTTTCATCTTATGTTTGGGTGGCTAATGATGGAACAATTATGCAAACACCTATTGTATATGAGGGGGATAGGGTTAGTTTGGTAAAAGAAACTGGCGGTATCTTTTACTTCCTCTCTGATTATAAATTGGACTTGCCCATTAATGGCTCCGCTCCTATTTCTGATGAGTATCAAAAGCTATTTAAAAAAGCTTTATCTAAAGAGTTTAAGTAATCGACTCGAGTATTTCAAATAAGAGGATAAAATCATGGCTTTTCTGAAAAAGTTCTTTGAGAAATTTAAAACAAGAAAAAGCGAGATTGCTTTTTTGAATCTCTTAGGTATTCTTCTGTTTTATTTTATTTTTTGGTGCGGAAATGCTGCCTGCACAGCGCATATTCTTGAATTTGAGTTACTCCTTTCCATCGGGAAAGTATTGTTTAATTTGGTCTATTATATTTTGTTTTTCTGGTTTCTGACCGTTTGCTTTACGGAGAATGGTTTTATCTTCTATAAAAAAGCGGATGCATCACCGTTTGCCACCTTTTTTGAACGGTTCCATGTCAAAAAGATCCTTTTGCTTTTGGTGGTGCAGGTCGTTTTTGATCTGTTGAGAATTTTTTCCATTGAATTTGCGCAGGAATATTCTTTTATATGGCAAGACCTTTTTGTTGCGATAAGATGGGGTTTGTTTTATACCATTCTGCAATACCGCGAAGAAGAAAGCTTTTTGAAAAAGAAAAAATTGGTGCTCATCGTTGCGGCAGTTATTCTTTTAATGCTTGGTGTCAGCGTCTGTTTAAATCTGAAAGGACTGGCCGAATTGCATTTCTGGACAAAACGGTTTGATCCCGAGAGTCAAAACTACTTGCACCCCTTTGAGAATTTCCAATTTGAAAGGGCAAGCGGGAATTTGGTGTTGGAGGCTTGCATCGGCGCTATATTATGTGTATTTCATATGGCATCCATTGATGAAAGCAAGAATTTTCCGATTGAAAAATTAGATCTTTTTTTAAAAATACCGATGCGCAGTTGTTTTTTACTTGTGATCGGGTTATTAATGATCGGAATTCGGTATTTTGTTTTCCCCTATGATGTATTTGCTACATGGAGCGGTCCCAACAGTTATTGGCAAACCTATGTGAAAGAGAAAGAATTTTTTGTTGAAGATGCCGGCTTTGTCATGGAGAAAATGGTTGGGTATGGCAAGAAGGAAATCTATTATAAAGACTATAATTATAAGGTTTACTATGCCAATTTTGAAGAAAAAGACCTCGTAAAGCAGTTTAAACCTTATTACGATGGAGAATATGCGAAATATACCATCGAGAATCTGTCGGTTGAAGTTCGTGCAAATCGAGCCATTTGCTATGGGGGAAAGGATGAAGGCAAGGTGATCCTTTTTGAAGAGATTGCCAAGCAATCCAAAAATGACTTGCTGATCCAAGTCTGCGAGCGGATGATCGAGGAAGGAAATGTGGTGGCCTTTGATTTTGCCCATGAGTATCTTTTGTGCCATGATTCTGCGTTTATTGAACCTTATATAGAGCGTTATGCTGAGGGAAAATTCAATCATTATGAAGAGCGTTTTATTGAAGAGTGCTCTTACAGTAAAGATTATGTGATGGGGATAGCAAAAAGGGCAATCAGGGGACGGTACTGAAAAGACAGGAAAGACAGGGGACGGTACTGCAGGAAAGACAGGGGACGGGAAAGACAGGGGACGGTACTGTGTCTTGAAAAAACAAAATAATGTTTCACCCGCATCTACGGATGCGGGTGTTTTCTTTTGGGGAGTTTTTTCGGCGGTATTAAAGAAAAATTTT
>JAZODI010000100.1:0-39991 GCA_045596965.1 Eubacteriales bacterium | reverse complement strand
CTTGGGCGGCATTCTCTCCGACCGTTGCCCGCCCTTTGATTGGCTCTTTTCGCCCCTGCTCCATCTCATCCGCTCGGTGCCGGTGGCATCCTTCATTATTTTGGCGCTGGTCTGGATCCATACCCCATGGCTCCCGGTCTTTATCTCCTTTTTGATGGTGCTCCCCCTCTTTTGGGGCAACATCCGTGCCGGCATGGCCAATACCGATATCAAAGAGCTGGAGATGGGCAAGATTTTGGGCCTTTCCCGCCCTGCGATCTGGCAAAAAATTCGCCTGCCCGCCCTTGCGCCCTATTTCCGCTCCGCCTGCGTTACGGGCTTAGGCTTTGCCTGGAAGAGCGGCATCGCCGCCGAGGTGATCTGCAGGCCGGATGCATCTCTGGGCGATCTTTTGCAAACTGCTAAGCTGCAACTCGAAACCCCAAGTGTTTTTGCACTGACCATCGTTGTTGCCATTCTTTCTTTGGGGTTGGAGTTGGCGCTGAATCGCATTTGGAAGGAGGAGCAAGCATGATCGAGCTGAAAAATGTTTCTTTTTCCTATGGCGATAAGGAGGTACTGAAGGAGTTTTCCCTCTCCATCGCCCCGCAGGATCGGATCGCTTTGATGGGCCCTTCCGGTTGCGGAAAGACTACCCTTTTAAGACTGATCATGGGGTTGGAAAAGCCCCATAAAGGGCAGATCATCAACCGCCCCCATCCCATCGCGGCGGTTTTCCAGGAAGACCGCCTGCTCAGGCACCTCACTGTTTTGGAGAATACCGCTCTGGCGGGAGGCGACCCGACCAAGGCGGCCGCGATCCTCTCCCAATTGGGCTTAGGGGATGAGCTTGAGAGCAGACCCTCCTCCCTATCGGGCGGTATGCGCCGGCGGGTTGCCATCGCCCGCGCACTCTGCACGCCCTCCCGCCTTTTGATCCTGGATGAACCCTTCAACGGCCTGGATGAGCAGACCAAAGCCCATACCGCCAAGGTGATCCTTCAAAACTGGCAGGGCGCGATTCTTGCCGTTACCCATCTGCAGGAAGAAGCAGAGCTTTTAGAGGCAACCATCCGCACCATGAATGAATAAACCTAAAAAACGGCTTGGAATCATAAGATTCCAAGCCGTTTTTTATTGCCACGCAAAGCGTCCCCTTGGTTGTTATGAGAATAACTTGTGCCCAACGATCACTGCATCTTCAGGATCAAAATAATCACTCATCAGGCTGCTGAGACCGCTTGCTTTCCAGGTTTGATCAAAAGTTATATCTTTAAAATTACTCAGCACAATATATGTTGTGTTCTTTTGAGCGTTATTTAACCTACCGGAAATTTCCAAACGATATTTGTAAGTATATCCCTCTGCACACCATTCTTTTTGGGTGTTATAGTAGTGCATTTTAGTTATTACAAACTCTTCATTATCATACTTGTCTTGAATTTGTTCAGTAGGGGTTTGTTCATACAATGTTTGAAAATGTCCCAATGTTGAGTAATGTAGGTCTTTAGGATAACTTGAAATCCGAACCACATCTCCATTTTCATTGAATTCAAGTTCACCATCATATTCTTCTTTGTAGTATTGAATATTCCATCTGTCAAGTTCGGTAATGGTGATTAATCCTTCCGCCAATGCGTTTTTTACGTTCATCTCATCTCCGTTATCAATTTTTACAATTACATATTCGCTTTTGACAGATGGGAATGAATAAACATATTTTTCATCAACACAGAATGGTTCTAATGCATCATCAGTGAAAATTTCTTCAGTTTTTGTTCTATCAATAATTTCTATTACTGCGTTATTGAGTTTGTCGGTGATGCCGATATTTGACTCGCGAACCTCCTCCAACTTATAAAGCCATCTTATATGTGAATCATCCGAATTTGCCGGATTGATGCTGTTACAATTGTAATAACCATATCCAAGATAGAAGGTTCCGTCTTTTTGCTCCAACAAAATGTATAAATGCGGAGTTTCTGCACTCAAAACGCCGTACAACTGCCAAATACGCTTATTGTTATCTTTTAGACTTTTAAGCGTATCGCTCCCCAACCAAACCTCATCCAAATTTGTTCTAAATCTCGAATCAAAGTTATTATTGTTCAAGGTTGTTTCTTCAAAAGCACCAATCGGATCTGATATGTTGCCGTCTATGTTTTCAAGGAGCTGCATCCCATTTACTATCATATAGATTGGTGCACTCTCAACGGTTTGAACCAATGAATACATTCCGTCATCATAGACAAGCTCGATAGGCTTTAATGTATGAACGGTGATACCGGCTACACCCTCTTTTAATTCAAACTCAATCCACACCTTATATTCTGTTTCGGGTTTTCCGTCAATAGTAAAGGGAGCCTCAAATCTGTATTTACCGGGCTGCGTCATTATTTGACCGTTTAATTTATATGCGTGCTCAACGGTTGATTTTGCATCAAGAAGATAACCGATCAAATTCCATACCGAATCTTCTTCGATGCTACAATTCTCCCATTGTCCATCTTGATAATAAAAAATTGCAAATTCTTCTCCGAAGGTGATTCTCTCGGAAGTTTTATTCGTCCATTTAATATCAAAGAACGGATCGGGAGCGGATAAATCAGCATCTACAATTTCAATGGAAATGCCATTCAAATCAGAACCGTTTTTTGACGAAGAAATTCCAAAATCAGTTTCTTTTTTAGGATTGGTAAGAAAGCATACTGCAACGGCAACACTTGCAATCATTGCGGCTGCAATGATCCAAAATGCAGGTTTTTTATAATTCAAAACCGATTTTACTCTATCTTTTACCCCCACCTCGCCAAAGGCAAGCGGGCATGCCGCAATCATGCGGCGATTCACACTGCAGGCCAAAAGGGCTTGAGAGTAATCGGCTTTTTGCTCGTTATTGAATTCTTTTACCACCTTTTCATCGCAGGCAAGCTCAATATCGCGGCAAAGCAATACATACCCAAGCCACATCAGAGGGTTAAACCAATGGAGGGTGAGTAGCAAAAAGCCAACGGGCTTCCACCAATGGTCTTTGCGGCGAATGTGGGCTTTTTCATGTGCTATAACGTGATTCATATCTTGCTCAATCATATTGAAAGGCAAATAAATTTTCGGGTTAATCATACCAAGCACAAAAGGCGAAACAACACTTTCGCTTTGAAAAATGTTATCACGAAGTAAAACTGCAGTTCCAATTTTCCGCTTCACCCTAAAGTAGCTGATTACGGTATACAGAAGCATTGCAGCTATGCCTATAACCCAAACCTTAGAGAATATCAGCACAAACAACTGCAACGTATTTATGCTTTTTTCAGGTGCAATGGTAATAGCTGACTCTTGGATTATCGGATTAATGGAATTGTTGAGAATGGAAAATCCGGTATTGATCTGCGGATTTTCAATCAGCACTTGCGGGCTGATGGTTTCTGCGCTGGGTATCAAGCTCATTATGCTTTCGATCGTGAACGGGCAAATCAGCCGAACACCGACGATTCCCCAAAGAAGCACCGCAATCCATTTTGGGGCTTTCTTGAGCAACAACCTTAAAAGCAAAACAGCAAGAACCATCCAGCTTGCCGCTATGCTCATATTTACGATGGTTAAGAAGAATTCACTCATTTTTATTCTCCTTTCCGAAAACGATCGATCATCTGCTGAACCGCATCGATTTCTTCCTCGGAGATCTTTTGATGCTTGGTAAAAGCCGCAATAAATGCGGGCAAAGAGCCCTCAAAGGTCTTCTCCACCATTTCATTGAGTTCGGCGGCCTGCACCTGATCTTTGCTGATAAGGGAGGTAACCACCGTATTTTCGTTCTTCAAAACCCCGCGCTCCGATAAACGCTTAATAACCGTATAAGTGGTGGTGGGTTTCCAGCCCAACTGCTCCTTGCAAAGGGCAACCAGTTCACTGCTTTTAATGGGTTCATGTTCCCATAAAATTAAACAAAATCGATATTCACTTTCAAATACTTTCGGGGTTTCCACCATCGATGCTCCTTTCTCTAATGCGTTAGAGTTCATTTATACTCTACCACATTAGAGCCAACCTGTCAAGTATTTTAAAAACGGCTTGGAATCATAAGATTCCAAGCCGTTTATTTTAAGAAAACATACGTTTAAGGACGATACGTCCCTTTTTATAGAGGTAACGGAAACGGATCATTTTCTTTGCCTTTGCATAGGCTGCATCGATTTCTGCGCCATGGGCTAAGGGATCGGATTCAAACCGCTCCATCTTTTTGGCAAGGCCCTTAAACTGCACGCAATAGATCATCTTGAACCAAAGATCGCTCTCGCGGGAGACCTCCCGATGCCAATAAGCGCCGAACTGATCGTCCATGGGGGCATACATAATACTGTTCATTTCTTCGGGCGTATAATGGCCCGCCTCAATGGCCATGGGAACAATATCGGTGCCCGGCAGGAAGTTGAGCCCATGCAATTGCAGTTCATAAGGGCGGCAAAGCTTTTTGGCAAGATAGTAACTCTCTTTAAGATCGTCGATGGTTTCAAAGGGATGCTGGAGCATGAAATCAAAGCTCCCCCAAAAGACACCGCTCTCGCGAATGATCTTGGTTGCGTTGATAATATCCTCTTGGGTTTCATAGCGGTGGAAAACATCCTTACGAACCCGCTCAGAGCCCGATTGAATGCCCATGATCACTTCGGTCAGCCCGACCTTTACCAACTTTTGAAGGACCTCTTTACGGACCGCCTTGGGATGGGACCAGATGGTGAAAGGCAGATCGATATGCTTTTTATATTCCACAACAAATTCATCCACCCAACCGGGAAGATTGGGGAAGATCTCATCATAGAAATGGACGAATACAATCTTTTTACATTGCTTCTTTGCCTCGATCAATTCATCGATGACGCTCTTGACCGAGCGGGTGCGCACGCTCTTGATCCCCTTGGGCATCAGCCGATGGAGATTGCAGCAGCAGCAATAAGAGCAGGTGAAGGGGCAACCCCGCGAAGCGATCACCTCATAGCTGAGGGTATCCAGCTGAGGATCTCCTTCGGTGAGGGTATCTTTTTCGATATAGCAGGCATTCATGCAGTTGATGGAGGGAATACCGTAGGCATCGATCTCATTGGTCAGGTCGGCAATCTCATTGCAGACCGCCTCACCATCCCGCATAAAGCAAAGGGACGGAATATCCGAAGGATCTTCCCCATCCCGCAGGGCATCGGCCAGGCGGCGCATGGCAACCTCACCGTCGCTGCGGATCACGTAATCCACCCCGCGTTTCAAAAAGTATTCGGGGAACATGGTAGCAAAGGCGCCGCCGCAAACAATGGGAACATCCAGGTCTGCCTTGATCATCTCAACAATACTGTCCACCGTTTCCAAATACATGGAGCTCATCACCGAAAGGCCGATAAACAAGGGCTTTTGCCGCAGGATATCCTCTTTGAGCAAAGAAAGCTCCTTCGCGGTGGTTTTGGTGGGGCGGACACTGTTGAAATCCTTATAAAAAACCGAACGCACCCCATACCCGCCCGCTTTCAGCGCAGTTTCCAGGTAACGGACGCCCAGGGCTTTTTTATTATAAAATGCCAAAAGCATGATGTTATTGTTGTGCATAGAAATCGTCCCTCTTTTTCGGTTGATGGTGCTAATCCAAACATTGAGATTAGACCCATTTTTTAAAACAAATCTTTTTCATGTTTGATTAAATTTATGATACCAAGAAGCTCTTGGTTTGTCAAGAAATCTTATCTTCCTCGATACTCTTGCTTGAGCACCAGAGCCATTTCCTCGGGCGATTCTTGGCATCCGCCCGCAAGCCATAGCTTGATGATGGCATTCAGGCCGTTTCGGAAGAATTCGATATGATATTTGATGTTGCTTTCGATCTGTTCTTTTTCCGCCCGCTTTGTATCATAAATAGAAACAAGATGCTTATCATCATAGCAGAGCTTGAAATATGTTTTATAGAAGATTTGATTTTCCTTTATATGGGTAAACATCTTCAGCGCACCGCTGCGTTCATTAAAATAATCATACTCAGCAAACAGATTGCTGAATTCATTTTCCAGCTTCTCTCTTGTTTTATCCGCAAGGTCAAATATATCGATATAATTGGCATAGAAGGTGCTTCGGTTTAAGCCTGTTATTTTTATAACATCCGAAACGGTTATTTCTTTGATCTCACGATTTTGCAAAAGCTCTATAAATGCCTTCTCGATTTTCTCTTGGGATTCTCTGCGCCGTTTATTGTTCTTTACATTCATCTGTTTTCTCCCATTATTCCAACACTTGTTGCCAAATTGACGATTGTTTTGCCTTCGCAAAAGCATTATACTATGATTGCAATAAAAAAACAAGTGTTGGTTTAATGAAAGGAGATTTTGAAATGAAAAAAAGCAGTTTTATTGCATTGATCCTGGGAACAGCGAGCGGAGTTTTGTTTGCTTTGGGGATGTGTATGGCGCTTTTGCCGGAGTGGAATGCCTTTAAGGAAGGAGTTCTTTTTGGCGGTGCGGGCATGATCCTCGGCATTGTTACACTTCTTTTATGGTGCAAAATGGAAAATAAGAAGTTGCCCAAGATGAATGGAAAAAATGTTTTTCGCACCATTTACTGCATTCTCGCCATCTTGGTGCTCGGCGTGGGGATGTGCATGTGCCTTGTTTGGGAGCAGATCATTTGGGGCACGCTCGTTGGTTTGCTGGGCATCATTATGCTGATCGCCCTGATCCCGATGATCAAAGGCATCAAATGAAAGCATTAAAAATCTTAGGAAATCCTTATACCGGCCTTTCCTTTAATTTTGCATATGCGATCGGAAATTGCGTTATGGGATTTCGCTCTCATTCGTGGTGGTTTATAACCATAGGGGTGTATTATACCATTCTCGCCGTTACCCGTTTTTCTGTATTAAGAATCAGAAGAGTAGCCCGGGGGAATTATGAAATCGAGTTTTTCGCAAGGCGAATCACCGGCGTGTTATTGGTTGTGTTGTCCTTTTGTATCATAGGGGTCAATATTTTATCCGCAATCAAGGACCGCGGCACACCCTTCCATGAGATCGTGATGATCACAATTGCAACCTACACCTTCACCAAAATCACCATCGCGATCATCGGCATGGTAAAGGCAAAGCATACCCATTCGCCGGTTATAAAGACACTCCGAAATATATCATTGGCCGATGCGTTTGTTTCCATCTACACCATGCAGCGTTCCATGCTGGTATCTTTCCCCGGAATGGAACCGGCAGAAATTCAATTATTCAATGTTTTAACCGGAGCGGCAATATGGATCATTGTCTTGCTGCTCGGAATCAATCTGATTGGAGGAAAATATACAGAAATGGCTAAATCTAAAATTGTTAAAGCAACCGAACAAATCGCTGATGCAGTAACCGGCGGTTATAAGAAGATCGAAAAGGGTGTTGTTAAGGGCTATACCAAGATCGAAGACAAATTTGTAGACGCCTATCTCACCAAAGAGGGCGAAACCATCGAAGAAGCCAAAGCAAGGCTGAAAAAAGAGAATCAATAAGCAAAAAGCGGCAGGGAGAATTTTCTCCCTGCCGCTTTTATTCAATTCCAATAATCGGTATCATAGGGCAAGCCGATATCCTTTTTGCAGAAGGTAATATCTCCACCCTTTTTCAGTTGCCGCTCATAATCCTTCAGCGCACCGATGGCATACTTGCCGAGATAGAGGATAATTGGCATATTGATCAACGTCATGCCGCCCATCATAATGTCGGCAATGCCCCAGAGGAGATCGGCGCTCAGACCTGCGCCCAAAAAGATCACCAGCGATGCGATAACATAGCAAATATTCCGCACCTTTTTAGAAGGCTCTTTGCCGAGCAAATAATTGATGGTCTTATCCACATAGAAAAGGTTGCCCAGCAGAGTAGTAAACGCAAACAAAATCATGGCAACGGTTATAAAGATAGGCCCTGCGCTGCCGAGGGTTGCGCCCAGCGCTTCCTGGACATAGGCCGCCGCCTGATTACTGCCTTCAGGCGGTGTTACCCCCGAGGTCATACACATAAAGGCCGTTGCGGTGCAGACCAGCAGGGTATCGATAAATACCGAAAGCACCTGCACCAGCCCTTGCTTGGCAGGATGGGAGACCTCGGCGGAAGCGGAAGCATTGGGCGCAGAGCCGACGCCCGCCTCGTTGGAGAATAATCCCCGCTTGATGCCATACATCACGCAGGAACCGCCAAAGCCGCCGAAGATGGCCTTAAAATCAAAGGCGCCCATAAAAATCTGCTTAAAAATATCGGGCAGCATTTTGATGTTGATAAGCGTAATTGTCAGCGCAACAACGATATAAATCGCGCCCATAACCGGCACCAAAAAGCTGGTAACCGAAACCAGCCGCTTGCCCCCGCCGATCAGGCAATATCCTACCAGCGCCGCGATCACCAGCCCGATGATCCAAGGGGTATATTGTTCATTATAAAAGCTATAGGAAGAAAAGGTGGACTGCAAATTATAGGATGCCAGCATATTAAAGCCAAAGCCATAGGTCAAAATCAAAAAGACCGAGAAAAGGATGGCAAGGCCCTTTCGCTTGGTTGCCGCTTCAATATAATATGCAGGGCCGCCGTAGCAACCGCTGCTGCCGCGTTTTTTATAGATCTGCGCCAAGGTGCTTTCAACAAAGGCCGATGCTGCGCCGATGATCGCAATGACCCACATCCAGAAAACACTGCCGAACCCGCCCATGCAAAGGGCGGTTGCAACACCGATGATATTCCCTGTTCCAACGCGGGAGGCGGTAGAAACCATCAACGCCTGAAAAGAGGAAACTCCCTTTTTATCCGTCTTTTCCATTACCGATTTAAACTGCTGGCCCAAAAGCCTGAATTGGGCAAAGCGGGTGCGGACAGTAAAATAAATCCCGCCCAGCACCAAAAGGATAATAAGTAGGTAACTATAAAGCGCGTCGTTTGTTCCGTTGATTATTTTTTCAATCATTTCCATGCCCCTAAATCATATTTTTACCGCAATAGTATACCATAATTCCGCCCGTTTGAAAAGTCCATTTTACGAATCATTGCTTTTTCATCTGCCGCAAGAACAGCAAAACTGCGAATAGGAGCAACGCCGCGGCATAGCCCAGAACCCACCAAAGATGGGGGAAAATTCCGCTGAAATTCCCCGCAAGGACCGCCCGCTCCAGCTCCACCGCATGAACAAAGGGCAGAGCATAGGCAACTTTTTTAAACGCACCGCCCACCAACTCCAAATCAAACCAGATCCCGGAAAGCCAGGCAGAAAGATTGGTCAGCAACGCGCCGCAGATCCCGCCGACCTGCTTATCGGTAAAGACGCTTCCGCAAAGAAGCCCCAAGGCGATATAAAGCACCGAAACAGGAAGAATAAACAAAACAGCGTATAAAATATAAACGGTGATATCCAACCCCAAAAGAATCCCTGCTACATAGCAGATCGCGCATTGGGCAACGGCGATGGGAAGAATGGGCAAGGTATAGCCCAGGATAAAATCCGTTGGAGTCAGCGGCGTTGTATATAACCGCTGGAGCAGGGAGCTGCCTCTGTCTTTGGCGATAATGGTGGCGGAAAATAAGGTCATAAAGGCCAGCCCAAAGACAGTAATGCCCGGCGTTAAATGCCCGATCTCAAACAGCTCCACGGGGATATTGGCTTGGATCACGCTAAGCAACAATATCAAAACAAGGGGAAATCCCAACCCAAAGAAGAGATTTAAGGGATCCCTTAATATTTCTTTTGCGGTTCTTCTTGCAAAGGTGAGCATTCTCATTTTGCCACCCCCTTCACAATGGAAACAAAAGCTTGCTCAAAACGTTCCTCCCCCGCCGCCCGCTTGATATTCTCGGCGGTATCGCAGATCAGGAGCTTGCCGTCCTTCATAATGGCGATGCGGTCGGATAAAGCCTCCGCTTCTTCCATATAATGGGTTGTTAAGATCATGGTGATCTTCCCTTTGAGCGCGCGGATCAGATCCCAAAGATCGCTCCGCGCCAAAACATCCAGCCCAAGGGTGGGCTCATCCAAAAACAAAATCTCCGGTTCGCTGATCAGCGCCATGGCAATGCTCAATCGGCGTTGCCATCCGCCCGATAATTTCCCCGCTTTTTTCTTCATCACCGATTCCAGCCCCAGCAGTTGGGTCAGTTCATTGATCTTTTCCTCTTTCTTCTCCTTCTTAAATCCATGAACTCCGCACATCAGTTCCAGGTTTTCCCAAACGGTAAGACCCGGCGCCACCGCCGTTTCCTGGGGAGAAACGGCGATGATGGATTTTACCGCAGCAGGCTCCTTGCAGATGCTTTTTCCGTTTAGAAAAGCATCCCCGCTTGTGGGGCGGGTAAGGCAGGAGAGCATCTTGAGGGTGGTGGTTTTGCCCGCGCCGTTTACTCCCAGCAAGGAAAAAAGTTCCCCCTTGCAAACAGAAAGGCTCAGGTGATCCACCGCCACCAGATCTTTATATTTCTTCGTTAAATTTTCAATGCGGATCGAATCCATAAATATCACTCCAATCCATATTGCTTGCGCATTCCCTGATAAACGTCCGTCAGCATTTGGCTGATCAAATCAAAATCCAGATCCACAAAGCCCGTTGCGGCCATAGACGCGATGCCATGAACATAGGCCCACATTTCAAGATGGAAACGGTTTGCCTCTTCCCTTTTCAAACCGGTATTGCTTTGCACAACCGATTCCATTTCATCCCCAAATTCGATGGATTCCGCAGCATTTTCGCCCCTGCGATCGCGCATATAAAGCAGCTTAAAAAGCTCCCGCTCCTCCTTCGCAAAGCGAATATAAGCCATGCCGCTGGCCTTATAAGCGGGATATTTTCCGCTTTTTACTTCCTGCGCAATATATTCCCTGCATAGTATGTCCGCTTTTTCCAAGACAGCAAGGCGCAGCTCCTCCATCGTTGCAAAATTTGAGAAGATCGGCTGGGTGGAGCAGTTCAATACCGAAGCGATCGTTCTTGCGTTGATCGCCTGCGCGCCTTCCTTGCGGGTAATATCAACTGCCGCGTTGATGATCTCTTGTTTGGTTACTTTCACTTTAGGCGGCATGAGGCACCTCCAAATACAGTTGTTGTTATATATCGTTTGTTATTTTATCATATTTAAAATCATAATGCAACCTATTTATAAAAAAAGCACCCTTTTTTCCGGTATTTTCAATCGTTATTTTAATATCGCCCGTATCGGTGATCATCTCGCATTTTCCGCCCGCCGCCCTTTGAGGAACATCCACTTTTCCTGTTTCGCTTTGGGCAATAAAAACCTTATCGGTAAGCAAGCTGCCCTTAACATCCCCCGTATCCGTTTTAACGAAAATTTCTGCGGCATCGCACCCATCGAATTTTACATCCCCTGTGCTTCGCTCAAGGGAAATCTTTTCTGTTGCAATAACGTTTTTCAAGATTACATCCCCTGTGCTCCCCTTTGATATAACGTTTTTACATACCATATCGGTTAGCTTTACCGCTCCCGTACTTGTTGCAATTTCAATCGTTCCCGAAGCAGAGGCGGAAAAATCAACATCCCCTGTACTTACCGCAATTTCAACATCCTCAAACTGAAAATCTTTCGGTAACTCAATATCTCCGGTACTTTCTTGAATGAAAAGCGATGCGTATTCCGTTTTTGGAAGATATACCGTTATCTTGCATGTATCAAAGTTCAGCCCGATATACCCGATAAAGTCATACTCATTTCTTTCATCCATCAGTTCTATAGCGAGTGTACCATCTTGAACGGCAACAGAATGCGTAATACGCTCTTCCTCGTGACACTCCACTCTGCACTTACCGTCTTCCGATAACGCAAACGCAATGTCTGCGGTGTCTGCATGGATGGATATACCATCAAATGCTTCGCTGATTTCATGAATATTTGTTTTATATTCAACCGTCGCCAGATCCATAAAATCCCATCTGAGCGTTGTCATTACGCCTGCAAAGAGGATGCAACCAAGCAATACAAGAGAAGCCGCTATCATAAGCCATATCTTTGTTCTTGTTCTCATTACGCTTCCTCCTTTTTAATAAAGCAATTCTTTATCCATATTGCCATTTTCTTTGTAAGGATCAAAATACCTTTGGTTGCCGCCTTGCATCCAAAGAACATAAAGATGGCAAAACCTGCGCAAATAAACCCTGCGGCGAGCATCGTAAGCCCCGAAGCAACGTTGCCGCTTGCAATAAGAATAACACCCGCCAATACCCCGCCCATAGAACAAGCGGCAAATGAAGCAAAGGCAGACCATAAAGAAATAATGACAGCCCATAATGAAACGTAAAGGGAAAGAACTACAGCAAACGCGGCGATGCCCAAGGAAAGCCAAATCGGAGAGCCGAGCGCCAAGAGTATAATCTCTCCCGCATTCAACCGTCTCTTAGGTCTTATTCTTTCCTTGGCGATTTTCGCAAGGGGAGTTTCCGCCACCACTTGCGCGAAAATTTCATCAACCGTGCCCACCGCCGCAACCGCCTCTTCCTCCGAAAGGCCTTCTTCCATGCGGTCTTCGATCATTTCGCTATAGAAACTCAGCCGCTCCTCCAGCTCTTCCCGAGGCAAGCCTGCCAGCCGTTCCTGAAGGGATAAAATAAAACGCATTTTAGTCATGGCCCTCATCCTCCTTTGCAACAAATTGATAGATCGATAAGATCTCCTTCCATTCCTCTTTGAATTCCTCAATACGCCCAAGCCCCTCCGCGGTAATATGGTAATATTTCCGCAATCTTCCGCCGTGCTCTGCGGTGCGGACAGTCAGCATTTCCGCCGCCTCCAAGCGTTTGAGAATGGTATATAAGGTGGATTCGGATAGCGCAATATAGGGCTTCAGATCCTTAATGATCTTATAACCATAGGAATCTTCATTTTTGATGGCCGCCAAAACGCAAACATCCAGCAACCCCCGCTTCAATTGAATGTCCATAGGATACCTCCTTTTGCGTAATACATCGTATCACGAAGTATTATATTTGTCAATCCCGAAAAATATATTTCCATCGCACGAAAAGTATGCTAAAATGAGAGCATAAAAGCCCTAAAGGAGTTTTTGATGATGAGCGAAAAGAAACGCTGCGCTTGGTGCAACATGAAAAACCCAAAATATATCCAATACCACGACGTTGAATGGGGCAAGCCCAATTTCAGCGATGAATATCTCTATGAGATGTTGATTCTGGAATCCTTTCAGGCGGGTCTATCCTGGGAATGCGTTTTGAACAAGCGGGAACATTTCAAAAAAGCCTATGATCAATTTGATCTCAATAAAGTGATTTCTTATGATGAAAACAAGATCAACGAATTATTAAGCAATAAAAATATCATCCGAAATAAGCTAAAGATCCACGCCAGCATCCATAACAGCAGGATCTTCAACGCCATCCTTGGGGAATACGGCTCCTTTTATAACTATTTAAAAACCTTTGCAGGCGATAAGATCCTTTATGAAACCGATCGCACCACCAACGATCTATCCGACGCCATCTCCAAGGATCTGCAAAAGCGCGGGATGAAATTCGCAGGCTCTACCATCATCTATTCCTACCTGCAGGCCATCGGTCTGATCCATTCCCATGAGCAAGGGTGCTTTTTATACAAAAAGAAATAATCTAATCTCCTTAATCAAAAACGGCTTGGAAGCATCTGCTTCCAAGCCTTTATCTGTTATAAGTTTAGAGTTATGATCGCCATTTTAAGTGAAATTTGAATCTTCCCAACCACATTTATTCCACCTTATAACGCATACACGGTCTGCCGCCGGTTTCGTAGTTCATCTCCCCCACCACTCTGCCGGACTCGGCAAGATAATTCATATATCTGCGGACGGTTACACCTGTTAGGTTTACCTTTTCGGCAATCGCATCTCCCGTGAACCATTTATTTTTATTGGCTTTCAGATACTCCATAATGAGTTCAAGCGTTTTTTCCTGAATACCTTTTGGAAACAGATCCTCGCTTTTCTTTCTGGCATTGTCAATAATATGGTCAATGCTCGTTTGATTTAAGGTGTCAATATCTTTAAGCGCGTTGTTTTGTGCGATATATTTTTCAAGTGCCGTTTGAAAACGGTCAAAAGTAAAGGGTTTTACAAGATAATCTACAATCCCAAGGTGCAATGCTTCTTCTAACGAATCACGGTCGTTTGCCGCCGTTACCATAATGGCGTCTACCGTAATTTGTTTATTGCGGATTTTTCTGAGAGTTTCAAAGCCGTCTGTTTTCGGCATATATACGTCTAATATCAAAAGATCTACAACGTTATTTTTAAGAAAATCAAGCGCACTTGCGCCGTCGCTGCATTTGCCGACGATCTCAAAGTTTTTGTTTCTTTTTATGTATTGCTCATTTATCATTGCAACCATCGGATCATCTTCAACGATCAAAACCTTATACATTTTTATTCTCCTTCGTGAAGCTTACAGAGAAGGAAGTTCCAACACCTTCCTGCGATTCCACAGTAATTTTACCGCCAAAGTTTTCTACCATCGTTTTTACCTGATAGAGTCCCGTACCTCTGCCTTCGCCTTTGGTAGAATAGCCATTTTCAAAGATAAATTCTATATCCGGCTCTCTTATCCCACTCCCCGTATCATCAACTGTAATCAGCACCGCTTCGGGTTTGGAGTAGATGCCAAACATCAATTCCTTATGTTCGTTATAGTCGGTGCTTTCGTTCATGGCATCAAAAGCATTATCGAGTAAGTTGCCGATAACGGTTATAAGCATTTCGGATGGCAAATTCATATCCGCCGAAGAATAGCAACATCCCTCACGCAATACGAAATCCACGTTCAGTTCCGATGCTCTCGCAATTTTACCGATAAGAAGTGCTGCCACCGCAGGCTCGCCCACAGCGTTCATAACCTTGCTGATATTTTCACGCTGAACCATCGTGATGTTTTGGATATAGGCACTTGCATCGTCGTACATCTTCATTTGAATGAGCCCAAGAATAACGTGCAGTTTATTGGTGAAATCGTGGTTATTGGCCCTCATTGAATCAACAAGATACCGTGTTCCCGAAAGTTCCTCCATCAGTTTGGTGTATTCGGCTCGATTATGGAGAATCGCAATCGCTCCAATTGTTATACCATCCTCTTTAATAGGAACACGGTCAAGAATGATATCTGATTTAGAGAGATTAACGTTTCGTTCTTCATTGCCGTTTTTGATCGTGCGGGATAAAATTTCATCCCCGATAACGTCCACTTTCTGCCCAACGATATTTTTCCACGGATCATCGCAAAGCATTCGAATCGCAGACTCATTGGCAAACTGTATCACTCCGCCTGAATCAAACGCAAGAATTCCTTCCGCCAAGGTTTCGAGAATATTTTCCCGCATTTTATACATCGCCGTGAAAACATCCGGTTCATAACCCATTAGATTCTTTTTCACCTTACCGGACAGTTCTCCCGCAATGATGATTTCAATAAGAATAGCGACAACGGTAATAATCAAGAAGATAAACAGCATTTGTCCTGTTTCCGCCTTGATGTTCTTCATCAGCATGATCGCCATAACCACACCCACGTATTCACCGTCATCATTATAAACTGCAGCATAGGCGCGGCGCTGACTACCCGAAGGGCCGGTTTCATCTACCGCATAATATCCGTCCGTATTGCTTTTGAAATTCGGCATATTGCCATCATATCTTGTGCCGATTAAAGTGTGGTTGGAATGGTACATACGAATACCGTCTTTATTTACAACAGATATTACGTCGATATCGTCAAGTGTTTCTTTCAGCGTATCAAGATATTCGGAGAAAATTTTCTGATCTTCAGTGCCCGTTGAACCCTTGCCTGTAAGGATGGGCGAACGGGCAATCGTTTCCGCCACGTTTTGCAGATTTTGATCTCGCTTTTCCGTTTCAAAGTGAATGTTTATAAGTGTACCTGCAATGCCCAATATGAGAGCCAACGAAATAATTAAAATAAGCTGCGTGCGAAAAAACAGATGTTGTATGCTTTTTAATGAAACACCCCGTTTTTCGGGCGATTGTTTTCCGTCCTTCATAAAAAATCTCCGACAATGATTCATAATAATTTGATTTATTCTACCATAAAACAACGAGGATTTCAATTTATCTACCTTTCGTAAGGACTTTTGAAAGTAAAAAAAGTGTGTTGAATAGGAAGTTTATATTTCTATTTTTCATAAAATTGTCTTTTCATAACACCAATGCTATCCTATCTGCGAAGTTAAAATAACGCAAAGGAGATATGTTATGGGATCAATTTTGGAAACGGTTATGCTTGTTTGCTTTGGCTTTTCTTGGCCGCTGAACGTAATGAAGGCTTACAGAGCAAAAACGGCGAAAGGAACGAGCCTGCCGTTTATCCTTCTTATTATTACGGGCTATATCGCAGGTATTTCCGCAAAGCTAATTTCAGGACAGATCAATTACGTTTTAATTGCATACATCCTGAACCTGGCAATCGTATCCTTAAATGTAATCGTATATTTTCGTAATGTTTCTTTGGATAAGAAGCGTTTGCAGAATCGGAGGGTATAAAAAATGAGAGAGGCAGAAATGAAAAAATATGAAAAATTGAACGAGCTTGCCGAGCAGGGCGGCATCGTAATATTCGGATGCGGTGAGGATGTGAATATCCCAACCGGAGAAATACGGCAGGCTTTTGCGGTTGAACAAAAAATTTATAACCGCAGTTTTGAGAATATTTCGGTAACCGATGCTTTAAGTACATATAAAGAGTCCATAGCAGCACTTTCTCCTGAAACGGTACTTGTACACATTGGACAAGCGGATATCGGATTGTTCACAGAAAACTCCAATGAATTTGATAATAAGTACCGTGAACTTATTGAACACATCAAATCGCAAAACAAAAAGTGCCGCATCGCAGTAGTCTCTCTGAGAAACTACGATATCAATCGCCAAATCGAGGAAATGAATAAACATCTGAAATATATAGCCGATTCGGAGCAATGCGAATACGGTGATATTGCGAGTAAAAAAGTGTGGAACCCAAAAGCAACGATGAATGCCGCTTCTTTCGTTTATTCCATCGGTTTTGTTCACCCGTTGAAAAACAAGCGACCTTTATACGATTTGATAAGAATGTTATTTTGTTTTGAATAAAAGATACGGCGGCAGGGAGATTTACACCTCTCTGCCGCCGTGTTTTACTATGAAAAAGAATGGGAATAATTGAAAACGGTCCTTTGCAATGCTCCGTTTTTCTTATTTAATCATAAGTGTATAGATAAACGGGAGGGATTCGGAATTACGATCAATTCTTACCGTAACCGTTTGGGCATCCTTTTGGGGCGTGAAGGTTCTGGAAATTTCAAGAATTCCATCTCCCGTTGCACTATGGCGGGTCATATCTCCATCGATGGTAATATCGATGCTAAGGGTACCGTCGCTTCCCTTACCGCGAACAACAACGGTGTTTTCCCCATTGGGCGTCACCTTCATATCATAGGAAAACCAGCCGTGTGCTTTCAGCAACGACCAAAAACTACCTCGCTCCGATCCTGCGGTGCGGCAGTTGCCATCCTCAAGGGTAAGGGCGGCGGAAAAATTAGGCTCGCTCTTTTTATTATGCCCTTCGTTGAAACCGCCTGCAACAACAAAATCCACCGCATTTTCCCTTGCCATCCTGCGCCTTGCTTCCACTTCAAGCTCGATCGATCGGCCAAGCTGGCTCTTGAGATGGTGAATTTGGCTGGCGCGCTCCGAAAGATCCACTTGAAGACCATAGGTCAAGAAGGGGCTGTCGGCCTCCAGAGAAAGCACCTCGCCGTACCAATCCTTTCCAAGAAGGGTATAGCCCTCCTCGTCCAATTCGGTCATCCGATCGATGGCCTTATAAATTGCGGCGAGCGCATCCTCATCGTTCTCTCCAAAATATTTTGCCATAGCGATATAGGCCTTGGAAAGTTCCCGATATATTTGAGCGGCATAGAAAAAGTTTGCAAAGCGGGTATAAAGCCCCTCATATTTTTCCTTATCCAGCTTGCCCTCCAGAGTTTTGACCAAGGCGAGTTTTTCCCCGATCTTGGCAATCGCCTCACCCTGCTCTTTCAATACAACCTCAGGGTGGAAGCTTATAAAGCCGGCTTCGATATAACTGGAGGAGGGCTTAAAATCTTTTCGGAAGATGGTATAAGCACCCTTGATCCGAAAGAGCGGCGGGAACATACTGAGCCAATGAAGCTCCTTTCCCTCGGCATGCATCGCCTTGATCTGAAGCTCCTCGGTATCGTTCATCGCCTCTCGGACGATGGGGGCGTATTCGCCGTACTCCCGCGCAAAAAATGCGTCGATGGCCGCATCAACGTCCTTTCCGTTGATTGCGGCGTTCATAATATCCAAGTTCACTTCGTTGGGGGTGCCGAAAGCGATAAAGCCATCCCGATCGATGCGGGAAACAAAGCCCCGCACACCGTAGCGGTTGCTTTGAGCCACCTTTTCGGTGATATGCTTTTTCAGCATCAAGGGCCATACCCCTTTGCCGAAAAATTCGCCAAAAATATCTGTTTCAACAAGCAGAGGATTTTTGATCCGCTCGAAGAAGGAATTAAACGGGCGGTAGAGCGACCAATCGTATTTCGTCCACTTATCGCAAACAACAAGATCATCGGAGATCCGCTCGTAAGCGTCCATAAAATCGTCATAGTCCTTGGCAATGCTTGCAAAGGGACGAACAATCAGCTCCTTGCCCAGCTTCTTGCAGGTGTTATAGAGGATCTCGGTGACGTATTTCACTCGCTCCACCTTATCCAGCTTCTGATTCTTGAGTTTAAGAAGCGGGATTCTGGTTTCATGCAGGGTAAGAACAATTCCTGCCATATTCGGATAAGCAGCGAAGAAATCTTCGATCTTATTCTCAAGAAAATCCTTAACCAGGGGGTGGGTTACTTCAATGTCGCCGTCTGCATTGCGCACTTCGGGATACACCTCGTCGAAACCAATGGGAAGCTCCAGTTCGTGATGCCAATAATAGCTCTTGATGCCGTGGGCGGTAACCTTATCCACCGCCTCGTTGACGACCTTTTCACAGTATTTGATGTATTCCGCATCCTTACCCTCATTGAATTGGGCATACTTGCGGAAGAAGATCATACCATCGCAGTTGCCGCGAATGGGATCGTGGATCGGGCCGATCAGCTCAAAATGATTGATATCGTTCCCGATTGCGTACTCCACACACTTTTTAAGATACTCCTCTTCAATATTCACAGGGTTTAAGAAAGAAATTCCTCTTATTTGGCTCATATGTACTCCTTTGATCGTCACTTGGAAAAAATGCCTTTCGCAGAGAACTGCGAAGGGCATTTTTGCATTGTTTAAAAAGTTACTTATTCTTTAAAGTTGTTACCGAAGAAACTAACATTCTTCGAATCTCGATGCAACCACCTTGAAACTTTTTGAAGTCTTCTTCGGTGATAGAATTTGTTTCATAAAGAAGTTCGAGCCAATATTCGCTCTCGTTGCATTCTTTTAAAGCAATTTCAAATTTTGAGATAAAATCCTTGGTTCCTTGAGCATACCGCGCTTCATGGATATTTGCGCCAACAGAAGTACCCGACCGCAGAAGTTGATTTATCAAAACCGCTTCAACCCTATTTTCTTTTAGTTTGCGGCAAAGGAAAACGATTTCTTTGGCAAAGGTTTTAGATTTATCTCTCAAAATGCTATTTGACATAAACTCCTCTGTAAACGTTTTAGTTATGAGTTTAGAGTTATGAATTTGGGCAATGCCCAAATGTCATGATATGATTGCCCAATAAAGTCAGCGTTGCCGCAAGGCAACTCATAACTTTGCAAAGCAAATCATAACTCATAACTTGCCCAAAGGGCAATCATAGTTGATTTTGCAAAGCAAAATCATTCCCACTCAATGGTCCCGATGGGCTTGGGAGTGAGATCCAGCAGAACGCGGTTGATGCCCTCTACCTCATGGGTGATGCGGTCGGTGATCTTATGCAAGACTGCATAGGGGATCTCTTCGATGGTGGCGGTCATGGCATCCTTGGTATTGACTGCGCGGATGATGGCGGGCCAGCCTTCATAGCGGCTATCGTCCTTCACGCCGACGCTCTTGATATCGGGGACAACGACGAAATACTGCCATACCTTCTCGGCCAGGCCGCAGACATCAAATTCCTCCCGCAGAATGGCATCGGCCTCCCGCAGAGCATGGAGACGGTCGCGGGTGATGGCACCGAGGCAGCGAACGCCCAGGCCGGGGCCGGGGAAGGGCTGGCGATAGACCATCCCATGGGGCAGGCCCAGCGCCTCGCCGACCACGCGCACTTCGTCCTTATAAAGCAGCTTGATGGGCTCCACCAGCTCAAACTGCAGATCCTCCGGCAGGCCGCCCACGTTATGATGGGATTTAACCGCCTTTTTGCCTTCGGCTTGCTTAAAGCTTTCCAGAATATCGGGATAGATGGTACCCTGCGCCAAGAAGGAAACACCCTCCAGCTTGCGGGCCTCATCGGCAAAAACATTGATAAATTCCGCGCCGATGATCTTTCTCTTTTTCTCCGGCTCAGCCACATCCTTCAAAAGATCCAGGAAACGGTCGGTAGCGTCCACATAGATCAGGTTGGCATCCAGCTCCCCGCGGAAGACCTTGATGACATTTTCCGATTCATCCTTACGCATCAGGCCATGGTTGACATGAACGCAGACCAGCTGCTTACCGATCGCCTTGATCAGCAGAGCGGCAACAACGGAAGAATCCACACCGCCGGAAAGGGCCAGCAGCACCTTCTTATCCCCCACCTGGGCGCGGACAGCGGCGATCTGCTCTTGAATAAAAACGTCGGCAAGCTCTTTATTGGTAATTCTTGCCATCGATTCGGGACGTACATTGGAATCCATAATTTTTTCCTCCTAATATTTTTTAGATTAGTCAAACAACGGGGTGGAAAAATACCGCTCGGCGGTATCCGGCAAAACAGTAACAACCGTTTTACCCTTCCCCAATTTCTTTGCCAATTTCAACGCGGCCGCCACATTGGTGCCGCTGCTGATGCCGCAAAGGATGCCTTCCTTGGCGGCCAGGTCCTTGGAGACCTGCAACGCCTCTTCATCCTTAACAATGCAAACATCATCATAAATATTTTGATTGAGAATGGCGGGAATTATACCGTCGCCGATCCCCATCTGCAGATGGGTGCCGATGGAACCGCCCGAAAGGATGGCCGCATTTTCCGGCTCCACCGCCCAGATGGTCATATCGGGATTGACCGCCCGCAGAGTCTCGCCGATGCCGGTGATGGTTCCGCCGGTACCGATGCCGGAGCAAAAGCCATGGATGGGCCCATCCACCTGCTCCAAGATCTCCTTGCCGGTCTGCTGACGCTGAATGGCGGGGTTGGCGGGGTTTTCAAACTGCTGGGGAACAAACACCTTTGGGTCTTCCCTTTGCATCTTCAACGCCAACTCCAGACATTCCTCGATGCAGGCACCGATATTGCCCGCGTCATGCACCAAAATAACCTCCGCGCCATACTGATTGACCAGTTTGCGCCGCTCCTCGCTAACCGAATCGGGCATAATGATTTTAACCGCATAGCCACGCACCGCACCGACCAATGCAAGGCCAATGCCCTGATTGCCGCTGGTGGGCTCAACAATGATGGTATCGGGGCCGATCAGGCCGCGCTCTTCTGCATCCTTGATCATATTAAAAGCGGTGCGGGTCTTGATCGAGCCGCCCACATTCAAACCTTCAAATTTCACCAAAATATCCGCGCTATCCGGCTCAGGCAGGTTGCGCAGACGGATGATGGGGGTATTGCCCATGGCATCCAATATTGAATTACAAACCATTTGCTTGCCCTCCTCCTTAAAACACACACTTTATTATATAAAATATTACGCTATAATGCAACATTTTCATATAAAAAAACACTCCGAAATTTTCCAAAAAAATGGTCGGATTTTTGTATCATACGAAAAAACGGGTGCTCGCGCACCCGTTTTATGTTATTCCTGGTTTTCAACCTCTTCTTTTTCCAATTTCTTTTCCCGCCGATAGATAACAAACGCACCCACCATAATAAAGGCGAACGCCACACCGATCATAATCAGCGCCTTTTTAAAGCTATCGGTTGTGAGCAAAACGGCGCAAAAGCCCAAAATGGCCGCAACGCCATAAAGCACCGCCACCGCCTGCTTTTGGGATAAACCCATGGCGATCAGCTTATGGTGGAGATGGGATTTATCAGCCTGCATGGGAGATTTACCACTCAAAATACGGCGGCATGCCGCAAACATCAGGTCGAAGATAGGCAACAGATAAAGCAATACGGGAACAAAGAACGCCACCACCGCATAGGCCTTAAACAACCCCACAATGGAAAGGCAGGCCAAAATATAACCGATAAACATGGAGCCGGTATCGCCCATAAACATCTTGGCGGGATTGAAGTTATAGGGCAGAAAGCCCATGCAAGCACCCGCCAATGCCGCGGCAATGATTGCCACTTGGGGAGCTTCCAGCAAGATGAGAATAAACACGCTGGAAATGGTCATAATGGTGGAAACGCCGCAAGCCAGCCCGTCCAGCCCGTCAATAATATTCACCGCATTGAGAATGGCGATCAGCCAGACCATACTGATGGCAATGGACCAGCCGAGGGGCAACTCAATATAGGCGGCTTCTCCAAAGAAATTGGGGAAACGCTCGATCCGCACCCCGCAGGCAACAGGGATCGCCACCGCCACGATCTGGACAACGAATTTTTTGATCGCATGCAATGCCAAAACATCATCGGCCATTCCCAATGCAACGATCACCATCGCGCCCAGCAAAATGCCGTAGATGGGCAGGGTGATAAAGTTGAAGGTAAAGACCATGGTGCTGATAAAGAAGCCCAAAAAGATAGCCAGGCCTCCCAGGCGGGGAATAGGCTTTTTATGCATCCGCCGATTATCCTTCGGAACATCGATGGCGCCGATCTTTTCGGCCACCCGCTTGGCCAAAGGGGTGCAGAGGAAGCTCATCAGCCCCGCTACCAGCCAGGCAAGCAGGATCATTAAATAATCAAATTTTGCCATAATTTTTCATCCTTTTATCGGGCAACGAATCCGATCCGTTCGTGGACTCTTGCCAATGTCTTTTCCGCGATCGCCCGCGCAGCTTCCGCCGAGGAGGTATAAACCTCGCGCAGGTAAGCGGGATCGGCCATCAGGCGGCGATATTCCTCCTGCAAGGGGGTCAGCTCCGCAATGATGGCTTCGGCCACCGCTGTTTTAAAGGTGCCGTAGCCCTGGCCTTCGAATTCCTTCACCGCATCCTCGATGGATTTGCCGGTCATGGCGCTATAGATGGTCAAAAGGTTATTCATGCCATGCCGCCCTTCCTCAAAGGCGATGCGGTTTTCGCTATCGGTAACCGCACTCTTGCACTTTTTGAGGATCTTAGCCGGCTCATCAATGATGCTGATATAGCTTTTGGGGTTGGGATCGGATTTGCTCATCTTCTTATCGGGCTGGGTCAGGCTCATGACCTTGGCGCCGATGGAAGGGATATACCCTTCGGGAACGGTAAAGAGATCGGGGAAGATGCCGTTCATGCGGTTGGCAATATTCCGCGCCAGCTCCAGATGCTGCTTTTGGTCCACGCCGACAGGGACAAGATCGGTATCATAAAGCAGAATATCCGCCGCCATCAAAACAGGGTAATCAAAAAGCCCTGCGTTGATATTATCGGCATACCGCTTGGATTTATCCTTAAACTGGGTCATGCGGGAAAGCTCGCCAAACATGGTATAGCAATTGAGGATCCAGGAAAGCTCGCAATGCTCCGGGACATGGCTTTGGATAAAGATCAGATTCTTTTTGGGATCCACGCCGCTTGCAATGATCATCGCAAGGGTGGAAAGGATGCGCTCATGCAGTTCCTTGGGATCCTGGCGGACAGTGATCGCATGGAGATCCACCACCGAGAAGATGCCCTTCCCTTGGTCGCTGACCTTGCTCCAATTGCGCACCGCGCCGATATAATTGCCCAAGGTAATGATGCCGCTGGGCTGAATTCCGCTGAAGATGGTTTTTTCTGCCATTTATTGATTCTCCTTTAAAGAGCATAAATATTCAACTTAGGATAGAGCGAATAATCCGAGCCCGTTTTGAAAAGGCGGATTTTTGCTCACTCTGTGTTAAAATACTCGCCAATACGACAGTATTGGCTGCGTTTTGTGCCTTGATTGAACAAAAATCCGCTCTTTTCAAAATCTTCGACCTCAAAGCGAGGAGATTTTGAGGGATTTTTATTCAAATCGGGCGCAGTAAGGCCGCCGCCTTACAAGAACGATTTGGATAGAAAGCACCGAAAGATCCCGCTTTGAGGCGGGTTCGGATTATTTGCTCTATCCTAAATATAATAACATAAATAATCGAACTTGACAACTATTAAAAAAAATAATATTATATTATGCGTGAAAATATGATTACAAACAGACCGATCAAAAAGGAGAATATAATCATGGAAGTAAGAACACGTTTTGCGCCGTCCCCTACCGGCTATATGCACGTAGGTAATCTGCGGACCGCACTTTATACCTATCTCATCGCCCGCCAGAATAACGGCAAGTTCATTCTGCGGATCGAGGATACCGACCAAGAGCGGTATGTGGAGGGCGCTGTTGATCTGATCTACCGCACCATGAAGGAAACGGGCATGTATTGGGATGAAGGTCCCGATGTTGGCGGTGATTACGGCCCTTATATCCAGAGCGAGCGCCAAAGCCTTTATATGGACTACGCCAAGGAATTGGTGGAAAAGGGCGCGGCTTACTATTGCTTCTGCGATAAGGAACGGTTGGACGAGCTGAAGCTGATCCACTCCATCTCCAAGGTTCCTCATAAATACGACGGCCATTGCCGCAACCTCTCCAAGGAAGAGATCGAAGAAAAGCTGGCGGCGGGCGTTCCCTTTGTTATCCGCCAAAAGATCCCCGAGGGCGGCACCACCACCTTCCATGATGAGATCTATGGCGAGATCACCGTCGACAACAGCGAGCTGGACGATCAGATCCTGATGAAGACCGACGGTCTGCCCACCTATAACTTCGCCAACGTGGTCGACGATCACCTGATGAACATCACCCACGTTGTCCGCGGCAAGGAATACCTCTCCTCCGCCCCCAAATATAACCTGCTTTATGAAGCATTCGGTTGGGAGATCCCCAAATACGTCCATTGCGCGCCGGTTATGAAGGATGCCCAAAATAAACTTTCCAAGCGCAACGGCGATGCTTCCTATGAAGACCTGATCAAAAAGGGTTACCTCAAGGATGCGGTCCTCAACTATATTGCCCTTTTGGGCTGGGCACCCAAGAGCGAGCAGGAGAAATTCACCCTGGAAGAGCTGATCCAAGAATTTGATATTGCGGGCATCTCCAAATCCCCCGCCATCTTCGATACCGAAAAGCTCAATTGGCTCAACGGCGAATATATCAAGGCTCTGCCCGCCGAGGAATTTTTAGCGATGGCCAAGCCCTTTATTGAGCAGGCCGTTACCCGCACCGATATCGACTTTGGTTCCCTGGCCGCTCTGCTGCAGGGCCGTTGCCAGATCCTCAACGAGATCCCCGAGATGATCGATTTCATCGATGCTCTGCCCGAATATGATATCGAGCTCTATACCCATAAAAAGATGAAGACCAACCCCGAAAATTCTCTTGATTCCCTCAAGGCGACTCTGCCGGTGCTGGAGGCCATCACCGATTGGACCCAAGAGAATATTCATACCGCCCTTTTCGACCTCATCGCTCAATTAGAGGTTAAAAACGGCCTGATCCTCTGGCCCCTTCGCACCGCCCTTTCGGGCAAGCAGTTTACCCCCGGCGGCGGCGTTGAGCTGGCTTATCTCTTGGGCAAGGAAGAAACCCTCAAGAGAATCGCAAAGGGTATTGAAAAACTGTCTTAAACGGAGACATTAAACCGTTTGGTCTGTCGTTACTGATCCTGATCCGGACCTTAAATCATACTAAGGAGATAAATTAAATGAAAAGAACCACCAAGGGTCTGGCGATAACCGGGATTATCGCCGCCCTCTATGTTGTTTTGACCCTGCCCTTGGGGCAGTTTGCCTTCGGCCCGATCCAATTCCGCCTGGCCGAGCTTTTAACCCTACTCCCCTTCTTTACCCCCTGGGCCATTCCCGGAGTAACGCTGGGGTGCCTGCTTTCCAATCTGATCTTTTCCACCCCCTGGGACGCCCTTTTCGGAACATTGGCAACGCTGATCGCGGCCTATTGCACCTATAAGAGCCGCCATCTGCTGATCGCCCCCCTCTGGCCGATCCTTTTCAACGGGCTGATCATCGGCACCATGCTTACCTTTTTGATGCTGGAATCCTTTGCATGGCCCGCTTGGCTGATGATGGTGCTGGAGATCGCGGCCAGTGAATTTATCGTCTGCTTTGGCTTGGGTGTGCCCTTTATGCGGCTTATTCAAAAACGAAGATTGGATCGCTTGATAAAATAATACGCAAAAACAGCCTTCCCTTGCGGGAAGGCTGTTCTTTATTCTAAGGCAATTACCACGCGAGAGGAAGGTTGCAGGTTTTTGCCAATTGAATACCTTTTCTTTCCAATTCCACTATATCATACCAATATATACCATGTCAAATTACAAATTCCTACAATTTGGTAACAATTCAAAACGGCTCGCTTATCAGCGAGCCGTTTTTTACTAAATAAAGGGCGAAAAACGAGAAGATCCGCCCATTCATCAGTCTAACTCTTTTAAGAATTCTTCAATTCTCTTGAGCGCTTCCTTGATATGATCGGTGGAATAGCAATAAGAGGCGCGGATAAAGCCCTCGCCGCCCTGCCCGAAGGCCGGGCCGGGAACGACCGCCACATGCTTGCTCTCCAGCAGGCGTTGGCAGAATTCCTCGCTGGTAAGGCCTGTTTTCTGGATGGAAGGGAAGGCGTAAAATGCACCTTTGGGATCGCGGCAGGTCAGCCCCAGCTTATTAAAGCCATCAACGATCAGCCTGCGGCGGGTATCATATTCCTCCAGCATTTCCTCCACCATCTCATCGCATTCGGTCATGGCAACGATGGCCGCATATTGGGAGGTGGTAGGGGCGCACATAATGGCAAACTGATGGATCTTGGTGATCTGAGCCATGATCTCCTGCGGGCCGCAGGCATAGCCCATCCGCCAGCCGGTCATGGAAAAGGCTTTGGAAAAGCCGTTGACCAAAACGGTGCGCTCCTTCATTCCCTCCAAATTGGCGATGGAAACATGCTTTTTGCCGCCGAAAGTCAGCTCAGCGTAGATCTCATCGGAAAGGACAAGGATATTCGTCCCCCGCAAAACTTCGGCGATCTTTTCCAAGTCTTCTTTTTCCATGATCGCCCCGGTGGGGTTGCAGGGATAGGGTAAAATCAGCAGTTTGGTCTTATCGGTGATGGCCGCCTTCAGCGCCTCGGGCGTTAATTTAAATTGATCCTCGGCCTTGGTCTCGATAATAACAGGTACACCGCCTGCCAGGCGGGTGATGGGCTCATAGCAGACATAGCTTGGCTGCGGGATAATCACCTCATCCCCCGGCGCGACCACCGCGCGAATGCATCCATCGATCGCCTCGCTCCCGCCAACGGTAACCAAGATTTCGCTGAGCGGTTCGTAGCAAAGCCCGTATTTCCGATTTAAGTATTGCGCGACTGTTTCCCGCAGGGATTGCAGACCGCTATTGGAGGTATAGCGGGTCTTGCCATCCTCCAGGGAGCGGATGCCCGCCTTGCGGATCAACCAAGGGGTGGGGAAATCCGGCTCGCCCACGCCCAGGGAGATAACCTCGCTCATGGTTTCCGCCAGGTCAAAAAAACGGCGGATGCCGGAGGGCTGAATGCTCAGGACCTCCGGGTTGAGAAGTTTATTATAGTCCATCAAAGGGAATAAAGCCCCCGATCATCGCATTTTGTATCGCAAAGCTGAACATCCAATTCCTTATAGCGCCGCAGAACAAAATGAGTGGCGGTGGAGGTAACACTCTCCATCGGTGCCAACTCTTTTGCAACAAACATTGCTACCTCATGGAAATTCTTCCCCTTGACTATAACGGTGAGGTCATAGCCGCCGGACATCAGGTAGACCGATTCTACCTCGGGGTATTTTGCAATCTTTTCCGCCACCTCTTCAAAGCCCAGGGTGGCCTTGGGGGTAACCTGCAGCTCGATCAGCGCGGAAACATAGGTATTATCCAACCGTTCCCAGTCGATCACCGCCTTATAGCCGCGGATCACCCCATCCTTTTCCATCTCATCGATGGCCTTGGCAACCTCTGCAGGAGCGGCGCCGATCATGGTTGCCAGATCCTCCAGCGGAGTGCGGGAATTTTTATTGAGCAATTTCAAAAGTTTACGTTTCATTATTTATTCTCCTTAGGGTGATAAGACGAATCCGAACCTCGTCTTGAAAAGGCGGATTTTTGCTCACCCTTCGTTAATATACTCGCCTATGCACCGGCATTGGCTGTGTTTTATGCCTCGGTTGAACAAAAATCCGCTCTTTTAAAGATCTTCGACCTCAAAGCACGGAGATTTCGAGGGATTTTTGTTCATCTTTTTTGCAGATAGGCCGGCGCCTATCAAGAGAAAATGGGCAAAAAGCACCGAAATCTCCTGCTCTGAGGCAGATTCGGATTCATCTTATCACCCTTTGTAAAGAGGATATTTCTCGCATAGGGCCATAACTTCCTTGGTAACCCGCTCCTTATTGCCCTCAAAATCGGCGATAACGTCCTTGATCCATCCGCCGATCAGCTCCATCTCGGCCTCCTTGAAGCCGCGGGTGGTAACCGCAGGAGAACCCAGGCGAATACCGCTGGTAACAAAGGGCTTTTCGGGATCATTGGGGATGGCGTTTTTATTGGCAGTGATATGCACCTCATCCAGGCGGTGCTCCAGCTCCTTGCCGGTGATGCCGTTGCTCCGCAGATCGAGGAGCAAAAGATGGTTATCGGTACCGCCCGATACCAAGTTGATCCCTTCGGCGAGCAGTTTCTTCTCCAGCGCCTTGGCGTTTTTTACCACCTGCTCCTGATAGGCCTTAAATTCAGGCTTGAGCGCCTCCCCAAAGCAGACCGCCTTGGCGGCGATGATATGCTCCAAGGGACCGCCCTGGGTACCGGGGAAGATGGCCTTATCGATGGCCTTGGCATATTCCTCCTTGCAGAGGATCAGGCCGCCGCGGGGACCGCGCAAGGTCTTATGGGTGGTGGTGGTAACGATATCCGCATAGGGCACGGGCGAGGGATGCATCCCCGCGGCCACCAAGCCTGCGATATGGGCCATATCCACCATAAAGAGCGCGCCGACGGATTTTGCGATCTCGGAAATGCGCTTGAAATCGATGGTGCGGGGATAAGCGGATGCGCCGGCAACGATCAGCTTGGGCTGATTTTCTTTGGCGAGCTTTTCCATCGCATCATAATCGATGAACCCATCATCGGAAACACCATAGGGTACAAAATTAAAGAAGGAGCCGGACATATTTACAGGGCTGCCATGGGTAAGATGACCGCCATGGGCTAAATTCATACCCATAACCGTATCACCGGGCTTCAAAAAGGCGAAATAAACGGCCATGTTAGCCTGGGCGCCGCTATGGGGCTGAACGTTCGCGTGCTCCGCACCAAAGAGTTCGCAGGCGCGCTTGCGGGCAATCTCTTCCACCACGTCGACGCATTGGCAACCGCCATAATAGCGCTTGCCGGGATACCCTTCGGCATATTTATTGGTCAGCACCGTTCCCATCGCCGCCATAACCGCCTCGGAGGCAACGTTTTCGGAGGCGATCAGCTCGATGCCGTCCTGCTGGCGCTTATATTCCGCTTCGATGGCCGCGCCAACCTCTGCATCAAAGCCACGGATAAATTCAATGTTTTCTTCGATTCTCATTTTCCTAACTCCTTTGTTCTATCGTATGATTTTTTCACTGCCTGATAAATAATATTGCGAAAAGCATCCGCCTCCAGGGATTTTACCCCCTCGATGGTGCTGCCGCCGGGGCTGCAAACATTCTCCCGCAGCTCGGCCGGGTCCTTTTCCCCTTGGAGCACCATCTTTGCCGCGCCGAGAACGGTTCCTGCGGCCAATTCCACCACCATCTCGCGGGGAACGCCGCATTGCGCCGCACCCTCTGCCAAGGCCTCGATAAAGAGGTAGACAAAGGCAGGCCCACAGCCCGAAAGGGCAGTTCCCGCATCGATCAGTTCTTCATCCAATTTATAAAGTTTGCCTGCCTTGGAAAAGAGGTTCAAAAAGCCCTCTTCCGCCTCGGCATCGGCCTTCTTCAGCGTATAAAGGATCCGCCCCTCTCCCAATGCAACCGGGGTATTGGGCATGATGCGGATCCAGGCAAGATCCCTGCCCGCCATTTTTGCGAGGGTTTCGGTGGAAAGCCCCGCCGCCATGCTGATCATGGTAGGATTCCCCTCGATCGGCAGGTCGGCCAGCAGAGCCGCCATCCCTTGGGGCTTCACCCCCAAAACGATATAATCGCATTCCTTTGCAATGGTTTCGGCATCGGAAACCTTGGCGCCGATCCGCGCGGCAAGCGCCTGCGCCTTTTGAAGATCGGCATCGGCCAAGAGGATCTTCTCGCCGCCCACCGCTTGGGATGCGGCGGATGCCAAGGCACCGCCCATGTTTCCGCAACCGATAAATCCGTAGTTCATCCTCTCACCTGCCCGTTTCCTTGAATAATGTACTTATAGGTAGTCAACTCTCTTAGCCCCATCGGCCCTCTGGCATGGAGCTTTTGGGTGGAGATGCCCATCTCGCATCCCAGGCCAAACTGCCCGCCGTCGGTAAACCGCGTGGAAGCATTCACATAGACTGCCGCGCTATCCGCCATAGCGGTAAAAAGCTTGGCATTTTTTTCATCCTCGGTAATAATAGCCTCGCTATGGCCGGTAGAATGGGCGGCGATATGCCTGAGCGCCTCTTCCACGCTCCCAACGATCCCGACCGCCAGGATATAATCTAAAAATTCGGTATCGAAATCCTTCTCACCCGCAGGTGTTCCCTGCAGAATGGCTTGGGCCTCTTCATCGCATCGAAACTCCACCTTGGAAAGCCGCGCCTTGAGGCGGGGCAAAAATCCCTCGGCAATGCCGCGATGCACCAGGCAGACCTCCGCCGCATTGCAGACCGAAGGACGGCTTATTTTAGCATTCTCAATAATATTCAGCGCCTTTTCCAAATCGGCGGTTTCATCCACATAAATATGGCAGATCCCTGTCCCCGTTTGGATAACAGGCACCTTGGCGCCCTCCAGGCAGGCATTTATCAGGCCGGGTCCGCCGCGGGGAATCAGCAGATCCACATACCCCACCGCCTCCATCAGCTCCTTGGCCGATTGGCGGGTAGTATCTTGAATCAATTGAACGCCATCGGCAGGCAGGCCCAAATCCTCCAGCCCCTGCCGCAGGGCGCAAACGATCGCCTTGGCCGACCGCCAGGCTTCCTTGCCGCTCCGCAGAATGCAAACGTTCCCGCTCTTAAAGGCCAGCGCCGCCGCATCGGCGGTAACATTGGGGCGGCTTTCATAAATGATCGCCACCACCCCCATGGGGACGGCGGTTTTTTGGATCAAAAGCCCGTTGGGGCGCTCCACCTGCTCCAAAACCGCGCCGACAGGATCAGGCAGCTCCGCCACCTCGCGGATGCCCAAGGCCATATCCTTGATCCGCTCGGCATTCAGCCGCAGGCGGTCCTGCATCACCACCGTCATGGTATCGCCAAACTCTTTAAGATCCTGCTCGTTGGCCGCTAAGATCTCCGCCGTTGCCCGCTCCAGCCGATCGGCCATGGCAAGCAGGGCGGCATTCTTTTGCTCTGTATTCAGCACCGCCAACTTGGCGCGGGCGGCAACTGCTTTTTTCAAAATATCTTGTGTACTCATTTTTTAAATAATGTTCCTACCGCTTTTCCTTCTAAAATGTCGTATAATATTTCGGGGTCGTCACCGTTGGCGATCACCGTTGCGATCCCCGCCTCCAGGCAAAGCTTGGCGGCAGAAAGCTTGGTCGCCATCCCGCCGGTGCCCAAGGCCGAGCCCTTTCCGCCCGCCGTTGCCATCAGTTCGGGAGTGATCTCCGATACATTTGAAATCAAGGTGGCATCCGGATTGGTGCGGGGATCAGCCGTATAAAGACCGTCGATATCGGTGAGCAAAACCAAAAGCTCTGCATCCGCGCCTTTGGCAACGATCGCGCCCAAGGTATCGTTATCCCCCACCGCGATCTCGGCGGTGGAAACGGTATCGTTTTCGTTAATGATGGGCAACGCTCCCAGCTCTAATAGCCGATGGAGGGTATTGCGGAAATTTTCATACCGATCGGCATGGTTCATATCCTCGCCGGTCAGCAGGATTTGCGCAACCGTATGATTATAGGCCGAAAACAACCGATCGTAGGTATACATCAACTCGCATTGCCCCACCGCGGCCGCCGCCTGCTTGGTAGGCATATCCTTGGGCCTCTCCTTGAGGCAAAGCTTGCCCACACCCATGCCAATCGCGCCGGAAGAAACCAAAACCAGCTCATGCCCTGCGTTCTTCAAATCGCTCAAAACGCGGCAAAGGGTTTCAATATGGCGGATATTTAAATTCCCCGTTTTATGGGTAAGGGTGGATGTTCCTACCTTAACAACAACGCGCATCGTTTTTCAACCTCGCAAAACAAAAATAGTTATACAACATAATTATAATATATTATACCAATAATTGCAATCACTCTTTTAATTTTTCTTGCCATTTATGTCGATTCGTGATATGATGTTTCAAAATAAAAGCCCCTACTTCGGCAATTTATAAGGAGACCAAATTATGAATACCCCTCATTCCTCCCAATCTGAGAGAGAGCGCTTTCAAGCAAAAGTTTCTTCTGCCCGCTCCAATCTGCTTTTAATGATCGTTTTTACCATTGTCAACATCGGCTTATTGCTCGGCAATGCAGGTGTCTTTTTGCTTTTTTCCGCATCCGTTCCCTACTTTGCGGTTTCCGTCGGCGTCGCCAGCGAATCCACCCCGGTTTTGGTTATAACAATCATTTTTGCCGCCTCCATTCTGCTCGGTTATTTTCTTTGCTGGCTGGGCAGTAAAAAGAACCACGGTTGGATGATTGCCGCCTTAGTCTTGTTTATATTGGATAGCATTATCATGATCCTCGCCTATCTTTTGATGGCGGATATTTCGGGCATTCTGGATGTTGCCATTCATGCATATGTACTTTATTACCTGATCATGGGTATCAAATACAGCCGCCGCCTGAAAACCCTGCCCCCGGAACCCATCGAGGTCGTTGGCGAGACCGTCCCCCAAGAGGACTCCCCCGCCGTCGGAAATCCCGGTTTCGAATACTCCAGCCCTTTAAGAAGAGCCGATGAGGAGGTCAAGCATCGCGTATTGCTGGAAAGCGATGCACTTGGGCATCATGTTTGCTACCGCCGCGTCAAGCGTGTAAACGAGCTTGTCATCGATGGGTATGTATACGATGAAATCGAGATTCTTGTTGAAACCGCCCATGCCCTCAATGCAAAAATCGAAGGCCATACATTCCAAGTCGGCTTCGACGGCATGGCGCATAGCTATCTTCGTGTAGACGGCGAAACCATTGCCAAAAAGCTTCGTTTAGTCTGATTCCAATTAAACAAAAAAGAAGGCCCCTCGGCCTTCTTTCTTGTTTTTTGAAATAAATAATAAAAAAGGATTGACAAATTAAAATCCCTTTGCTATAATAATCAAGCGTTCGAAAGAACACCAACCGAATATGGGGGTATAGCTCAGCTGGGAGAGCGCTTGAATGGCATTCAAGAGGTCAGCGGTTCGATCCCGCTTATCTCCACCAAAAAAGATCAGGTACACATTCGTGTACCTGATTTTTTTGTGTCGATAAGCTTGGATCTGACCGCGCATAGCATCGCTATGCGCGGTCAGTTGAGGCAGCCGACCAGCGGCTCGAAAAAAATCCGCTGCGCAGAGTTCCCGCTTATCTCCTACGCACATTTTTGCCCGCTCAATTTGAGTGGGTGTTTTTTATGTCTTGATTTTGTTGCAAGTTTGTAGTATAGTATACTCATCACTGGATTCGGTTTAGAGCAATGCTCAGCTAGTGAACCGCAAGGGGCAGGTATACGAGCGCGTTAACGTAGTTCCGAGTTACTGGTGCGCGATGCCGGCCTGCTTTTTAATAACAAAAAATACGTCACCGGAGGCAGAGTGCCGTAGCGCTCACATTGCCGGATTAGGTGTCCGAGTGAGCTCGGGTTATTGTGTGCCACAATAGCCGGAGTTTTTTCTTTTTTAGGAGGTTACTATGAAACACACAGAAGTTACCCTTGTCCCCTTGACTGCCGACGATCGCGAGCAGTTTATCTTGGATAATCAATGGTCGTTTAAGTATGGCGCATTGCAAGAATTCGGCGAGCGGGACGACCACATCGACGATGACGGCGAGATTATATCCCGCAAAACCATCGAGCGTTGTATTGATGCTCCCAACAGCGAGACCTATCGCATTGTGCTGGACGGCAGAAACGTCGGCGGTGTCATTCTGAAGATCGACAAGGAGAGCCACCATAACGAATTGGAAATTCTCTTTGTGTCCCCCGAGGAGCACACCAAAGGCATCGGCTACGGCGCGTGGCTGGCGGTGGAAGCACTGCACCCCGAAACGCTTGTTTGGGAAACCTGCACCCCTTATTTTGAAAAGCGCAACATTCATTTTTACGTCAACAAATGCGGCTTCAAAATCGACGAATTTTGGTGCGAGTATTTTCAGCCCACTCACCCCATGCCGGACGATGACGAACATGACCCGAACGAAGGCCCCGACGAAATGTTCCGGTTTGTCAAGGTGATGAAATAAGCATTCGTTGAAAAGCAGCGGCACTTGTGGTATAATTAGTTCAACAACTTCAAGTTTGATGAGGTAAATATTTATGGAAAAAGTTTGGACTGAAATGTACGCAGCAGCAAAGGCCGTATTAAATGAACGCAGAATTTCGGAATATGTTACATGCGGAGAGGTTTCTGCCGCAGTACTATCAAAATCGGGAAAAATATATACAGGTGTTTGTATTGATACTTGCTCTACACTGGGCATTTGCGCAGAAAGAAATGCAATCTTTAATATGATTACCAACGGGGAGCAAGAAATCGATAAGGTGTTGTGCATTCTTCCCGACGGTTCCAACGGTGCGCCTTGCGGTGCTTGCCGCGAGCTTATGGTGCAACTTATGGCAGGTAAATATAACGATATTGAAATAATGCTCGACTACTCCACAGGACGTACTGTAAAACTCGGCGAAATAACCCCCGAATGGTGGATTAAGTAAACCTGAATTTATGAAGAAATATATTGCCAACATCATTACCGGGAGCAGAGTAGCATTTAGTTTGCCGCTTCTGTTCATCCCTCTATCATCGGTATGGTTTACCATACTCTATCTCTTTTGCGGGCTTACCGATATGATCGACGGAGCAATCGCAAGGAAAACAAAATCCGTTAGTAAATTTGGAACAAGACTTGATACGGTTGCAGATAGTGTATTTGTGGCAGTATGTTTTTTGAGAATACTGCCGTTCATGCAATTCCCCACTTGGTTGTGGACTTGGATTGGAATTATCGCCATCATTAAAATCGGTAACGTTGTTTGGGGATTGGTTTCTCACAAAAAGCTGGTATCCGCACATACTATCTTGAATAAAGTCACAGGATTTTTATTGTTTTTGTTGCCTTTGACGTTCCGTTTTATTGAACCGATTTACAGTTCTGCAATCGTGTGTTTTATGGCGACATTGTCGGCAATCCATGAATTGTACCATACAAGGAAAAACAAAGAATAAAATATTTCAGCCGAGCAGAGTTTTTACGCTCTGCTCGGCTTTTATATCTGTTGAAATCACTTCACAACTTCATACGGCCAATCGATGATGCCGCCGAATTCTTTGACGTTGGTATAGCCGAGCTTGACCAGCTCTTCGGATGCAATCTTGCTTCGTCGGCCGCTGCGGCAATAGACGAGGATCAGCGCATCCCTATCGGGCAGTTCCTTTTCGGCGCGGTCGGCGATCTCGTATTCGGGAATCATGATCGCCCCTTTAATATGCCCTTCGGCAAATTCATCATCGGTGCGGGCATCGATGATGATATAATCGCTTTCAGTGTCCATAATGGTTTTTGCCTCTTGGGGCGTGATTTGCTCATAGGAATTGGCACCGCCATCAGAACAAGCGGTCATTCCAAACAGAGAGAGTGAAACGAAAAGCATTAGTATCAATCCTTTGAATTTTCTCATATTATACCACTTCCACCTGACACATTTGCATGGTTTTGAGGGCGGCTTGGTGGCTCTCGGGGGTGACACCGGCACAGCAAGCGGAATCAACCTTCACCTGCGCGTCGGGGAACTGCGCTTTGATAATGAGCGCATTGGAAACCACACAGATATCGGTGCAAAGACCGATCAGTTCAACGCTCTCAAAGGTTTCCTCGTTCCAATTCGGCCAACCGAAGTTGGGTTTATCGATGATTTTCGCGCCATCGACATAAAGGCCGTCTGCGATTTCCCAGCCTTTTGTTCCTTTGATGCAGTGCGGGACGGGGAGTTTTTTGCCCTCTGCGGTATCCAGATAATTTTCAAAATGGGTATCTCTTGTAAAAATAATCTCATCGCCGTTTTGAGCGTATTCCTCAATCTTCGCCTTGACCTTGGGAACGATCGCCACCGCCTCCTTGGTACCCAGCGCCATATCAATAAAATCGTTTTGCATATCGACTACAATCAATGTCTTTTTCATCGTTAGACCTCCAATGCACTTTGGTTTGATTCATTATACCACATCTGAATAAAATTTTCTACCGCTATGTAAACGATAGCGGCGACAAAATGTGGCAATTTATAAAGTTTCGCAAAATACCGTTGCAACATTTCTTAATAAAGTGTATACTTAGGACATAAGTTTAAAGATAAAGGAGCGTTTTATATGAAACGATTGATCCGTTGCGCCTTAGCTGTTGGGCTATTGGCGGCGGTGATCGGCATCGCTGTTTATTTCCTGGTGCAGGGGGATTCCCCCGCCGAGCGGCTGATGAAGGATCACCCCTATACTTTTATGACCGAAAAGACCTTAGGGACCGAAAAGCAGGATTCCTATACCGAAGGGGACGGTTGCGTATACCTCGCCTATCCCAAAACCAAAAACAAGGCCACTGATCAAGCCATTGAGGACCACCTTGCCAACGCAAAAAAGGCCTTCAGCAGTTTGCTGGAGCAGCGCAAGGATGCCGACCGTGCCGAAACGGAGCACAAAGAGATCCCCCGCCTGGTCTTTGATTACACCACCGAGAAAAGCGGGGATTATACCGTTCTCTCCCTCTTCTATAAGATCGAGATCTTAGACGAAAACGCCGCTGTTTGCGCCCCCGGCGATCAGCCCATCGGCGAGACCGCCACCTTCTGCATCGGCAAAGAGAATGAGATTTTGGATCTCAACGGCATCTTAGGCGAAAACGGCGAGGCCAAGATCAAAAATATGCTGAAGGTCAAAAAGATCCATTTAGAGGATATGGATCATTTCACCGTTGCGGGAGATACCCTGACCCTCCACTTCCCCGAAGGAACAGAAGAATTCTCCATTGATGCGGTGCGGCGGGCCAACCTGATCGATCCCGATAAGCCGATGATCGCCCTGACCTTCGACGACGGCCCGGGCGGCTATTCCAAGGCCCTTGCCGATATGCTGGAAGAATACAACGGGCACGCCACCTTCTTTGTTTTGGGCGACTTGGTTCCCCGCTATGAGGAAGAGCTGCGGTACGTTTACGAAAAAGGCAACGAGATCGGCAGCCACACCCAGAACCATAAAAACCTCAACATTCAGACCGAAGCCACCATCCGCGCCGAGATCGAGGATGCGGCGGAAGCCATCCGCAACGCCATTGGCGCCGATCCCACCGTTATCCGTACCCCCTTCGGCAACGCCAACGCCAAGGTTATGGAGATCATTGATGGGCCGGTGATCCTCTGGAGCGTGGATACCCTCGATTGGCAGAGCCGGGATGCCGATGCCATCAGCCGCGTGATCCTCAACAATACCGACGACGGCGACATTCTGCTGATGCACGAGATCTATGGTTTCACCTTTAATGCGATGAAAAACGTTATTGACGATTTGGCCGAGCAGGGATTTCAATTCGTTACGGTCAGCGAGCTGATCCAATATAAAGGCATCAAGCCCGAAGGAAAGATCTACAGCGCTGATTTCCAGATCACCGAATATTGATAAAAAAGGAGCAAATGGAAATTCCATTTGCTCCTTTTATAATTAGCGTTTTACATCATAGCCTTCTTTAAATTTGATATAGGCCACAATGGGATAATGATCGCTGCCGGTATCTTTATGGACCTCGATGCCGCTATTGGTATCTTCGTTGCAAACATAATCCAGCGCACCATACAGAACCACATTATCGATGGGATAATCATAATCCACGGTGGTTACCAACGGATTTTCGGGCGTATTGAGAACGGTGAAACCTTCCATCGGCAGACCCATCACCACCTTATCGGGGAAGAGATTAAAATCGCCGGTCAGCACCGCGGCGGGATCCAGCGCCATCCGCTTGCCCACCTCGTTGACTTCCGAAAGCTGCTCAAACAAGCGGCCATAGCCGCCGGTAATATGAGTATTATAAAGCACCAGCTTCATCCCGTCTACGCTCAGAACATGGCGCTCATAGGTGCGATCCTCGGTGCCGGGAACTTTATCGGTATATTTCACAATCTCACTTCTGCGGATGGGATATTTACTCAAGATGCCATGCCCATAGGCACCGCCCTGATGGGAGATGGTCTTGCCGAAGAACCAATAATCATAGCCCAGCGCCTTGGCCAGCTCATGCATCTGATTTTCAGGGCCGGAGCGGCGGGTATTGAGGTCCACTTCCTGAATGCCAATAATATCGGCATCCAAATCCTTGAGCACCTCAATGATCTTATCTTTTCCCTTGCCGTAGCTGAGGCATTGGGTGTTATACGATACAACCTTGATATATTCCGAACGATCCATTTTCTGATCCTCCTTATCTCTTTGCGACTATTATATAATAAGAAAACGCAAAAATCTATAACTTTTTTGTTATTTTTTAAAATAAAATCACCTCGACCATGGCCGAGGTGATTTTGGTTATTTGATTACTTTAATTTCAGATAAGTCCAGATCATATAGTGGTCACTGGCTTCGGATTCCTTCAACATAACACCGCTTGTTTCGGATTCATCCAGATAATAATCCCAATGGCGAGGGCTGATCATAATATTATCAATTTGCAGATTGCGATGGGGAACAATGGTCATATCCTCCAAACCGATCATCGGCAGCAGACGCTTGGTATCCAGATTGGGCTTCTGCTCTGTTTCCATCAACAGGTTAAAGTCGCCGGTAATGATTACCGGGTTCTTTTCGGTATAGGCGCGCTTGAGCAATTCCTTATACTGGGGCAGACCATTGCCTTCGGTAGCCAGGTGGGTGTTATAATACACGACATCGGTTCCGTTCACATCCAGGACATAGCGAGCATATTCACGATGCTCCCCATGCTGATGGTTATAATCCACATGCTCCTTGGATTTGATGGGATATTTGCTCAAAATGCCATGGCCGTACTGGCCTCTTCCTTTACCGGTATTATCAACAGTCTCAACGAAATCCCAATATTGATAACCGCACTTTTTCGCCAGATATTCGATCTGATGCATGTTGCCGTATTCGGGATCATTGACCGAGATCTCCTGGAAACCGATGATATCGGCATCCAGTTCCCGAACCTGTTGTTCAACCAAATCGGTGGTATTGCCATTGAAGAAGCTCTTAACGTTGAAGGTGGCAACGGTCATCCAATCGGAATAATCGATGGGGGTCTCGTCGTCATCGTCGAAAATCGGCTCATCATCGTCATCCCCGGTAGAATCATCGGGTTTCTTATTATCGTC
>JAZODI010000099.1:0-3288 GCA_045596965.1 Eubacteriales bacterium | reverse complement strand
AGCCTTGGCGATGGCATAGGAAACGATCTGGCTCTTTACCTGACCCTCGCTATAGACCGATCTTGCCGCCTCATATTCTTCCACCGAAAGGCCGCTGGCGGTCAGCAACTCCTCGATGGTATCGTAGGCATTTTGGGTGGCAACCTGCTTATAATAGCTATCGTATTCATCGGCGGCCTTTTTCAGCAGTTTTTTGGGCAGATCCCCTTTGAACTTGACATTCTCGATCGCCTTGCTCCAAAGGGAATTTCTCTTTTCGGAATTTGCCGCTTCGATATTGGCGGTCTCCAGGGCTTCCTTTTGGTTCTTGAGCAGTTCTGCCGCGCTCTTGACGTTCTTATCGATCTGCTTGGCAATATCGTCGGTCAGCTCAGGGTAGGTGATGCGGCTGGAAACAAAATTGATCTTAACTTCAAAGATAACATCCTGGCCGGCCAACTCGGCAGAACTGTAGTTGGTGGGGAAGGTGAGGGGAAGCTCAACGGTGGAGCCCACCTTTTTGCCTAAAAGCCCTTCTTCAAAGCCGGGGATGAACTGGCCGCTGCCGATGGTGAGGGGCTGATTCTGGGCGGTACCGCCTTCGAAGGCAACGCCATCCTTCATGCCCTTATAGTCGATGTTGAGGGTATCGCCCAATTGAACGGTCCCTTCGCGGAGCACCGATTTATCCTCTTCGCCGTAGCCCGATTCTGCCATGGCCTTTTGCAGCTTGACCTGCAGTTCATAGTCGGTAGGGGCGGTGGAAACATCCTGATAGGGCAGGCCCTTATAATCGCCCAGGGTGAGCAGCGCGTCGGTATCCACATCTGCAAAGGTTGCGGGGCCGCCGCAGGCGGTCAGTGCCATCAGCAGGCAGAGCAATAATGCAACAACAGAAATCTTTTTCATGAATAGAGTTCTCCTTTTAATTGATTTACTTCTTGTTCAATGAGGGCGCGCACCTTGGCGGGCAACGCTTTTTCTTCTTCGCGGGTCAGCCCCTCGGTGGGGATGGCAGGCAGGACCGACATGATCACCTTCGCCGGGCGCAGCTTCTTGCCGTTGCCCTCAAAGAGCTGATAGGTTCCTTCAATGGCAACCGGCAGGATGGGAGCCTGAGCTTTGGTGGCCATCTTGAAGGCGCCGCCCTTAAATTCCAAGATCTCTCCGCCGTTGTTGCGGGTGCCTTCGGGGGCGATGGTAACATTCACGTTATCCGCCAGCAGATCCGCGCCTTGCTTGATGCAGACCATTCCTGCCCGCGCCGAGGAGCGGTCGATAAAGATGCACTTGCCCGCTTTCATCCAGGAGGCCAGCAGGGGGGTGGATTCCAGTTCCTTTTTGGCGACCATCGATTGGGTATTGGGCATATGGCCGATCAGGATAAAGGCATCCAGCAGGCTTTGATGGTTATAAACGGTGAGGGTGGCATGGTCGGGGATGTTTTCCGCTCCGCGCACCTCCAGCTCCATCCCCATCACCTTGATGCACCGCCTGCAAAAGCCAACGATCTTTTTGCGGCAAAAGGCCTCATGACGGATGGGATCCTTCTCCAGCAGCTTGGCCTTGACCAAGGCGGGCAGATTGACCAGCAGATAGCCTGCAACATAAAGGATCATTCCGATGGTTCTCAACATATACAGAACTCCTTTTTGAAATATTAACTTATTTATTATAACATTCCTTATCAAATTCGTCAATTACAGACTTGTAAATTTAACGGTTTATTGTTAAAATGGAGAATAAGCAATTTTTTAAGGAAATACCTTGCTTTTTTGAATGTATTATGGTATTCTGTATCTATCAAAAAAGCATATGTCCGCCCATGGCGGACATATTTGGATTATGTACTGAATTGAACGACAGGAGTGTAGAAAATGGTCATCGGATTGATGGGGTTCGGCACAATCGGTGCCGGCGTTTATGAGCTTGCCAAGGGGCAAAAGGATCTTTCGATCAAATATGTTTTGGATATTCGCGAGATCGGCATCCCCGAGCTGACCCACCGTGCAGAGGATCTTTTTGAAGATGCCGAGGTGGATACGGTGGTGGAGGTCATGGGAGGCTTGCATCCCGCTTATGAGTTTGTTGCCGCCGCATTGAAGGCGGGCAAGAATGTGGTTACCGCCAATAAATATCTGGTTGCCACCTATTATGATGAGCTGCTGGCTTTGGCTAAGGAAAAGGGCGTGGCATTCCGTTGCACTGCCGCGGTGGGCGGCGGCATCGGCTGGCTGACCGCTTTGGAGCGGGTGCGCCGCATCGAGCCGGTCTGCGCCATCGAGGGTATCATGAACGGAACCACCAACTATATCCTCACCAATATGACCGATAACGGTCTTTCCTTTGATACCGCCCTTTCGGAGGCCCAGGCGCTGGGCTATGCGGAATATGATCCCACCGCCGATATCGACGGTCTGGACGTAATGCATAAGCTGCTGCTCTCCTCCAATGTGGCCTTTGATGTCTCGCTGGATTCCAAGGCGATCCCCGCCTTCGGCATCCGCCATATCACCGATAGTGATATTGCCACCTTCAAGGCCAAGGGTCTGACCTGCAAGCTGCTGGGCGCGGCCTGCAAAAAGGAAGAAAAGGTGGCGGCTTTTGTTCAGCCCACCTTGTTCCCCGCCGATTCCCTTACCGCCTCGGTGCCCACTAACTTTAATCTCATCACCTATGATACCGCCTATACCGGCAAAATGAGCTTCTATGGGCAGGGCGCGGGAAGATATCCCACCGGCGCAAACGTTGTGCAGGATCTTTTGGATCTGAATGCAGGGGTTGCGCATTTCTATGCCGAAGGGGCGGAAAAGAAGGCCCTTTCCAATGAGATCGCCTCCTATTCCTATTACCTGCGCACCACCTCCGCTAAGGCTTCGGAGGTTGCCAAAGAGGCTTGGGGCGAGGGCGTTTTGACCCAAGAGATGAGCGTTTCCCAAATGGTTGCGCTGATGAATGAGATTCGGCAAGAAGATCCTAAGGCTTTTATTGCCGCGATAAAGGAGTAATATGTTAAAAGTTTTGAAATTCGGCGGATCCTCCATGGCGGATGCGATCCAATATAAAAAGGTTCGGGCGATCGTGGAGGCCGATCCCACCCGCAGGGTGGTGGTCGTTTCTGCGGCGGGCAAGCGGTTTAAGGAGGATCATAAGATCACCGACCTGCTTTATCTCTGCCATGCCCATGTTCAATATGGGGTGTCCTTTGAATCGGTTTTCGGTATGATCGCCGATCGGTATCGGGGCATCAAAGAGGATCTGGGGCTCTCCATCGATATCGATTCCCATTTAGAGCAGATCCGCAAAAAG
>JAZODI010000098.1:0-1722 GCA_045596965.1 Eubacteriales bacterium | reverse complement strand
GATCTCTCCCAGCAGGAGATGGCCGATAATACCGGCAGCCACAGAGAAGATCAAAATCAAGGTCGTCCAGGTAATGCCGATCTTAGCGCTCTTTTTAAGATCTTTATCGGAACGCAAAGACATAAAGCGAATAATGATATGGGGCATACCGAAATAGCCGAGGCCCCAACCCAAGCCGGAGAGAACATCCTTCCAGTTGGTGAAAAGGTTCCAATAGTTATCGGGCAACTCACCCATGGTCATAGCGCCTTCGCCGCTATTGATGATGCCCAGGGCAAAAATGGGGGCGATCAGCAAAGCGCCGAGCATCAAAAGGCCCTGGAAAAAGTCGGTCCAGCAAACAGCAGAGAAGGCGCCCAGAAAGGTATACAGAATGATAATGCCCGCGGCAATATACATTGCAGTCTCGGCAGGAATATCCATAACGGTATTAAAAAGGGTACCGCAAGCCTTGATGCTGGAGGCGGCATAGATGGTATAAGCCACCAGGAAGATTACCGCACAGATCACCTGCAGAGCGTTGCTCTTGGAGAGGAAGCGGTTGGTTAAGTATTGGGGGATGGTGATGGAATCATTGGCCGCAATGGAATAACGGCGCAAGCGGGGCGCCTCCACCAACCAGCTAATGGCATAGCCGATCCCCAAGCCAATGGCGATCCAGGTCTGGCCGATACCTGCCGCATAAATGGATGCTGGCAAGCCCATCAGAACCCAGGCGCTCATATCCGAAGCGCCGGCCGAAAGAGCCGATACCCAGGGACCCATTTTTCTGCCGCCCAGGAAATAGCCCTTATCCCCATCCGACTTGGAGCGGATAAAGAAATAAACGCCGATACCAACCATGAAGAGCAGATATGCGGCAAAAACGATCATTTCTGCATTAAACATCTTATTTCTCCTAACTTTTATTGAATATTAACATATATAAAAGTTATTTTACTACAATTCCATAAAAATCGCAAGTCTTTTTTCTTTTCCTTCTCCCCTTATCTCCATAAATCTCTCCGCCGCCTCTTCCACCCGAACACCCAACACAATTCATTTGTGTTGCCTTCGCCCTGCCTTGCAGGGGGCAACATCCTCGATGCCACACCTCAACACAATTCATTTGTGTTGCCCTCCACGCCCCTGCTAACACAATTCATTTGTGTTGCCTCTCCGCCTCCTTGTAGGGGGCGTCGTCCTCGGCGCCCCGTTCCAACACAATTCATTTGCGTTGCCTTCGCCCTGCCTTGCAGGGGGCAACATCCTCGATGCCACACCTCAACACAATTCATTTGTGTTGCCCTCCACGCCCTGCTAACACAATTCATTTGTGTTGCCTCTCCGCCTCCTTGTAGGGGGCGTCGTCCTCGGCGCCCCGTTCCAACACAATTCATTTGTGTTGGGGTACAATTTGATTGTACTCTATCAATTCATTTGGCACGACCAACCCTCAGGTTATTTCTGAATACAATTTAATTGTACTGTACCAATTCATTTGGTACGATACAATTCATTTGTGTTGCCCTCCACGCTCCTGCCAACACAATTCATTTGTGTTGGCGTACAATTAAATTGTACTGTACCCATTCATTTGGTTCAAAGGACCTTTGGATTATTTGGAGTACAATTTAATTGTACTCTGATACTTCTATTCAAAAAGGAAAAGGACACTCCCCGGAGGGAGTGCCCTTTCTTTATATTAAGGAATGTTGATTTGGTAATCAGAGATTAGCCAAG
>JAZODI010000097.1:0-13905 GCA_045596965.1 Eubacteriales bacterium | reverse complement strand
TAGAACAAAAATTATGTAAACCCAAATAAATTATGAAGATTTTTATATGTCCGTTGCCAAGGGCGGGCGGATATGATAAAATGGCAAGAAAGGGGGGATATGCATGGCGAAAATTCTTTTGGTTGAGGATGATCTGAGCATCGTTCGGTTTCTTTCGGCCTTTTTGGCGGAAGAAGGCTTTGAGGTGGAAAGTGCCTCGGGCCAGCAAAGCGCCTTGGAGCGGCTTGCTCTGGAGCGTTACGATCTGGTTTTGCTGGATATCTCCCTTGCCGACGGCAATGGGTTTGCGGTCTGCTCGGCGGTGAAGAAGGAATATGAAACGCCGGTGATCTTTCTGACCGCCAGCGGGGATGAATTCAGCGTGGTAACCGGTCTGGATTTAGGGGCGGATGATTATATCAATAAGCCCTTCCGTCCGCGGGAGTTGGTCTCCCGCATCCGAAGCGTTCTGCGGCGCTCCCGCCGCGGAAGCTCCTTGCTGGAGATGGGCGCATTGCGGGTGGATCCCGAAAAGGCGATGGTCACCAAAAAGGGGCAGGAGATCTTTCTTTCGGCCTTGGAGTATCGGCTGTTGCTGGTATTTCTGAACAATAAAGGGGTGGTGCTCAGCCGCTCCCGCTTGCTGGAAGAAATTTGGGATATTGCGGGGGAGTTTGTTAACGATAATACCCTCACCGTTTATATCAAGCGGTTGCGGGAAAAGATTGAAGACGATCCCCAAAACCCCGCCATGATCAAAACGGTGCGGGGCTTAGGGTATCGGGCGGAGGATGGCGAATGAACAATTGGCTGTTGGATGCCGAAAAACGTCGGTTCGGCGCAATTTATCTGCTGATCGCTCTTTTGGGGACGGGCGGAGGCTTTTATTTCGGCGGGTTGGAAGGCGCTCTTTGGGCGGCGCTGATCTGCCTTGCCTTTTGGCTGGCTTTTTTTCTTCAGCTTCGCCGCCGAGAGCGAAAGATCCGCCGATTCAGCCATGAGCTGGATCGGGTGCTCCATGGCGCAAGCAATGTGGAATGGGATCAGTATGCAGAAGGGGAACTGGCTGTTTTGCAAAATGCGGTCAAAAAACTCACCACCGAATTGCGCGACCGCGCCGCCGCGCTGGATCGGGAAAAAGTGGAACTGGCCGATTATCTGGCGGATATTTCCCACCAGATGCGCACGCCCCTTACCTCGGTCAATTTGATCCTATCCATGCTCTCCAATCCTGCGCTATCGGAGGATCAGCGTTTGGAAAGTACCCGCGACCTTCAGCGAATGATGCAGAGAATGGATTGGTTGATCAATGCGCTCTTAAAAATGTCTCGCCTGGATAGCAATACCGCCCATCTGAAAAAGGAAGAGGTAGCGGTGCCCCTCTTGGTTCGCAGGGCGGCAGAGCCCTTGGCGGTCTCGATGGAACTGCGGGGGCAGGAGCTGGTTTTAGATCTGCAGGAGGTTTCCTATCAGGGGGATTTTGCCTGGAGCGTGGAGGCGGTGGGAAACATCCTCAAAAATTGCATGGAGCATACCCCTGCAGGCGGAAAGATCATCGTTCGGGCGGAAGAAAATCCCCTTTATTGCCAGATCACGGTGGAGGATAACGGCAAGGGCATCGATCCTGCCGATCTGCCCCATCTTTTTGAACGCTTCTATCGGGGGAAAAATGCCGATTCCCAGAGCATCGGCATCGGGCTGGCCCTATCCCGCATGATCGTGGCCGAGCAAAACGGAATTATCAAAGCGGAAAACCGCCCCGAGGGCGGAGCGAGCTTTATTATACGGTTTTACAAAAGCGTGGTGTAATTTTATACCACGCTTTTGCTGTTAAATGACAAAATTGTTATCAAATAGTCATGCAACGGTCATCGTTTTTATGGTACAATAGTATCAACATAAAAGAAGGAGCGGTATGGATGGAAATTTTGCGGGTTGAAAATTTGGTAAAGACCTATGGAAAGGGCGAAAATGAGGTGCGCGCTTTAGACGGCGTTTCCTTTTCGGTGGAGCGGGGAAGCTTCATTGCCATCATCGGCCCTTCCGGCAGCGGAAAGTCCACCCTCTTGCATATATTGGGCGGGGTCGACCGCCCCACCTCCGGCCAAGTTTATATGGACGGCAGTGATATTTACGCCCGCAACGATGAGCAACTGGCCATCTTCCGCCGCCGCGAGGTGGGGTTGATCTATCAGTTTTATAATCTGATCCCTGTTTTAAATGTTACTGAAAATATGACCCTCCCCGTTCTTTTGGATGGGCGGGAAGTCAATCAGGAGCGGTTGGAAGAGCTTTTGGCGGTGCTGGATCTTAAGGGGCGGGAAAAGCACCTGCCCAACCAACTCTCCGGCGGTCAGCAACAGCGCGTTTCCATCGGGCGGGCATTGATGAACGCGCCGATGGTGGTTTTGGCCGATGAGCCCACCGGCAATTTGGATTCTAAAAACTCCCAGGAGATCGTGGAGCTTTTAAAATATTCCAACCGCAAATATCAGCAAACATTAATTATCATTACCCATGATGAGAATATTGCCTTGCAGGCCGACCGCATTATCGCGCTGGAGGATGGCAAGATCGTGCGGGATGAGGTGATCCGCCGATGAATATTCTCCATAAGGTAACCGCCAAGATCCTAAGATATAATAAGGTGCGGACAGGGGTAACCATCATCGGGATCTTGCTATCGGCGGCGATGTTCACTGCCGTTACCACCTGCGTTTCCAGCGTGCAGAACTTTTTATTCCGAACAACGGTCGCTACCGACGGTAATTGGCATGGGGTTCTCTATGATGCCGACTCCGCAGATCAATATGGTTTTTTATATCAAGACGGAAAAAACCTGCGGGAGGAGATCGAGGGCTATACCCGCCTGGATCATATCGGCTATGCCATGGCGGGCAGTACCAATGAGTATAAGCCCTATCTGATGGTCTACGGCGTGGATTTAAAGGCGGAGGATTATCTTCCCATCCACCTGACCGACGGGCGAATGCCCGAAAATAGCGGTGAGATCCTCCTGCCCGCCCATCTGCAGACCAACGGTGAAGTGGAGCATCAATTGGGCGATACCTTGGTGCTGACCCTGGGGGAGCGCCGTTTTGAGGGGGCGCGGATGAACCAGCAAAATCCCTATCAGCCGGGGGAGCAACTGATTGCTAAGGATAGCCGAGTCTATACCGTTGTGGGCTTTTACCGCCGCCCCCGCTTCGAGCAATATTATTCCCCGGGCTATTCCGCTCTTACCGTTGCCGATTCTTCGGCGGAGCGGGCGGATATTTATCTGCGCGCAGAGAATCCGCGGGATATTTACGCCCTTTTGGAAGGGCATGAGAGCAGCATCAATTCCAATCTGATGCGGTATACCGGAATGTCCAATGAAGGTTCTTATAATGAAATACTTTATGGCTTGGCCGCCATTCTGATGGGCATTATCTGCTTTGGCTCCATTGCGCTGATCTATAACGCCTTCTCCATTTCGGTGAGCGAGCGCACCAAGCAGTTCGGTGTTCTTAAAACCATCGGTGCCACCAAGCGGCAGTTGCGGGGAAGCGTCCTTTATGAGGCGTTGCTCCTATCGTCTGTGGGCATCCCCTTGGGGGTAGGTGCGGGCGTTTTGGGCATCTTTATCACCCTTCAATGCACCGACGATCTGTTTGCGGCCATTTTGGAAAATTATGAGGTCTCTCTGCGGCTATATGTGACCCCTGCGGGGATGGTGATCGCCGCTGCGCTCTGCCTCATCACCGTTTTGATCTCGGCTTGGATCCCCGCCGCCCGCGCCATTCGGCAAAATGCCATCGAAAGCGTGCGCCAGAGCAGGGATATTTCCATTCGCGCCAAGCGGGTTCAAAGCCCGCGCTTGGTTTATAAGCTCTTTGGCTTTGAGGGGATGCTTTCGGATAAGAATTTTAAGAGCAACCGCAAAAAATACCGCGCAACGGTGGCCTCCCTTTTCGTCAGCGTGGTTCTCTTTATCTCCGCCAGCAGTTTTTGCTCCTATCTTACCCGCGCGGGAGAGGCGGCGATCTATGCGGGTAAATATGAACTTTCCTATTTTGAGATTCAGGATGTGAAAGACCGCGAAGGGTTGCGCCGCGAGATGGCGGCCTTATCGCTGGTGGATGAGGTTGCCTATGATTATGATGTTCGTATCAATATCCTCATCGATGAGGAAAACCTGCATCAGAATTATCTGAGCTACCGCGGAGAATATGAAAGTCGGCGGAAGGAAGAATGCGAGGCGGCGGGAGAATTTTATCGGTTGGATGAAACCATCGGTGCTTATCATTTCTTTTTAGACGATGAAACCTTTTGCCGATGGGCCGAGGATCAAGGAATTGACCCGCAGGATTATCTCAAGGAACCCATCGGCATTGCGGTGGATCAGGCAACCGAGTGGGACTACGACGGTCAAAAGCAAATGCTCATCCGCTATCTAAAGGAAGAGCAAACGGACTATATTCTCCGCCATATTCCGGACCGGATCGATGGCTATTACTATAAGGATTCCCGCCAAAAGGAAGACGGCACTTTGGAATATGTTTACCAAAATAATGAGGGCGAGGAGCGCCTTTTTTCGGAAGAGGATGCGCATTTCCGCCTCACCCGCCGCATCGGCGCGGTGGTGAAGGAAGATCCTTTCGGAACCAACCGCGAAGCCCTTTATATCATTTATCCCATGAGTATGTTTGATGAGGTGACGGAAGGAACCGCCTCCTTGGGCTCCATCCAATATCGTTTAAAAACCGATGCCCCCAGCGCGACGGCGGAGCAGCTCAAGGAGCTTTTGCAAAATAAGGGGCTGGAAACCAAGGATACCATCTATAATCGGGTGGAAGGCAGCGAGAGTAATCGGGCGTTGGTGATCATTATCAATGTCTTCTCCTATGGGTTTATTGCCCTGATCTCTCTCATCGCGCTGGCCAATGTCTTCAACACCGTTTCCACCAATATCGCCCTGCGGCGGCGAGAATTTGCCATGCTTCGCTCGGTGGGGATGACGGAGCGGGGCTTGAATAAAATGATGAACTATGAATGTATCCTATATGGGGTCAAGGGACTATCGGCGGGCCTGATCGTGGCGGTGGCCGTTACCTGGCTGATCTACCGCACCGTAAACGTGGGCGTGATCACCGATTTTTATATCCCTTGGTATAGCGTGGCGATTGCGGTGGGGAGCGTGTTTTTAGTTGTCTTTTCTACCATGCTTTATTCCATGGGCAAGATCAAAAAAGAAGATCCGATCGAGGCGTTAAAAAATGAAAACATTTGAACTAACAGCCAAAGAGCAGGCAATCTGGGATCTGCTCTGCCAAAGCGAAGAGCCGCTTTCGGCAAGGGTGATCTATGAGCAGGTCTGGGGAGAGCGGTATCTCCATTCTTCCCAGAATACGGTGGCGGTGCATATCGCAAGATTACGAAAAAAACGGCCCCAACCGCCCATCATCACCCTTTGGGGGCGGGGATATCAGGTTCTGAAGGAGGAATAGGAATAAAATGGCAAGACGCGCAAAACGCATCCTTTGGAGCGTTATTCTATTGCTGGCGGTCGTTTTGGCGGCGGTCTGCACCTATCATGGGGTGAAGGGCTACCGATTATATCAATCGGCGCTGGCGGAATGCCCCATCGATCAAAAGGTGGCATCCATTCGCCATGAAGCCTCCTATACCACCCTTTCCGAACTACCCGAAATCTATGCCCCCGCGGTTGTTGCCGCCGAGGATCATCGCTTTTATCAGCATGGCGGGGTAGACCCATGGGGTTTACTGCGGGCGGTTTGGAATAATATCCGTACCTTCTCCCTGCGGGAGGGAGGCAGCAGTATTACCCAGCAGTTGGCAAAGAATATTTACTTTTCCAATACCCGCAGTGCCGAGCGCAAGATCGCTGAAGCCTTTATGGCTTGGGAATTGGAGCGGAATTTGGAAAAGGACGAGATCTTGGAACTCTATATCAACAGCATTTATTACGGCGGCGGGCAGTATTGCGTTTATGACGCGGCAAAATTTTATTTCGATAAAGAGCCCATGGAACTGACCCGCGGCGAATGCGCTCTGCTGGTCGGCCTGCCCAATGCCCCTTCGGCTTATGCGCCCCATGTCAACCCCGATCTGGCGGAGCAGAGGCGGCGGCAGGTGATCGATAAGATGGTGCGTTATAAGGTCGTTTCTCAAGAGGAGGGGGAGGTGATCCGCAATGAAAAGGTTGTTTAAAATTTTGATTCCGATTTTGGTTTTGGCGTTGGTCGGAGCGATTTGGTTGGCATGGTATTTCAATTTAATACCGAAAAAGAGCTATACGGCCGAAGATTTTGGTATCCAAACCTTGGTTAGTGCGGTGGATTTCGATGGGGATGGCCTGGATGATTATGCCGATCTTTTGGCGGGCGCAAAGGCGGAGGCCGAGCGCCGCCCCCGCTATAAAAGCGTTTATTATGATGGCGGGTATCCACCGGCGGAGGAAGGGGTCTGCACCGATGTGATCTGGCGGGCCTTTCGGGATGCGGGCTATAATCTGCGGGAGATGGTGGATCAGGATATTCATAACCGCCCCGAAGCTTATCCCAATATCGAAAAACCCGATAGTAACATCGACTTTCGGCGGGTAACCAATCTGCATCATTTTTTTGAGGAATACGGCATATCCCTCACCACCGATATCGATGTCATCGAAAGTTGGCAGGCAGGGGATATCGTTATCTTTGGAAATAATAAGCATATCGGGATCGTTTCCGATAAGCGCAATAAAGAGGGTCAGCCCTATATTCTCCATAACGGCGGCCAGCCTGTGCGGGAGGAGGACTACCTGCCGCGGGCGAAGGTAACCGCCCATTTCCGCTTCGATGCCTCCAAGGTGCCGGAAGAAATGAAGATTAAATTCGAATAAATTTTGATAAACGCTCAAAAAAGAGTGCAGATTTCGTCGATCCGTTCTCGTCGGCGTACATAGGTACGGTAGAGAGCGGATCGGCGGAAAGCAGAAAATTTAAATAAATCCGCATGGAGTGCGGATTTGTTCCTTATAAAAGAACAACGAGAAAGAGTAAAACTCCTTCTCGTTGTATTTTTTTTAAAATGACAGACACAACCTTTTGGTCTTTTTCTTTTCTGCGGTCTGTGCCTTTTTTGAGTGTTTAGATTACGTCTTTCAGATATTCGGCGATAATGGCATCGGCGAAACGGCGGAGCTCCCGCAGGTCGGTCTTTTCCAAAATCTTTTGATACATGGAGAGGATCAAAAGCGCCAATGCGCTATCCTTTTGCAGGCCGCTGACCGTTTGCAAAACATAGGCCGCGTTATCCACCGACTGCACCATCCCTGCCGCCTCATTGATATAGCGGTAAACACCCGCCGCCGCGCCGATGGCGATATAGGCGGGGATGATGCCTGTTTCCAGCGCGAGGGTGGAAGAGCCGATCAAGCGATCCTGAGGGGAAAGCTTGCGGGTGGGATCACCGCCGACCCGCCGGCAGGTATCCTTCAGCGCCGCATTGGTGAAGCGGTTGAGAAGGTCGGTGATATGCTTGAGGATCTCCTCTAAGGGTACATTATATTTGATGGAGAGCGCCCGTGCACTTTCTTCCATCGCGCCCCGCACCAGAAGATAGATCTCATCCTGATCGATGGCCTGATAAATATACTCCAATCCCAAAAGATTGCCCAGATAAGCGCACATTCCGTGGCCCATATTATGAACATAAAGCTTTCTCTTGAGATAAAAATCAAAGGGGGAGAAGGGAACCATATTCTTGATGGCGGGAATCTCGCCCTTGAAGGCATCCTTATCCATCGGCAGGTAGCCATAGCTTTCAACGCAGACCCGCATGGGGTTGCCATCCTTCATCTCTTCGGTCTGGATGGGGACCATCCGCCCAATGGAGGCTTCCACCAAGCCGATATTCTCATCAAACCAAGCCTGCTCCTCTTCATTGAGGTGCTCCTTCAGCATCCCTTCGATCACCTTATTGGCGTCCATCAGGTTTTCGCAGATCAGGATGTTGAATGGCTTGCAACCCCGCTCCTTGCGCAGGCGGATGCCGGCAACAATGTTGGGGATGATGAATTTCAAAACGTTGACGCCCACTGCGGTGGCCATGATATCGGCCTCGGCGATCGCTTGGGCAACCGCCTCTTGATTGTTGCCGTTGACCGCGCTGACGTTGAGAACATCGATATCCTGATGCTCTTCGCCGCGAATGATGCGAACCGGGTAGGTATGCTCCCGATTGAGGGTATCCACAACCGCTTCCGCCACATCCACAAAGGTAACCTCATAGCCCGAGGCAGAGAGCAGCATTCCGATAAAGCCGCGGCCGATATTGCCGCCGCCATACATAACAGCTTTCATTCTATTTTCCTCTTTCTTTTACTTTAAGGGAGTGGCATGGGCCAGCAGATATTTCTCTGCATCGCCGCTCCAGAGGCCGTTGTTGGCCTCCACCAATTCGGCAAGTTTTGCAAACATGGGATCCTTTTCGCCCAAGGTCTTGAAATCTTCAATGGCGGTGAGAGGCATGCTGATCTGATTATAGATCAGCTTCTTGCCGCCCTTAATGTTGGGCAGGTTGAGGGTGGTCTCCACCACGCTATCTAAACCACCGATATGGGTAACCATGGCGGCGGGATTGATCTTGCTGCTGTTCATCAGCGCGATGGCCTCCCGCATATCTTCGGTATTGCCGCCGCTGGTGCCAACGATATGGGTATAGGAATAATGAACGTTAAAGAAATTCAGCTCCGCCTTAAACTGACTGTCGGTTGGGCCGGCAAAGAAATTAAGGCAACCGTCAAACCCTAAGATGGCGTCCGCCTGCTCCACAACCGGGCGCACCGGGGCAAAGCAGATCACGTCATCATAGCCGCTCCCGCCCGAGATCTCCCGCAGGGTGGCAACAGCATCGGGGGTTTTGGCGGTGTTGACATAGTGTAATTCTACACCCATCTCCTTAGCGTGCTCGACCGTATAGATGCTCTCGGCTCTTGCCAGGCGGGCGTCATCAATATCGGTAACCACCAGCAGGGAGGGACGGCGGTCGCAATGGAGTGCATAATCAATCGCGCCCAGTCCCATCGGGCCGACCGAGGCCAGAAGGGCCATCTTGCCGCCTTCGACAATGCCCATGTTATGGACATAGCTGCCCGCTTTGGTATGATACATCGCGTGGAAGGTGCCGATGATGCAGCTCATGGGCTCGGCCAGCGAGCCATAGAAATAGACATCGGAATGATAGGGGAGCAGGCAATCCATTTTAAGGGTCTCGATGGGGATATTCACATATTGAGCGTTGCCGCCGCAATAGGCATAGGAATAGCCCAGCGCCATCTGAGAGCCTTTATAGAAATGGGCGGGTTGGACAGCAACGCCATCGCCAACCTTAAATTGATCCTTCCAATTTTCGCCCACCTCCAGAATGCGGCCGCAAAATTCATGGCCGACTATGGTGGGATTTTCAGCAACATCATTGGGAACGCGCTTATGATCGGCTCCTTCGATGGCGGCTTTATAGGTGCTCATGCAAAGGGAATCGGAAATCGGCTCAACGCGGATTCCATCCTTATCAATGGGGGGAAGTTCAATTTCCTCCAGGCGCAGATCCTGCTTGCCATAGAGGCGAACGGCTTTTGTTTTCATATCATTCATCTCCTTTTATCGGAGGGCCTTTCTGGGATACTTTTTCATCAAAAGTTCCAGCTCAGGCTTGGGCATCATACCGTCTACCGAATTTTCCGAAAAGAGATTGGAGGCAGCTGCCGCCGAGGCAAATTCCAGCAGATCGGTATCGCTATAGTTGTTATAGAGGGCATAAAGGCTGCCCGCGCAGAAGGCATCTCCCGCGCCCACGCTCCCGCGGATCGCTTCCTTGGGAATATCCAGGGAGGGAACGGCGGTGAAGCTGCCGCTTGGCACATCCAGGCAGAACCCGCAATTTTTGCAATGGACAATGATCTTTTCTTTCACCCCGCAGGAGGCAATAAACTCCATGGTCTTGCGGATATTCTCCATATCCAAAGAGCCATCGGGGCGATAGGGAGGCAGATCGGTGAGCATACTGCTCTCGATCTCGTTTAAAAAGGCATAGTTGCAGTATTTCAGGGCGGGCAGGATGGTTCCTTTATAATCCGCCGTTGTGGAAGAAACAACGTCGATGGAGGTCTTGATCCCTTCCGCCTGAACATCATGGAGGAAACGGGCCATAACGGTGCCGTATTCATCATCCTTTTGGTCGAAAGCGTCCAGCAGGAGAATATAGCCGATATGAAGGATCACGCAATCTAAAGAGAAAATATCAATATCCTTGGGGCAAAATTCGTCGTTGGCGCCGCGGGCATGGAAGAAGGTGCGCTCGCCATGGGCATCGCTCATAACGTCCGAAAAGCTGGTGGGCTTTTTGGAAGAGGTTCCGATACGGCTGCAGTCGATCCCGTATTTCTTCATTTGGCCGATAACATACCGCCCCGCCTCGTCATCCCCGATCTTGCCTGCAACCGAAAGGGGAATGCTGGGATCGATCTTGGCAATATCAATGGCGGTATTGGGGGCGCAACCGCCCACCGCGCGGGAAACCTCGGTAATATTGACCAGCATACCCCACTCGGGATAGGCCTCGATCTCCTTTACCGTATCGACCAGGATGTTGCCGGCCAGGGCAATACCCTTTCGCTTGCCCATCATCAATTGATCAACGGTGATTCCAAAAATGGTGGCAAGGGCAGGGAATTGGGTGATCTCAGGAAATCCGAGCCCGTTTTCCCAGCGGCTTACCGCTTTATCGCTGATGTTTAATTTGGCGGCCAACTCCGCTTGGGTCAGCCCCGCTTTTTTCCTTAATCTTGCAATGGCAGAACCGATGCTTTTTGCATCCATTTTACCACCTCCTCTATGTACTATTTCCATTATAGGGGGTACTCCCCAAGAAAGTAAACCTATTTATCAGCGAGTAATTCGCCTCGAAATAGATATGAAAACAATAATATCTACGGCCGATAGAGTTACCGCCGAAAATAAAAAAACACAGTCCGCATACCTTAGTATACGGACTGTGTTTGCTATTTATTTTTAGTCTAAGATATAGACGCGCACCTGGCGTCTGCCGAAGGCATAGGCCTCTTTGCGGGTGTTGACGCAGATATCAATGATATTGCCTTTGATGGCGCCGCCGGTATCGGCCGCGATGGCAGTACCGTAGATAAACTTACCGTCCACCGATTCCACATAAACCCGGGTTCCCAAAGGAATCACCTTGGGGTCTACCGCGATCACGCCCCATTGGGCAGGACGCCCGGTGGCGGTGGAGCCGCCGGCAGAATAGGCGGTGCAGTTCATGGTCATAACCTTTTTATATTCGGTGGGAGCAGAGGAGGAGGGTTTGAAATTATCCTTTGTCTTGGTGCCCACCCGAACGATTTTTTCCACCGGCTCTTTGGTTACAGTTTCGCTGATCAGCTTGCGCTCGGTTTCTTTGCCGTTAATATAGGTAACGGCGTAGGTGCATTCTTTTTCACCGTTCTTTCCCTTTTGGGTAACCTCGCGGTTGCCAACGTAAAGGGAATCGGTATAAACCTCTTTGGTCTTATAGTCGATGGATTTTGTTTCAACCACCTGCTCGGTGGTTACCCGATCCAGCTTGATCTCCATGCCGCTGAACAGTGCGTCGGCGGGGGAGAAATTCATCTGATCTTCGCTGCCGCAGGTCAGGCCTGCTTTTTCAAGGGCGTCGGCAACGCATCCTTTGGCCAGCTTTACCATAACGGTTGCGTTATCGGCCTCAATATAAACAGGGAATCCGCGGGCGATGGAGAGGGTAACATTCCCGCCATCCTCGCTGCGTTCCAGCTCATCGCCTTCCTTTAAGGTGAGGTCGGCTTTTTTCAGTACCGATTCATCGTCGGTAAAAACGGTATGGTAGGAAAGGATCTCTTCACCGTCTACCAAAACGTTTACCTTATGGATGGATACGGTCATTACCGACATCAGCATCGTCAGCGTCAGGCAAGATGCAACGGCGGTAGTAACAACCCGATGGCGAAGGATCATGCGATAAAAGCGTTTTGCCAAGGGGCGGATCTGCTTTGCGCCATTTTGGCAAGCGGCCATGCCGGCTTTCAGCAACGGCAACAGCTTATTCCAAAGGGCGGTCAGCTTATTCTTGATGTGTAACATAAAAATGAACTCCTTATTCGTGGCAGATCCAGGGGAAATTTCGTTTTTTTATGATCTGTCCTTAGTTTGGATTTCTCTTTCCAATTTATGCAATTCCCAAGCGTTTCATTACAAAATACTTAAAAAGAATTACAAAACCGTTACACAGTATAGCGTAAAAGGGTGGATTTGTCAAGTGTTTGGGGCTAAAAAGTTACAACGCTGTAACTTTTACAGCAAAAAACCCATCCTAATGTAATTTTTAGGATGGGTTATTCTTGTCACCTTAATTAAAAGTCATGGGCAAGACATATTGGGTAATTGCCGCAAATTGCAGAAAAGAGCCTGCCAAAGTGAAAAGATGGAGCAAAAAATGGGTGTAGGGCCGCTTAAGGCGATAGAGCAAGATCCCCGCGGAATAGAAGATGCCGCCACCCAAAAGATAGATCAGCCCCGCCGCGTCCATATTCTGGAGCATGGGATAGGCGGCGATAATGATCGCCCAGCCCATCAGCAGATAGATATAGCCGGAAATCTTTTTGAATCGGTTAAGGGAAACGCTTCCCAAAACGATCCCCAAAGCGGCCAATCCCCATTGAACCCCGAAGATCACCCAACCCCAGGTACCGCTCAAGGTGATCAGCGTAACGGGGGTATAGGTTCCTGCGATCAGCAAAAAGATGGTGGCATGATCCAAGATGCGAAAGACCTTTTTGGCGCCCCGATGGGTCAGGGCGTGGGAGAGGGTGGAGATGGTATATAATATAATGAGGGAAGCGCCGTAGATGGCGGAGGCAACGAGTGCCCAGGCATCCCCTTTTTGCGCTGAGATCAAAATCATATGGATCAGCGCGTAGATCCCGAAAAGCGCCCCGATCCCGTGGAGGATCGCCGATAGGATCTCCTCCTTCACAGGGTAATAGACCGGGGTACAACGTTCTTGCGGCTGGTTTCTCATGATAAGTATTTCACCGTGCGCTCAATGGCGTCCTTTGAATTTTTCCAATCTTCCTTGGCATAGCGATAATCAAATTTCTTGCAAAACCAATCCAGATCCTCTTTGAGGGTATCCAGATATTTCTGATTGCATTCCCGCAGTGCCTCGGCAAAAACAGCCCGCTCCTTTTTAGGCAGAGTCTTCTCGCCCATCTCCAGCAGGCGGGCACTATGGGTTTTGCAGAAATATTCCTGCTCCCCGAAAAGCTTGCGGAAACTCTCGTCGGTGGAATAAAGATAGCAGATGTTATCCAGAACCCGGCTCATAAAAAGGCTCATACGGCTGCAAAGGTAGCAGCTTTTGCGGGCCTCGTCGTAGGCGTGGGCGCCCTTTTTGATGTCCCCTTTAAAAAGCTTTCCTTCCAATTCATCAATATGGGTGGAGAGCATCAGCGCAAGGGATAGTTTATTGCCCGAACCCAAAAGCTTTTCTAAATGATTTTTGCAAAATCCTTTGCGGTTGGTCTCCTTGCGGGTATCCGGCTCCATCATCGCCGCGCCCAAAATGCGCTCGATCTCCTCAGCCTCCAGCCGCTCCCGCAGCTTGCAAACAGGGCAGCCGCATTTTTCGCTGAATGCCTCCTGGATTTTAATGGAATAGATTTTTTCTGCCATGGCTTTTCCTTTCTGTAACCCCTTTTGCCCCTCCCTCATAGGATAAAGCAAATAAGCGATAAGGAGGGAAAGACATATGTGCGGTTGTTTTAACGATCTCTTTGAGAACAATGGTTGCTGGCTGCTGATCTTGGTAGTGATCCTGTTCTGGTGCTGCTGCAACGACTAAAAATCG
>JAZODI010000096.1:0-7719 GCA_045596965.1 Eubacteriales bacterium | reverse complement strand
GAACAATTAAAAAGGAGATTAAACCATGGTTAAGCATATGATCATTTGGAAACTGAAAGAGGAGATCGACCAAAAGGCGGTCAAGGCCGCCATCAAAGCGGAGCTGGAAGGGCTGGTGGGTAAGATCGACGGCCTTTTGGAGATGCATATTCATACCGAAGGCTACCCCTGCTCCGCAGGCGATATTCTGATGGATTCCGCCTTTGAAAACAAAGAAGCCCTCGATGCCTATCAGGCGCACCCCGACCATCAGGCTATTGCCAACAACCTGGTCCGCCCCAACGTTTCCTCCCGCCTCTCCTTCGACTACGAAGCATAATGCATTTCGTCTCCAACACAATTCATTTGTGTTGGAAGCATGCAGTACAAATGATTTGTATTGCCGGAAGAATTTTGTACCAATTCATTTGGTACGCGCCAATCTCTCTACGCCTTGTAGGGGGCGCTGTCCTCGGCGCCCCGCCTCAATACAATTCCTTCACGTTACCCTTTGCTTGTGCTGTACCAATTCATTTGGGTCTGCACAATTCTTTTGTACTCCATAATTGCCGTCTGCCCCTGTAGGGGGCGCCGTCCTCGGCGCCCCGTTTTCCGGCGGTTGATGCAATGCGGGTGGCCGAGGACGTCCACCCCTACAAAAAGAAATGGGATGTTAACACAAATGAATTGTGTTGGTACAATTTAATTGTACTATCCCCGATTGTAAAAAGGGCTGTGAAAACAAATGTTTTCACAGCCCTTAAAATTTTATTTTCGATAATCGATAAATTCCCAATTTTGCACTAAGTATTGGATGCCCGAAACGATGGTCAGCACCACCGCCGCCCAGAGGAGGACGGTGCCCAGGGGGGAGTAGTTGAAGAAGCGCAGCAGCGCGCTATCCCAGCCGATTCCCCGAACAACAACCGGCTCCACCATCAGCAAAAGGGTGGCGATCATCTGGGTTACGGTTTTGGCCTTGCCCATCCAGCCCGCGGCGATGACCTTGCCTGCAGAAGATGCGGCGATCAGGCGGACCGAGGTTACCATCAATTCTCTTGCGATGATGATGAGGGTAAAGACCGGATGGATCATCCCCGCTTCCTGAAGCAGAACCAGGGCGGTAATGACCAACATCTTATCGGCAAGGGGGTCTAAAAACTTGCCGAAATCGGTAACCTGATTATTTTTGCGGGCGAGATGCCCATCGATGGCATCGGTGGCCGAGGCCAGGGCATAAACCGCCGCGCCGATCAGGGGTGCCCAGGGATAGGGCAGCAGCAGGATCACTGCGATAAAAGCGGGGATCATCAGCACCCGCAGAAGGGTCAGTTTATTCGGTGTATTCATTCGTCAATCCTCCGTCCGATGAGGTCGAAGTCCATGGTTTCTTCGATCTCGATCTCGATAAATTCGCCGGGAACAATGCTCCCCGCGCCGGTGAAAAAGATCTTGCCGTCGATATCTGGCGCTTCCATCACGCTTCGGCCATACCAACATTCCCCGAACCGATCAAAGCCCTCCACCAAAACGGTAAGGGTCTTGCCCACCAGCGCCGCCTGCTTTTGCTCCACAATATCGGCCTGGATGGTCTCGATCACATCCCGCCGCCGCTCCTTGACCTCCTCTTCCACCTGGTCGGGGAAATCATAGGCGGGGGTATCCTCCTCGCGGGAGTAGCAAAAGACGCCCAGCTTATCAAACTGCGCCTTACGCACAAAATTGCAAAGGGCCTCAAACTCCTCTTCCGTTTCGCCGGGGAACCCAACGATCAGGGTGGTGCGCAAGGTAACGTTGGGGATCCGCGCCCGCAGATTTTCAAGCAATGCCAAGAGGCTCGCCTCATCGCCGGGGCGGTTCATCCGTTTCAAAACGCTCCCCACCCCATGCTGGATGGGCATTTCAATATAGGGAATGAGCTTTTCTTCCCTTGCAAAGAGGTCGATCAGCTCCTCATCGATCTTATCGGGGTAAAGATAGAGCAGGCGCAACCACCGAAGGCCCTCCACCTTCAACACTGCGCGGATCAGGCGGGGCAAGCACCGCTCACCATAAAGATCGATGCCGTAGTTGGTGGTGTCCTGGGCAATGAGGATCAGCTCCTTCACCCCTTCGGCGCAAAGCTTTTCCGCCTCGGCAACGATCGCCTCGATGGGTCGGCTATGATACCGCCCCCGAATATCGGGGATGCAGCAATAGGCGCAACGGTTATTGCAACCGTCGGCGATCTTAATATAGGCGGTATGGGGCGGGGAAGTTAAAACCCGCTCACCCTCTAATTGAAGATTTTCCTTATCGTCGAACCAAGCGATCCGCTCGCCGGCCAAAACCTTCTCCAGGGCTTCTGCCACCCGCTGAAAGCTGCCAACGCCCAAAAAGCCATCCACCTCGGGCATCTCCTCGGCAATCTCCGTTTGATACCGCTCCGGCAGGCATCCCGCAACGAGGATCTTTTTCACCGTTCCTTCCGCCTTGAGCTGCGCCACCTCAAAGATGGTCTCGATGGCTTCCTGCTTGGCGCTTTCAATAAAGCCGCAGGTATTGATGACCACCGCCTCGCATTGGTCCAGATCCCCAACGATCCGATGGCCTGCGGCGCGCACCGCCGCGATCATTTTTTCGGTGTTGACAGTGTTTTTCTCGCACCCCAACCCGATAAATCCAACATTACTCATGCTCTTCCTCAATCCATTGGCTCAACGCATTGCGAGCCGTTTCATAATCAAAACCCAACCGCAAAAGCCCTTGATACACCCGATCCCGCTCCTTGCGGTCGGAAAGATCGCTGCGGCGGTACTTTGTTTCCAGATGGTATGCGGCGGAGGCTTCAAAATCCAAGTCCAGCATCTCCACCGCCTCCTTGGCTAAGGGGGCAGGGATGCCGCGTTGCAGAATTTCGGGCAAAATTCTGCGGGGCCCCCAATGCTTCACCTGCGCAAACTTTTCAGAAAGTTTCACGGCCAGCTCTGCATCGTTGACATAGCCCTTTTGCTCCATGCGGTCGCAGGCCGCCTCCGCCACATGAGGCTCGATCCCAAACCGCACCAGCTTTTCATAAAGCCGCTTGCGAGAAAGATCCCCATATCCTAAGTATTGATAGGCCTTTTCCATGGCGGGGATCAGCTGCGCCGCCAAAAGCAGAGCCGCCTGCTCCTCCTCCCCGAAAGGATCACCGACATGGAGATCCTGCTCCATCAGCAGATGGAGGGGCAAGGTACTATAAAACCCGCCATCCACAAAGAGATCCCGCTTAGCGGGATCTTCTTTATGAACCGCGATGGCGGTTATTTGGGGTTTATTCGAAATCATCCGCAGAAACGTCCAGCGAGACTGCCGATGCGGCAGGAGCCGCCTCGGGAGCAGGAGCCGCGGCGGCAGCCGCCTTCTTGGGCTTGCTCACCTTGCTATCCATCTCCCGCAGCTCATCAAAATGATCCCGGATGTATTGCTCCAATTCGGAGGAGATATCCTCATTCTCCCGCAAAAATTCCTTGGCCTTATCCCGGCCCTGGCCGATGCGGGTTTCCAGATAGGAGAACCATGCACCGCTCTTTTTGACCACCTTGAGCTTTTCGCCCAGATCCAAAAGCTCCCCTTCCTTGGAGATGCCTTCGCCATACATGATATCAAAGGTGGCGGTCTTAAAGGGAGGCGCGACCTTATTTTTAACGATCTTGACCTTGGTGGCATTACCGATCATCTCGGTGCCCGCCTTAAGGGTCTCGGCGCGGCGCACATCCATCCGCACCGAGGAATAGAACTTCAGCGCCCGACCGCCGGTGGTGGTTTCGGGGTTGCCGTAGAAAACGCCGATCTTTTCCCGCAATTGGTTAATAAAGATGGCGGCGCAATTCGTCTTGGAAAGAACGCCGGTCAGCTTGCGCAGAGCCTGGCTCATCAGGCGGGCCTGCTGACCAACATGGGAATCGCCCATCTCCCCTTCGATCTCGGAGCGAGGAGTCAGCGCGGCAACGGAATCGACAACGATCAGATCGATCGCCCCCGAGCGCACCAGCTGCTCAGCGATCTCCAGCGCCTGCTCACCATCATCGGGCTGGGAGACCAGCAGATTATCCACATCTACCCCCAAAGCCGCCGCGTAAACAGGGTCCAGCGCGTGCTCCGCATCGATAAAGGCGACCATACCGCCCGCCTTTTGGGCCTCTGCCGCGATATGCAGGGCAACGGTGGTCTTACCGGAGGATTCAGGGCCGTAAATTTCAACAACTCTGCCCTTGGGAATACCGCCCACGCCCAGCGCCAGATCCAGCGAGAGCGAGCCCGTGGGAATAACGCCCACGTTCATATGGGAGTTATCCCCCAATTTCATAACAGCCCCTTCGCCGAACTGCTTTTCGATCTGCTCCAGAGCTTTGGCTAATGCGTCTTTTTTATCTGCCATTTTGCGATTACTCCTTTAATAAACATATATAAAAATTATATAATATCTTCGCCAATAAATCAAGGTCGCCACCAAAGATTTCAAAAAGATTTTCCTCCACCGCCATAGCCCTCTCTTGACCTTTGCCCAACACAATTCATTTGTGTTAAGGCATCTGCCCTCGAGAAGACTTGGCTTGGTCAACACAATTCATTTGTGTTAGGTCGTCCGCCTTCGAGAAGACTTGGCTTGGTCAACACAATTCATTTGTGTTAGGGCGTCCGTCTTCGAGTATACTTGGCTCGATCAACACAATTCATTTGTGTTAGGGCGTCCATCTTCGAGTATACTTGGCTCGGTCAACACAATTCATTTGTGTTAAGGCATCCGCCTTCGAGAAGACTTGGCTTGGTCAACACAATTCATTTGTGTTAGGGCGTCCGTCTTCGAGTATACTTGGCTCGGTCAACACAATTCATTTGTGTTAAGGCATCCGCCTTCGAGAAGACTTGGCTCGATCAACACAATTCATTTGTGTTGGTGCAACCAGTCTCTACAACTTTTCGGGTTGAGTAACACAATCCATTTGTGTCGGGGCATCTTCCCTCGAGAATATTTGGTTCGGCCAACACAATTCATTTGTGTTAGGGCGTCCGTCTTCGAGTATACTTGGCTTGGTCAACACAATTCATTTGTGTTAAGGCATCCGCCTTCGAGAAGAATTGGCTCGGTCAACACAATTCATTTGTGTTGCCACATCCCACACGCGGAATGCCTCGGCTTAGTCGACACAATTTATTTGTGTCAGTCCATGCGCTCTTTAAAATATTTGTGCTCAGCCAACACAATTCATTTGTGTTGGTGCAACCAGTCTCTACAACTTTTCGGGTTGAGTAACACAATCCATTTGTGTCGGGGCATCTTCCCTCGAGAATATTTGGTTCGGTCAACACAATTCATTTGTGTTAGGGCGTCCATCTTCGAGTATACTTGGCTCGGTCAACACAATTCATTTGTGTTGATCGTCCACTTATTGTGAATATCTTGCGTTCAGCCAACACAATTCATTTGTGTTAAAAACGGCGCGTCTTGTTAGGGTGGGGTCCCGACAAACTGCGCATGTAATTTCGTTTATTAATGTATAGTTGCAATTTTCGATAAAAAATGGTATGATTCTTATTAAGAAAACTATCATTTTGGAGGCTTTTATGGCGCGACGCATATTCGACAAATTCTGCAAACGACTTCAACAATTACGCTTGGAAAAGGGAATAACCGCCAAGGATATGAGCCGAGCGCTCGGATTGACCGACAACTATATTTTCAACATTGAAGCAGGCTATGCTTACCCTTCCATGGCAAATTTCTTTGCCATCTGCGAATATTTCAACATGACTCCCGGCGCATTTTTTCAATTTGAGCGCGAAACCACCGGTAAGGAAGATGACCTTCTCTTTGCCGCCAAGGGATTAGGGGATCAAGAAATGGATGCCTTGATTGCCTTTGCCAAAGAGTTACACACCAAGAATCTGTAATAAATGCACGCCAACACAAATGATTTGTGTTGGCGGATACAGAACTCATTCATCAAAACCGTAGTGCCCGCAGGCAAACAGCCTGCGGGCACTTTTTATATTTTCTTTTCCAGGCAGACCAGCTCGATCCCTTCCAAGCCGTTGAAGGTGCAGGGCGTGATCCCCGCCTCCCGATAGCCGCGGCTGGCATACATTTGCCGCGCCCGCTCGTTTTTGCGGTTGGTATCCATCCGCAAGGCGGCGCAGCCCCGCTCCGCGGCAAGCTGCTCATAAAAAGCGACAAAACGGCCGCCATACCCTTTTCCCCCCGCCTTTGGGTGGACCACCAAGGTATGCAGCACCAGAACCTCCTGCTCTTGCGCTTCAAACTGCCACCGGATCTGCTGATAAGCAGGGTCCTGCTCGCCGTTGATCCGCGCGGCGGCAACAATCGCCCCCGCCTCCTCCAAGACGAAAAGCTCCCCCGCCTCATAGGCGCGCTCCGCTGTTTGCAGAGTGGGATAGATCCCTCGGATCCAGCCGGTGGTGCAATTGCCCTGTTCTTCCTCGGTATGGATGGCTTCATAGATGGCGGCCACCGCCGCAACATCCTTTTTTTCCGCCTTTCGGATCATGGCTTTCGCTCCTTTTTCAAACAATTTATAGCAATATTCTAACATACTTCTTGCCATTTTAGCAACCGTCTGTTATGATATTCAAGGAACACCTTGCTCGGCACGGAAGAGGGGTGAAAATCCTCCGCGATCCCGTCGCCGTGATTGGTAAGGCGCGCATCAAAATGCCACTGCATGGGAAGACACCATGCGGGAAGGCGATGAGCGCCGCTTGAGCCATTAGCCGAAAGACGCGCCGCGCAAAGAACCGCAAAAATCCGCTACGGTGCATAGCCATCTGCGCGCTCCCCCTTTTATGGCAGAAAAAGGGCGGAGCCAAGGATGCAAAAAAGGGTTTTACGGTTGGTTTCAATAAAATTTAAAGGAGAAAAAAAGACACATGAACAAAAAGCAAATTTTATGGACTTCGATCGGCGCGGTAGCTCTGATTGCGCTGATCATCGGTGCTGTTTTTCTTTGGAAAGGTTTCTCTGCCGAGCCCAACGAAGATCTTAAAAGCTTCACCTTCACTGTTATCGATGGGGAAGGGCAATCCACCGAGTATAATATCGAGACCGAAAAAGGCACCCTGGCCGAAGCGCTGGTAGAAGCCGAGCTGGTGGAATACCAAGAAGATGGTTACTATACCACCATCGCCGGTATCACCGCCGATTGGGATAAGGATAAATCCTATTGGTGGTTCACCGAAAACGGCATGGATATGACCAGAGGCATCAACGAACAGCCTATCATGACCTGCGATCGCTATGAAGCGACCTATAAAGTCAGCGAGTAATCTGAGGGATATTGCGGCGCTGGCGGTTTTTGCCGCGCTGATGGTGGTGCTGAAGGAGATCCTTGCCTTTCTTCCCAATATTGAGGTGGTTACCCTCTTGGTGATCCTTTGCACCGTTTTCTTCGGTTGGAAGGCGCTTTTGCCGGTAACGGTCTTCACCCTCATTGAAGGAATGCTCTACGGCATCCATTATTGGTGGTTTGCCTATCTCTATATCTGGCCGCTTTTAGTGGTGATGGTTATGCTGCTGCGGCGGTGGAGCCATCCCCTGCTCTGGACAGTGGTTGCAGGCTTTTTCGGCCTGCTTTTCGGCTCCCTTTGCGCCATCCCCTATTTTATCACCGGCGGGCTTGGCGCGGGGTTTGGCTATATCGTTTCGGGCATCCCCTTTGATCTGGCCCATACCTTCGGCAACATCCTATCGGTTGCGTTGCT
>JAZODI010000095.1:0-4667 GCA_045596965.1 Eubacteriales bacterium | reverse complement strand
TTACCCAAGCCATCCAGTCGGCCTTGGAGGAGATACCCCACTGCTTAGCAGTGTTGATGCTTGCGTAGATAGCCTTCTTGGAGTAAGGTACATAGTAGCCATACTCGTTCTTCAGGGTGAGGGTCATTGCCTCAGCCTCGGAAACCAGAGCCAGAACAGCAGCCTTATCGGGAGCTGCAGCCTTCAGAGCGGCATCGGCAGCAGCCAACCAAGCAGTCAGAGCCTCGCCGTTTGCCAGATACTGAGCATCATAGACACTCTTAGCATCGAAAGCGGCCTGCAGGGCAACCAAAGCGGTAGCCAGTTCTTCATCGATTTCGGGAGCGAGGGTTACATTAACAGTAGCATTACCGGTGATGGTAAGCTTGTTATCAACGATTGCGTCGCCGCCTTCAACGGAATCGAAGGACTGAACGCCATCATAAGCCAGGGTAACTTCGCCTGCATCCTTATTGAAGTACAGAATGCCTACAACCTCTTCGCCTGCCTTCAAGGTGATGGCAATGGTCTGGTTGGCTTCGGTACCCAAAACGGTCTTGTTGCCTGCAACGGTGAAGTAGATACCGTCTGCAGCACTGCCGGTGTTCAGCTTATAAGCCAATTCGCCGTTCTTATAAGCAGCAGCATTCAGTCTGTAAGTTGCTTCGAAGGTGGCGATTGCATCTGCATGATTCTCAAATACTGCAAAGTAAGCATCTTCGCCGGTATGTCTCATATCAAAGGCCTGGAAGCCGATGGCATAAGAGTTGATGGTACCGACTTTAGCGTTAAAGTCAACACCAGCGGCAAAAGCATTCTGATGCAGGTTGTTCAGACCGGATACACCGGAGGAAACAGCGAAGCAGTTGCGGACAGTACCGGCCTTCTGCTCACCGTAACCAACGATACCGCCGAGGGTATCGGTTGCACCGGCTTCGGCATCAAAGCTACCGAGGAAGTAGCAACCATTAATGCGGGAGCTTGCTTCCTGCAGCTGGCCAACAAGACCGCCTGCATAAACGCCTGCGCCCATGGGGATGGAAAGGGTCAGAGCGCTCCAGCTGTTCTTGAAGGAAGCGAGCTTGGTGAAGCCGGCAAAGGAGCCGATTTCATTCTTTCTGGCGCCGTTTACAGAGGTAACAGTACCGCTGGCCAAGCCCAGATTCTTAATACCGGCAGCTGCACCGGTGATATCGCAGACCAGACCGACACCGTTCTTACCGGTACCGCCGTTGGCCTTGATGTTGAGGTTGGTAAAGACATGACCATGACCATCGATCATACCCTCCAGACGGTTCTGACCGTAGCCGATGGGCAGCATCTCGGTATTCTCAAAGTCAATGTCGTTGTTTACATGGAAGGTATATCCGCTATAGGAGTTGGCAGAGGTGGTGGACTCAGTTACCCAAGCCAACCAGTCGGCCTTGGTGGAAATACCCCAATTCTTGTTGCCTGCGAGCAACGGACCATAAATATCCTTCTTGGAATAGGGGGCATAAGCGCCGGCCACATTCTTCAGGGTGAAGGTCATTTCCTGAGCATTGGCGGTGAGCTCTTCAACAGCAGAGATCTCGATCTCGGCAGAACCCAGAGCATCTTCAGCATCTGCTCTCCAAGCCTCCAGATCTTCGCCTTCGTTGAGGTATCTGGCCTCATAAACGCTCAGTCTGGTAAGCTCAGCACGCAGAGCTTCCTTAGCGGCCGCCAGCAAGGAATCGCTATCAATTACGTTATTGATGGTGATATCCTCGTTTGCAAGGGTCAAAACATTGTCGGTAATAGAGCTCTCAGCATCCATAGTAGCGATGGTATAAGAGCCGGAAGGATCAATGTTTCTCAAATCATAGGTCTTACCTGCGGGCAGGTAGATATCCTTATTGATGGTACCGGAGAGGGTTACCTTTCTGGTAGCATCGGTACCATCGGAATGGGTGATGGTGCCATTGATGGGATCGTTGGTATAGATCGCAGTGAATTCCTCAGCTGCGCCGGTATTGATCAGGTAAGCGATCTCACCGGTGGCATAAGCATCAGCAGCGCGGCCATACTTGGCAACATAAGCTGCATATTCTGCACTTTCCTCAGCCAAGAGTTCCAATGCAGCCAGATAATGCGGTGCATTATGACGGAAATAGAAGGGAGAAGTGCCTGCGGCATAAGAGTTCTTGGTCTGATCCTTAAAGGTAGCAGTCAAAGACTCCAATGCGTCACTATAATATACATTATAGTGGGAACGACCAATACCCTCAACGCCGGTAGCGGCAACAAAGGAATTGGTGATCTTGCCAACGCCGGAACCGATATAGCCGTTCAAACCGCCGGCGCCGTTTGCAGGATTGCCGATAACGGAACCGATGAAGTAGCACTGATCCATAGCCAGAGCGCCTTCACCGCGGCCGATCAGACCACCGATCTGGTCGCCGGAGGAACCGGTTACATCCAGGGTCATGGAGCTCCAGCACTTGGAGATGGAGCCGGTGCAGGTGCCGCCGCCGAAGGAACCGATATTGTTGCCATTGGAGGTCAGTTTACCGGTCAAGCCAAGGTTCTTAACGGTGCCGGTGAAGAGAGAGAACAGACCGCAAGCACCGGTAGAAACGATGTTCAGGTTCTTAAATACATTGCCCTGACCATCCAGAGTACCTGCAAAGGAAGGAGCAGGAGCGATTTCAATGTTTGCGAAATCAACATCCTGGGTTACCTTAAAGGTAATGCCGGAGAAATTGGAGTTGGCAGCGATAAGAGCATCCCAGTCTGCCTTCTCGGTGATTGCAAAAGTGGTAATGGTTGCAAAGGGAGCGTAAGCAGCAGCCTTTGCATAGGGGATCAAAACATCGGTTTTGACGGTAACGGTAAGAGCGTTACCACTCTCGATCAAAGCGTTGAGTGCGTCGATGGTGGTTGCGGGATTTGCCAAAGCAGCATCGGCCTCGGCGATCCATGCGGTGATGGGAGCCAGGTCGGTAACATAAGCAGCCTCCAGAGGAGCATACTTATTGCGCAGGGCAGTTACATCTGCCATAGCAGTTGCCAGCAAGCCTTCAGCGCTATAGGTAATTACGCCGGCAACATCAGCTGCGGGCATGGTGAAGACGCCTTCATTTACCTCAACGCCCTCGATGGCCAGGCTTCCGCCCAAACCAAGGGGAACGGTAACAGTTGCGCCTGCGGGAACATAGAGGGTGGAAACATCTTCGCCATCGGTGATGGTTGCGGTATAAACGTTACCGGTACCTCTTGCGAAGGTAACGTTGCCTTCGGCATCCATGTCGAAGTAGCAACGCTCATTTTCCAGCAGCCCGGCCTGGGCATGATTGAACTGATAGATTGCTTCAGCAACCGTTTCAGCATCATAAGCGCCATACTTTGCATATTCAGATACCATGTCGGTAGTGCCGTTCGACTGAGTATGGCGACCCAAGGCAGGAACACCTGCACCGAAGATATTCTTCATGGCGGGGTTCTGCTCGGGCTTATAGGTAACGCCTGCAAGTGCAGGAGTACCGGTCCCGGTATGGGCAAGGATCAGGTTGCTCAGGGTCATGGTAACGTTATGGCCAGAGAAACCATAGCAGATGTTGGATTCATTACCGGAGATAACATTTTGATAATCTACATCAAAGTAAACATTGGAAATGTTGAAGGAAGCACCGTTACCGGAGCCGCCAACAAAACCGGAAGCGCACTTATGGACAGGAACATCAAAGGTAACGTCTGCAATGATGTTCTTGAAGGTTGCGGCATGAGTATGGGGAACACCAAACAAACCGGCCTGGGCATAACCGAAATCGGTGGTGATGGTATTGCCCTGAGAGTCTTTCAGACCGGCAGTATAGGTCTCATGAATAACAACATTTCTGAAGATGATGTTTTCAACGGTGATGCCCTGAGAATAGCTGATAAAGCCACCGGCAGTATTGGCGCCGCTGACGACGGACTTAAGCTGGCCGTCAACTTCATACTTCAGAGCATTATATTTCATGAACGCGATGTTCAGGTTGCTCAAAGTATGGCCATTACCATTGATGTTGCCCTTGAAGGGATCAACGGGGTTGGCGCCGGCGGGGCGCATCATCTCGTTATTAAAGTCGATATCGGCAACGAAATTAAAGGTATAGCCTTCGAAGGTGGTATACTCGGTATCGCCGGTAGCCGCATAATCATAATAGTTATCGGAATCAGCGATAACGCCGTACCAATCTTCTTTGGTAGCGATATCATAGTTCTTGAAGGTCTCACCACCAGGGGTGGTAAAGCCTTCATAGAGATCCTTCGCAGAATAGATCGGCGAAGCATCAGCAGTCAGTTGATCCTTAATAGCATCTTGCACAGAGACAAAATACTCTTCCATGGCAGGAAGCATTACTTCATAACCTGCTTCAGGATCGTTATAGGCTTCATCGCCACCCTCGGCATACATGCCGAGCAAGGTGCTGATGTTGTCCTTGAACCCAGTGATAGCTTCGTTTGCGCTATCAGTGAAGTTCTTGGCTTCATACTTATTTGCTTTGTTCAGCAACGCTTCCAGGCCCGAAACATCCGCCGCAGAAGCGACAAAGATGCATGAGAGCATGGAGACCAGCATCAGAACAACAGAAAAAGCAGAAAGCCATCTTGTTCTTTTTGTGACCATAATCACATTCCTCCTAATATAATATTTTTGCCTTTTTGATACGAAGGCTATTATA
>JAZODI010000094.1:0-12434 GCA_045596965.1 Eubacteriales bacterium | reverse complement strand
GGCGGTTGCCGAAAGCAGCATGATGACTGCCATCAGCCAGATCACTACTCGTTTCATATGATTTCTCCTTTCGAGCGCTACGCGCAATTTTATTTTGCCCGCAAAAGCAAAAATTCCACCCTTTTTCAGGTGGAATTTTTTTCTAATTTTAATAGTTTTGCGGCATTTTGCCCCAAGATATTTTCCTTTTCCGCATCGGTCAGCGGCAGATGGCGGATGGCGGAAAGGCTCTCCCCCTGATCGGTCCAGGGGCTATCGCTGCCGAATAAAATGCGCTCGCTCCCGAAGGTGCGAATAAGGTTGCAAAATCGCTCCTCGCTCAGCATCTGCAATTCCTCGGGGGCATAATGCCCGTCGATGGGGGTGATGGTGCCCAGGGAAAAGGCGGTATCGAGATAAACGCTCGTTTCACCCAGCATCTCCACCCGCTCCCAATTTTTCCAACCGCCCATATGGGCCAAAATCAGCGGCAGATCCCCCACCTGCTTTAAGGCCGAGAGCACCATCTCGGGCGAGATCCGCACCTCGCCGGGGAAACCAATGTCGTCCCCCGCATGGGTCAAGACCAAAAGCCCCAGCTCCGCCGCCCGGGATAAAATCCGCAGATAGCGGATATCGTCGATATCCACCCCTTGATATTGGGGATGGATCTTGATGCCCTTTAAACCCGCATCCGCAATGCGGGCAAGCTCTTCCTTCCAATCCTCCATATCGGGATGGATGCAACCGAACCAGATCAGCCCATCCTTGCCGTTTTTGGTGATGGAAAGATCATTGATGGAAGAAACCTTCAAGGGATTGGTGGCAACCGGCAGCAAAACCGATCCATCGATCCCCGCCTTGGCCATAGAAGCCTTCAGCCCGCCGAGCGTTCCGTCGGTAAAGGCCTTGGAATGGCTGGCCTGCTGCATTTTAGGGATGGCAACCGCCGCCACCTTATCGGGAAATGTATGGGTATGAAAATCGATAATCATAAAGAACCTCTTGTTTTTTTCTTTAGTATACCATCTCATGCGCAAAAAACAAGCCCATAAAATAATTCTTGCGCCCATCCCGCCCATATGTTACTATAGAAATGGAAGCGATCCACCTTTTGGCAAAACAGAGGACCCATTTTATGAAAAAAATTCTTGCATATTTATTGATATTATCCTGCACCGCAAGCCTTTTTGGTTGCGCAGGCGCAGGTACTTTAGAGGAAGGAGAGGCCCTCGCAGGAGATTATGTTGACTCCCAAGAGGAGACCATCTATTATCCTTCGGAAGAGGATTCCCCCAAAGAAAAGCCTCAAAAAGAAACGGAAAAGACGCCGGAAAAGCAACCCGAAAAGGAATCGGAAAAGAAGCCTGCAACCGAAAAGCCCGCAGAAACGCAAAAGCCCGCGGAAAGCACGCCTGCGACCGATACGAGCGAAACCGTTCCCGATTATAAATCCATCTCCTGCCGCAGTAATTCATCCATCGATTGGAATACTGTTCGCTTTGAAAACCCCGGCACCGAACTCTGCCTTCAGCTTGCCATCCCCTCGGATTGGGAAGTGGTGAAGAAGACCGATCAGACCTATCATTTTCAGCGCAACGGCAAGGAAATCGCCGCCCTATCCTCCTCCGCCTTCCCAAAGCCAAAAAAGACCTTTGATGGCTACTCCTTGACCGATATTGAGCGGTTGATGGTGTATCAGGATGTTTTTTGGTATCAGACCGAAGGAAATAACACCTTTTTCCACCATCTGGAATTCAACGCCAAATTCAAAGATCAGACCTTTGACTTCTTCCTGCGGATGAACTATGCGGAGCTGGATAAAACCGCCTGCAACTATATGATGCGCAACGCGCAACTGATCACCGAAGGGGAATCCATCCGCCCCTATTCCCAAAGCAACGGCGCGAAGGCCATCTTATTTTTAAATGGAATCGATGCGCAACTCGCCGAGGTACATACGCATTTGAACGATATGTTCCACCAAAGCGGAAAGGAGCTCTTTGCGGTTTCTGAGTATCTGCCGCAGGGATCGATGGAGGATTTTCCTTCCCTCCAATATTGCCAGGAGGCGATCCGCAAGGGGCAATACAGCCATGTTTTTGTAAACGGATTCTATGAGCTGGCCGATTGTTCCAAGGCATTGGGCTTATTAAAAGAATGCTGCGCCGCAAGCAATACCGAGCTGGTGCTTTTCCCCACCTATAGCGAGCCTTGGCGGTTCATCGATGAAGCCCGCGAAATCCATCCCGATATCCCTCTTTTGGATTGGTCGTCGGAAGTGCATAGTTTAATAACATCGGGGGGTTCCTTCGATGCTTTATGCTTCCCCAACGGCCGCAACTCCCCCACCGCGGTGGGCGGGTATGCAGGCGCTCATATGGTCTATCGAACCCTCTTTCTTGAAAAACCTCCGATGATAAGCAACACCTCGTCTTACTTTAGTAACATCAAAAAAACGTACCCCGCCAATTATTTTAATAAAGACGGAAGCGAAACCATTTACCGCGGCAAGACATACTCCATTCAATAAAAGAAAGACAGGCAATTTTTTGAGATTGCCTGTCTTTTAATTATTTATTTGCTCTGATTTTTTTAATTTTATTCAGAAGTTCCTTTTCCGTGCAAATCTTTCTTGCCGGACTGTCATCGCCCTCATAAGCCGCCAAAGCCATATCGCCGTCTGTATAATAAAAGGTTCTGTCAAAGAACAAATATTTACCGCTATGGGCCCCCGCCGCCGCTTCAACAGAACAAATCGCATTTGTATCATCTGTTAAGTTCGGATAAGAATCTTCCAGGTCCTTCGCAAAGGTAATTACAAACGTTCCATCGTTATCTGTGACGATTTTTTCTTCGGTGATATTTGAAAGTAATTTTACTTTGAATTGGCAAAACTCTATATCTGCAGAAATCCCCACAGCCGAATCTTCCACGCGCACGGTACAATCGGGCAGTTGCTCAATAACTTCAATTTTCACGATATTCGGGGCGCATGAAACTCTCTCCTCGAATTCCAACGCCGCATCATCTATAGAATAGTCCGATTCTTTGATAATAGGATATTTCTCTCGCAAACGATCATATTTATTTTCATTTTTGAAGATAAACACAGCCGAAATTCCAACAATAAGTGTCAATGACAAACCGATTGCGGTTATGACTAACGCTTTTTTAGATTTCAACATTTTCTTTTCCTCCTTAATGGGAAATCCTACTCATTATAGGCCTTTTTTCTAAACTTGGGCCAAAGGTGGAATCGCCAAAGGGCCACCAAAATGGAGAGGATGGCAAAGCCCTCGCAGGCCACCCCCGCCAGCGACAAAACATAAGCGTTATAAATCAGCCAGAAGGTGCTGGTCAAAAGGCTCATCAACCGCAGAATAAGCGTATTCTTATTGCCGTAGCCCGCGTTGGAGATGAGCTTGGCCGCGATAATAAAAATGCTGATCCAGCCCTGCCAGGTAAAGGCACCCGCCACCGCAAAAACAACGGTAAACACCAAGATCCAAGGCCAGGTCTTTTTCTCCCTTCGCACCAGCTCGGCGAAGAGAAAATTCCGCCCAACGCCGATAAGATCCATCGCCACGCCGGTATAGGCGCCCAAAAGATAATATTGCACGACGAAGATCAGCGCGCTGACCGACCGCCAGAATAAGATCCAATAATGCCTCTTGCATTGAAAGGCGATCACCGACGCAATGATGCCAAATACGCCGATCCCTTGGATCAGCCAATCCATCCAATCCATTAGCCAAATAACTCCTGCCCGATATAGGCTTCTTTTAATTCCTTGCTGTTTTGATTGGTTTTGGAGAGCAACCATTCAAAAACCTTGGGATTTTGGAAGGTGGGCGTCCAGGAATTATGGTCGGTCTCAGGATAGATGGTAAGCATCGCCTCGCCCCCATGCTTTTTGACCGCCTCCACCATGTTGATGGATTCCTGCACCCCGACAACGTGATCGATCTCCCCATGATGGGCCCAAGCAGGGACGTTCACCAGCCGCGCCGCATTCCAATACATCCCGCCCCCGCAGATGGGAACAATGGCCGCAAAGTATTTGGGCATGCTCATTGCCAACTGCCAGATGCCGTAGCCCCCCATGCTGACGCCCATGCCGTAGATGCGGTCGATATCGGTGAAGGAGTTTTCATAAACCCACCGCACCAGCAACCGTAAGGATTCAAAATGGTCAAACCAATTATTCTGATTGCATTGGGGCGCAACAGTAATAAAAGGGAAATCGGGATATTGCTCCTCGGTAATCTTAAAATAGGGGTTATCCCGAATGATCATCTCCATATCCCTGCCGCGGCCGCCCGCGCCATGGAGCATGATAATAACAGGATACCGCTCCCCCTCCTGATACCCATTGGGGTAGCGGATCAGAAATTCAAAATTGCCAAGCTCCTTGATCTCTTTTTTCATAACACACGCTCCTTGCATCATTTTCCATTCCCCGATCATTATACTTCATTCTTACGCAGATTTCAATTTATAAAAAGAAAAACCACCCGATTGGGTGGTTTCTTTTTGGTGCACCTTCAGTAGGCGGCGTTAAAAGCAAGGTGCCATAAGCGCACCTTGCTTAGCCGACGGGTCCCTGCGAGCCAAAACGCGAGTAGTGAGAAGCGAAGCTTTTGGCCGTCCCGCCGAAGGCGGGAAAGGTGACCAAATAAAAAGACCATCCGTTTGGATGGTCTTTTTATTTGGTGCACCTTCAGGGACTCGAACCCGGGACCCACTGATTAAGAGTCAGTTGCTCTACCAACTGAGCTAAAGGTGCATATTTATATATGCTCAGTTTTTCCTTGCCTTTTAGATGGATCATATCCAAGCCTTGATCGGCGAGACCTTTGCAACAAGCAAAAAATTCTTCGCTGATGCTCGATATTTTTCTTGTTGCTGCAGCCGCCATCTGCTCGCTTCATCTGCCAAAGGGCAGCGCTTCGCAGCCGCGACTACCAACTGAGCTAAAGGTACATAACAAGCAAGAGAAATTATATCAATAGAACACTCGTTTGTCAAGATAATTTTAGCAAAAAAATAGCCGTTTAATCAATAAGAGGAAGATGCACATTAAAATCGTGGAGAAGATTTATTTACAATCCATATTTTATTGACATACGATTGGTAACGGTGCTATAATATTCTACATAAAGATCTAATTGATAGGAGCTTTTAATTATGAAACTGATCATCAAACAAAATTACGAAGAAATGAGCAAGTGGGCGGCGCAGCATATTGCAAATGCCATAAACGCCCATAAGGAAGATCGCCCGTTTGTTCTGGGCTTGCCTACCGGTTCTTCTCCGCTTGGCGTCTACAGCGAGCTTATTAAAATGAACAAGGCCGGCGAAGTAACCTTCAAAAATGTAGTTACTTTCAATATGGATGAATATGTTGGCCTGCCCAGAGAGCACGACCAAAGCTATTGGTATTTTATGCACGATAACTTCTTCAACCACATTGATATCCCCGCGGAAAACATCAACATTTTGAATGGTATGGCCGAGGATTTGGAAGCGGAATGCCAACGTTATGAAGATAAAATTGCTTCCTATGGCGGAATCGACCTGTTCATGGGCGGCAGCGGAGTTGACGGGCATATTGCTTTTAACGAGCCCTTCACTTCTTTGGTATCCAGAACCGGCGTTCGCGCCTTGACCCAAGATACCCTGATTGTTAATTCTCGTTTCTTTAATAACGACGTTAACAAGGTTCCCAAAACTGCCCTTTCCGTCGGTGTCGGCACGGTATGTGATTCCAAGCAGGTAATGCTCTTAATCAACGGGCACAACAAGGCACGCGCACTTCGTCATTGCGTTGAAGGCGGTGTTGACCATGCTTGGACCATCAGCGCCCTGCAGATGCATCCCGACGGTATCATCGCTTGCGATGAAGCGGCTTGCGGCGAACTTAAGGTCGATACCTATAAATATTTCAAAGAAATTTATAAAGACGAGAAATAAACCTACATAAAATAAAACAGCCATCCCTTAAGGGATGGCTGTTTTATTTATTTTATTCAACCGTTTCCAATTTCGCTTCCATTTTTTTGCGTTCCCGCTTGGCGGCGGCAAAGACATACTGCATCAAACCGATGACCAGCGCCATGCTGACGGAAAAGACGATAAAGGCCACCTTATAATCTCCGAAAAGATCGAAGCAGGAATTGGAAAGAGGCGAACCGATGGCCATTCCTGCGGTGCTGGCGGAGACAAAGATCCCCACCACCTTATCGAAGGACTTATTTCCGAAAAACTCTGCGGCAAATAAGGGGAGCATCACCGTTTCCAGGGGCATTGCCAAGGCATTAAAGGGGATGCGCAGCGCCGCCAAAATCTGCCCGAGCGGCGAATCAGAGAGAAACACCAAACAAAAAATCGCAACAAAGGCACAGGTCATGCTGATATTGGCAGTCTTGCGAATGCCCACCCGATCGAATAAAAAGCCCATCAAGAATTTGGTGCCGGTCAGCATCAGGCTGGCAACGCTGATCAGCAGAGCAACATAATCCGCATCCAGACCCACGTCATACATATGGGGGATGGCGATGCCCGCCAAGCCCTGCAGGGTGGTGCCTGTTAGGAACATGCAAAACAGCGCAATATAGAAATAGGGCTTTCGCACCACCTCTTTGAAGTCGATTCCATCCCAGCCTTCGCCCCGCAGCTTATGCTTTTTCTTGGCGATGGGCGCATTCTCCTCTTTTTTCTCCCGATACAAGAACAAAAACAGCAGCAAAACCACCACCAAAATCGCCGCCACCAACCGATAGGAGTTGCGGTAGCCGAAGGGATTGCCCTCCTCGAAGATGATGGGATTGATGATCTGCATGGCAATCGCGCCGCCGATGCCGTTTGCGGCCAGCACCGCGCCTGTGATGGTTCCCTTATGGGAGGTGCAATGGCGGTTGATGATGGTGCTGACCATGGTGGTATTGGTCCAGGCAAGACCCAGCCCCAAAAGGATCCCGCCCAGATAAAACATATAAAGCTCCGAGGCAAAGGAATTGATCAGCGCAAATCCGATCAGGCAGGAAAACCCTGCACACATTAGTTTTTTGGTGCCGAACTTTGCCACCAACGGCCCAAAGAACAGATTCACCACCGTGACAGTGATAAATCGGAAGGTATCGTTCAAAGAGAAAGCACCGCGGGGGATATTCAACGCCTCGGTGATCGCTGTCAGATAAACCGAACGGTTACTGCTGCAAAAGCCCAGGCTTGCAAAGACACTCAAAAAGCAAAGCCCAACGATCACCCATGTATAATTCGGCTTGATCTTCCATTCTCTTTTCATTCCGATACCCTCCGATCTGTGCGATAACATAAAGATTATACCGCCCCTTGTGTCTGCTGTAAAGAATCAAGCGGGGTTTCGAAAAAATTTCGGTAATTTCACCCTTGCAAACAAACTTTGATCTATCGTATACTTAAGGTGACAAGAGTAATCCGAACCTGCCTCAAAGCAGGACATTTCGGTGCTTTTCACTTATTTTTATTTGATCGGCGGCAGCCGATCTGCATAAAAGATAGAGCAAAAATCCCTCGAAATCTCCTTACTTCGAGGTCGAAGATTTTAAAAAGAGCTGATTTTTGTTCAATCGAGGCATAAAACGCAGCCAATGCTGCCGCATTGGCGAGTATTTTAACAAAGGGTGAGCAGAAATCCGCCTTTTTAAAACAAGGTTCGGATTACTCTTGTCACCTTAAATTAGAATAAATTGGGAGGTTTTTTCAATGGCCAACATCAAAGTCGATTTTACCAAGGGAGATGGTCCCATCAAGCCGATGCACGCCGTTAACAACGGACCGTTGGGCCCCAGCGTCCGCGGAACATCCAATTATGAGCTTTATAAGGAGCTGGGCATCCCCTACGCCCGCAACCACGACGCCTCCCATCACGGCGGCTACGGCGGAGAGCATACCGTTGACGTTCACCGCATCTTTAAAAATTTTGATGCCGATGAAACCGATCCTGCCTCCTACCTTTTCGGCCCTACCGACCAATACGTTAAAACCACCTTTGGGGCAGGCACCAAAATGTTCTTTCGGCTGGGCGCCGCCATCGAGCACCGCCATAAGGTAGGCACCTATCCCCCCAAGGATTTCGCCAAATGGGCGCGGATCTGCGCCCAGATCATCCGCCATTATACCCAAGGCTGGGCGGATGGCTTTACCTATGATCTGGAATATTGGGAGATCTGGAACGAGCCCGATTGCCGCAACGCCGATGGTTCCAGCCCCACCTGGCAGGGGACCGACGATGAATTTATCGAATTTTATGCCACCGTTGCCACCCACTTAAAAAAGGAATTTCCCCATCTCAAGATCGGCGGCCCCGCCTTCTATAGCGCCAAGCGCACCGAAACCCGCGTTGCCTTCTTAAAGGCAGTCAAAGAGCGGGATCTTCCCATGGATTTTTATTCCTATCATTATTATACCCACTCCCCTTCCGAGATGGTGCGTGCCGCCCAAATGGGTAAGGAGCTTTTGGAAGAAGCAGGCCTTTGGCCGCGGGAGATGATCCTGGATGAATGGAACTATGTCCAGGGCTGGGCGGGCGATGATTGGAAAGCATCCATCGATGCCTGGAAGGGCCTGAAGGGCGCATCCTTTCTCGCGGGCACCATCTGCGCCTGCCAATATACCGAGCTTTCGATGCTGATGTTTTATGAGGCGCGGCCTTGCAGTATGTGTGCCCTTTTTGATACCGACCGCCCTTGGATCCCCCTCAAAGGCTATTATGCCATCAAGATGTTTAATGAGCTTTACCGCTTAGGCACCGCCGCTCCCTTCGAGACCGATTGCCCCGAAATTTACGGCGCGGCCGCCTTTGGCAAAGATACAAGCGCCATCCTCTGCACCTATTTCGATAACGATTTGGAGCAGGGCGAAAAGGAGATCACCTTAAATCTCCAAGGCGAGCTTGCGGGCAAGACCGCAACCCTCTATCTTTTAAGCGAGGAGACCGATGAAACCCCCATCGCCACCTTCCCTGCCGATCAGCCTATATCCTTTCAATTGGGCCTCTATCAAACCTGTCTCATTAAGATTTAATAAAAAGACCATCCAAACGGATGGTCTTTTTATTTGGTCTATCTCCAAGGCTTGCGCCTTGGTCCATTTATTTCTGCAAAAAGGCAGGAAGCTCCATCCCCGCACCGCCGGTGGATTTATTGGAGGTCCAGACCACGTCTTTTTCGATTCCCTCATAGAGCACCTCTGTCCCCGCGGGGCCGCGGAAGGCGCAGAGGGCCACGTCCAACCGCCCGCCATGGTGCTTAATGACGGTTGCTTTTTTCAGCCCCATCAGCTTGTTATTGAAGAAATCGCACCCAACGATGCGGGTATCCCGATAGACATTAAAGCCGATGGATGCAGTATCGGCATAACAGCCGTCCAAAATATTGCAAGCTCCCTGCAGATCAAAGGCAATGGAATTTTCCAGCATTTCGGGCACTTCGTTTTCGTAGGTTTCAGTAACGTCCTTGCCGTAAACGCCATTGGCCAACTTGCGCTTGCGCTCACCGTAGATCTCCGACCATTCCTTCACGCTATAGTTTTTCGGCGGGACCGTTCCGCCCCAAAGATGGCATCGGCTGATGCGGTTGGCGGAGCCCAGCATCCGCATTCCAACAGTATAGTCGATGACAAAGCAATCATTGAAATGAGCATCATGCTTATCCGACCAGATCCCAACATTCCCCGCCAGCCCTTTCATGGTACATTTGCAGTAAACGTTGTTGCAAACCAGCTCGTAGATATGCCCGCCGTTTTTGCCGCCCACGTAAAGCCCGTATTCCTTTCCATTATGGAGTGAGAGATTGGAAAGGGTGAAATGATGGGCGTTGGTAATGGCCAGGCAACTTGCCTTCCCGTTGCCCTCCAGATCGCCGCCTTCGATAAAGAGGCCCAAATTATCATAAACGCTCCCATCCTCATTGAAAAGAGTCAGGTTATGATAATCACCCTTGGCGTTATAGGTCAGAATAAAATCCATCTCTTCCTCGGCGATCAACCGCGCCGCAGGATGCATCTTCAGCGAACAGCGGTTGGTGATCGAAAGCGGGGTTTTAATGGAATAATCCCCCTTGGGGATGCAAAGGATGCCATTTTCGGTGGCATCAATAGCCCGCTGGATCCGTTCGGAATCGCTGCGATCGGATGCCTGCTTGGAAAAATCGGTTAAAATAGTATCGTACATTTTCTACACTCCTTTTATAAATTCATTAATATGATGGCAATTATACCCACCGCCAACCCCAAAAACTGCTTTCGGTTCAATCGATCTCTCAAAATCAAAAGGCCGGAAAGGGATGAAAGAATCAGCGTTCCGCCATTATAGGCAGGGAAAAAGAGCGTACCTTCAATCATTGCAATTGCTTTGGTATTCAGCACCTGAAAGACGCCTAAAATTACGCCGATAGAAAGAGCACCCAAAAACAGTTTCCAATCAAATTTCCGCTCGCCTTCTCGATTTCGCTCCCTCAAAAAGAGGCAAAGAAGCAGCGATAAAATCGTTGCCACTACATACCCAAAAGCAACAAAGGGTTTGACCTCCCCGCTCCAAGGTGTTTTGGAAAAGCTCTTTTGCAGGACCGCAATCCCCGCGTTAGAAAGGGTGGCAAGAATACTTAAGAAGAACCACTTTTTAAATTGGGGAGATCGGTTCTTCCCGTCCACACTCAAAATCAAGGCAAGCACTGTCAGGCAAAGCCCCAAGAATCGCATCGCAGAAAGAGATTCCCCATAGCAAACCACCGAAAGTATAACCGGAAGAATCATGCTAAGATTGACGATCAGCACCGAAAGAGAAACATTCCCGCAAGCCATTGCTTTGATATAGCTCAACTGAAAAAGAACGGTCAGTACGCCAAACCCTGCGCCAAAGAGAGCCACCGCCCCATTTAAGGAAAGAAGGTCTTTACCAAAAATCAAGGCGGCAAAGAAAAAGATCAGCGCATTAAAGAAAATAGCGTCGTATGTACTTTTTGTTCTTGCCTTGGCGAACCGCCCTTGAATCGTTATCTTGACGGTTGCCAGCAGGCATAGACCTAAAATCATTAGTATTTGCATTGTATCACCCTTCCCCATTATACCGCCGAAACGGCAAATGACCCATACGATTATTTTACAACTATATGGACTTTTTTTACTTTCTGCGCTATAATCACATAGGGTGATTACATGAAGGAGATTTTAACCGAATTATATAGCAACGAAGATTTAGGGATGTATTACTGCGGAAAACGGGTGGAAACGCCCAACCATATCTATGGGCCGGAGATTCGTACCCATTATTTGTTTGTCCTTGTGGATAGCGGAAAAGCGGTTTTATATGGCGATCAGGAGACCCTCTTCGGCAAGCATGACCTGCTGGTGATGCTGCCCAATGAGCGCATCCATTATAAAGCCTTAGAGCCTTGGAGTATCCGTTGGTTGGGACTTTATGGAAAAGCGGTCGATCGCCTGATAGAGCGCTTAGGGATTACGCCCGAAAATCCAATTGTGCATATTTCCCTATATCATGACCTTTATAATATTATGGAGAAGGTCTATACCGTTTCAAAAGACCGCAGCCTCTCCGCGAAGTATGCGGCAACCGCCCTGATCTATGAATTTTTCTCTGTGCTCATCCAAAATTCCAAAACAAACAAATCAAAGGAAGATCCCATCCAAACCGCGCTCAACATCATCGACTATAACTATTCTTCTCCCATCACTGTGGAACAGATCGCAAAACGTCTATCCCTTAATGCGGCATATTTTTCCAGAATGTTTTCAGAAAAGGTAGGAATACCGCCCAAGCAATACCTCTTAAATAAACGTATGGCGCGAGCCAAGGAGCTTTTAAGAGAAACCAACGCCTCCATTTTTGAAATCTCCAATTCAGTCGGCTATGATGATTCCTTGTATTTTTCCCGCATCTTCAAAAAGCATATCGGTTTATCTCCCTTGGAATATCGAAAAAGCAGGTTGTAAAAAAACAACCTGCTTTCCATTTAATCCGCCAAGGCGGTATGGAATCAATCCGAAGATTGAGGACGATACACGCTAAAGCGTGATGATATACCAAGTCTTCTTTATCAATGCGAAGCATTGCATATCGTCCGCCGTAAGGCGGTATATCATCAAGCCTTTAGGCTTGTATCTCATCAAGTCGAAGATTGGGAGTATGCACGCTGGCGCGTGATGATATACTGCGCGTGGCGCAGATGATATACAATGCGCATTGCGCATTGATGATATACCAAGTCTTCGACTTGGATAAAAAAACGGCCCTGCAAATAGCAGAGCCGTTTTTTATGTCGGCATTACGTATCTTCCCGGGCCGTCACCAGCCAAGTATTGTCCGCATGAAGTTGCTTAACTACCGTGTTCGGAATGGGAACGGGTGGGACCAACTCATAATCAACACCGACTATAGGGTTTGAAAGTACTTT
>JAZODI010000093.1:0-8319 GCA_045596965.1 Eubacteriales bacterium | reverse complement strand
CGGTTTTATGAGAAGGGGGGTTGCAACATCAAAAATAAACCATCTTATGAGTCGTACTCTAAAGGGATCGTTTTTTAAAAACACTCTTTGATAATCACTTTAATTATGCTATAATACAACTAACCGATAAAAGTGAATTTGACGAGGTGGTATTGCATGGGAAAAATTCTTGGCTCTTGGAGTGGAATGAGAAAGTATCTTGAGCAAGAAATGCTCGCCCCCGCTCTTCAAGGTAGACTTCGTTACGGTTGTACATCTTATGTTAAAATGGATGGGTGTCATATTTTTGAGGTGTGCATTGACGGTGTACAAGTAAAACGATTTTCCTATGAGACGGTAAACACATACTTTATTGACAATGGGTATAAACAAGAGTCAACTTCCAGTGGTGTTAGAAAGTATTGGGAAGATTTTTGGAAGTTGTTAGAAGAATATCCGATGAAACAACGTTCGGAATATACGGACGATGAGTTTTGTGATGCGTTGGATGAATATCGCAATCAGGATATTCAAGACAGCATTTGTTCTGTAAATCCGTTGGTTCGTATGTTTGCCGTTTTAGACAGACGAATTGGGAAAAGAACACTTATCAAACTATATGAAACCATAGAAGAACAGCCTGAATGGCTACGTCAGTTTTATTTTTTGAGATTGCATTCAGAGGGTATTTGTTAAATAATTTAAATTCATCGAACAGGCGAGGAAGAGGGTCGAGCACATAAAAATGGGCTGAAAGCCTCAAACCGAGCCGCAAGAGTACAATTTAATTGTACCAATTCAGCAAAGAAAGATGAAATAGAAGGTTCTGCAACACAATTCATTTGTGTTGAGTACATCAGTACAATTTAATTGTATTGATTCAGTAAAGAAAAAGCCCTGCAACACAAATGGTTTGTGTTGCAGGGCTTTCTTAGTATTTTATTTTGTGCCGTATTGGGCGATCATTTTGCGGAAGAGGTCGCGTTGCTTTTCGGGGAGTGCATTGAGGATCTCTTCCGAAGAGGCATCTTCGCTCAGATTACCCATCAGTTTTGCCGCTTCTGCCTGCAGATCTAAGCGAAGATCCTTGGATTCATACGCAGTTAAAACGCTATAGCGGAACCGTTGGATCTGCGTTGCCGTGCCCATCTTTACCTTTTCGGCAAGCATGGCCTTATCGGCAAAACTGCTCAAGCTGTGGTCTCCGCTTGTATTAACATAGTAGACTCCCCCTTTTGCCGCATCGGTCTTTTTTTCCAAGATAAAAATATAATCGGTATTATCTTTTACTCGATCACATTCCAGCGCTCCTAAGATGACATCATCGTTGATCTCAAACTTAACTTTTTCGTGCAAAACAATGGTTTCCTCGCGTTTCACGTTTCCATAGAGCGGTTCAATAACCTTTAGCTGAATGGGGAAATAGGTATATTCGCCGATTTCATAGGATTGCTCTTCGCCGATCTTCTTGCCGCGAAAAATAATATGGTCTTCCAGATTGATGGCCTCTTTGATGGCATCAAAATCCTCAAAGCGGTCGCCGAATTGAGGGAGGGTGCGCTCGGTTTTCAAAGAGGGTGTCAGCGGATGAGAGTCGATGGATTCGGTTTTTTCGGAGGAGGTGGGTTGCTCCTTTGTTTTATCCGATTCGGCTTCGCTTTTTACAGGTTCATCCTTGGAGGCAGGGGTAGAACCCTCATTTGAGTCGAGGTCATTCTCCGTTGAAACCGAAGCATTTTCTTGGCTTGAATCGGTATCGTTGATCTTTGTTTGATTGCTTTGGTTCAGCGTAGGCATCGATGTTTCTTCATTGGAGCACGCGCAACCTGAGAGCAACAGCAATATAACGATCAAGCAAGCAACTGTTTTTTTCATAAGTTCGGCACTCCTTTCCGAGGCAATGGGTGAGAATCTTCCTAAATAAATTATATCATTAAGAGCACATTATGTAAACACCTAAAATAACAAAGTACAATTAAATTGTACTGATTCAGCAAGAGAAAAACAAATAAAAGGCCCTGCAACACAAATGAATTGTGTTGCAGGGCTTTAAGTTTGTGTTCTAAAACGAATTTAATCGGATGAGATTTTCGTTTTCTTTTTTGGGGTCCCCGCAAAAACGTGTGTTTTGTGGGGATAAGGAGAAAGAAATATCAATAGCGGATTATTTCCCTGAAGGGGAAATTGGAGCGGTTGACATTTCTTTCGACGCGCGTATGTCGATACGTCGAATGAGGAAAAGCGGAAAGATCGCCGATTTAATTCGTTTTCCCTCATCGGTCGAAGTCTTTGCGATTCCCTTGCGTAAATGCCCGATTGGTATAGGAATTCTTCTTATCCTTTTCTTCCAAGAACATTTTCTCCACCCGCTGATAGATTTCCATGGGGATCTCGGGGGTGCCGTCCTTGCGGGTGGGGAGGAGCTGATCGCCCGCCACCTTGGGGTCGGTGCAGGCGGTATCGTTGCGCCATTGTTCCCGCACCTTGGGATCCCGCAGGTTGGGGATCTCCATGGGGATGCCGCCCTTCAGAATGGAGCGGAAGGCAAACATACCCGGCAGGAACATATCCATCGCCTCATAGACGTCGATGATATCCGCATCGGGATTCCCCTTGAGTTTTTCAACAAAGTTGAGCATACAATAGAAATCCGAGCCGCCATGGCCGAATTTGGCGGCTTTTTCGTCCCAATCCTTTTTGGGGAAGTAATGCTCAATATTGTTGCCGGCGTATTCGCCGGAATAGGCATCCAGATTGGTATAGATCTGGGAGACATATTGGCGGGGCTCGGAGGCATCCTCGCGGGCGGATTCGGCGCGGCCCTTGCTGCCATAGATGCTGTACCAGACGGAATCCTTATAAAGGCCGCCGTGGAGGCTCTTAACGGTGGCTCCGTTTTCCAGGGTTACCATCTCCACCGCGTATTCGCCGCCCTTACTGCCGACCCGCATTCTGCGCTCGTTGTTGACTCCTTCAAAGCCCACCACCGAAACCGGCCGCAGGCCGGTGATATGAACGATGGGGCCCAGGGAGTGGGTGCAATAGAAGGAGGAATACATATGGTTGCGCCAATGGTTGGGATCGCCATAGGTGATGGAGGGCCAGATGGGCTCGCCGTTATGAACATATTCGCCCTCGGCATATTCGATCTCGCCCAATTTGCCCTCCTGATAAAGGCGCTTCATCTCATAGGGGGCGGGCATATAACAATAGTTCTCGCCGTAGGCATAGGTCATGCCGGTTTCCTCGATGGCTTCGATCAGCTCCACCGCCTCCTTCATGGTCTGGCAGGGAACAACCTCGGAGAAAACGTGCTTGCCCTCCTTCATGGCGCGAATGGCAAAGGGGGCATGCTCGTTGGCATAGTTGGCCAAAACAACCGCGTCCATATCATGCTTGATGAAATCTTCAAAATTATCGTAGTAGGCGATATCCATCCCAACGTTATTGGCCTTTTGGCGCTCCAGCGCCTCCGGCCATTTATCACAGATGGCAACTACTTCTGCATTTTCCGCAATGCGGCAATAGTTGATCATGCTGGTGCCGCGGTAGCCGCCCAGCACGCCGATTTTGATTTTAGCCATAATATTTTTCTTCCTTTCGGTGGGATTTCTATTTTCAGTATAGCATAGGAATTAGGGTGCAACAATAGATAAAATCCCTATTTTTATGGATATTAGAAAGATTGCTCTTGACCTTTTTCAAAGTGTGGAGTAAGATGGGAGGGCAAGGAGGGTTTGCCCATGGAATTTGAAAACATTTGTCGGTTTGTTCCGGTGCGTAAGGACGCGCCGGCGATCCATATTCTCAACGTTGTCTTTGAAACAAAGCCCCAAATTTATGCGGGGCTGATGAACAATGCATCCTATAAGATCCATTATGTTTGCTCCGGGGAGGGCAAGCTCCATACCCCCGGCCGCACCTTTGCTCTCAAATCCGGCGATCTTTTTTTCACCCAGCCTGCCGTTCCCTTTGCCATCGAGAGCGGGGAAGGGTTTACCTATATGTATAGCAGCTTTTTGGGGGAGCGGGCCAACCTCTTTATCGATAAGCTGAAGATCAACGGTGAAAACTGCCTTTTTCATGATTTTGAAATGCTGGAGCCGATGTTCCAACGGGCGCTCGATACCAATGTGGAGGTGGCGGATTTAGTTTGCGAGAGCATTTTGCTCTATGCCTTTTCCATGCTGGGGGATTCCCTTTTTGCCGAGGAGCGCAGCGAGCGGGCGCGGGGGGATGCGGTATCGCTGATCAAAAAGTATATCGACGAAAACTTTTCCGATCCCAACCTCTCTTTGGAGCAGATCGGCGCGGCGCTTAATTATAATAAGAAATATATCTCCGCCGTTTTTAAAGAGAAGTTCAAGGTTGGCGTTGCCGAATATCTGCGCACCGTTCGCATCCAGCAGGCCTGTGCGCTGATGGAGCAGGGGTTTACCTCCATAAAGGATATCTCCGCCCTTTGCGGCTTTGCCGATCCCCTCTATTTCAGCAAGGTCTTTAAGACGCGGATGGCGGTCCCGCCCCGCAAGCATATCGAAAATCTGCAAAACAAGGACTGAATACAACCCTTTTGGGGGCATATAAAAATCGCTTGAAAGTTTCAAGCGATTTTTAAAGCCCTATTTTGTCCAGCCCTCGCCGTTGATCTCATGGGCGCGGAGGATGGTGATAAAGGCATGGGGATCGGTTTCCCGCAGGATGGCCAGCAGGGTGGCGTATTCCCGCAGGGTGAAGGAGATCTGGAGCATGGTTTTTTCCTCCCCCGAATAACCGCCCTTGGCGGGGAGGATGGTGGTGGTGCGGCGAAGGCGGGTAATGACCGCTTGGTTGATGGTTTCCTGTCGATTAGAAACGATCTGGGCGATAAAGGCGCGGGACGCGCCCAAAAAGAGCTTATCCACCACCAAGGCGCTCAAAAAGGCCGAGAGGATGCCCAAGAGGGAGAGGGTAAAATCCTTCAGCACCATCATGCCCAGCAGAATGGTAACGGCATCGATGGCAAAAAGAGCATGGGAGGAACGCAGGCGTTTAAAATATTTGCAGAGGGTAAAGGCGATAATATCGCTCCCGCCGGTGGAACCGCCGCCCCGAAAGGTGAGGGCGCAGCCCACGCCCATCAGCAGTCCGCCGAAAAGGGCGGCGGGGAGAAGGGCGGATTGGGCGGGGCGGAGCAGGAAAAAGCCACCCCATAGATCGGGACGAACCAATTTGGAAAAAAGAGAAACGCCGATGGGGTAGATTACCGTTGCGATGAGGGTCTTGCCGGCAAAATCCTTTCCAAGCAAAAGAAGCCCCAAAAAGAAGAGGGACCAGGTGAGCAGGGCGATCCAGAGATCCAAGGTCAGAAAATCCGAAGGGATCAGCCGATGGAGGATCAGCGCCAGGCCCGACATCCCGCCCACCACCAGGTTATAGGGCAGGATAAAAACCGCAACGGCGAAGGAAAGGATCAGCGTTCCCGCAACGACTAAGCCGATATTGGTGATTGCATTTAAAAAGTCTTTTTTCATAAGAATATTATATCTATTTTAAAGATTGCTATTCGGGGCAAAATATGATAAAATAACAATATCTTTTAAAAAGGAGGATGCCCATGGAAAGACCTTGGCTGAAGCACTACGGCAGCGTACCCCATCATCTATCCTATCCCGCCGGCAGCATGAGCGATGCAGTGCTCCAAACGGCCCGCCGAATCCCCGATGGGGAGGCCCTTTCTTTTATGGGCAAAAGCATCTCCTATGCCGCCTTGGAGCAAGGGATCTGCTCCGCCGCCCGTGCCTTTTGGGGCCTCGGGATCTGCAAAGGGGATCGGGTAACCTTATGTATGCCCAACATTCCCCAAACCGTTTATTGCCTTTATGCCCTCAATCAGTTGGGGGCGGTGGTCAGCCTGATCCACCCTTTATCGGCGGAAAAGGAGATCGCCTTTTATCTTGCCGAGGCGAAAAGCCAAACGCTGGTAACCATCCATCAATTTTATGATAAGATCCAAAAGGTGCAGGCGGAATACCCGCTGAAGCACCTGATCGTTACCGATATCGATGATGCCCTTTGCGGCCTGAAAAAATGGGGTTATCGCATCGCCATCAAGCGAAAATTTCCAAAAATGCAAGCCCAAGAAAATCTGATCCAATGGCGGGATTTCTTAGCCCAAGGGGCAGATTATCAGCCTGCCGAAACGGCGGCGGAGGAAGGGGCGGTGATCCTCTTTTCGGGCGGGACTACCGGCATTCAAAAGGGCATCCTGCTCTCTAATCTGAATTTCAACGCTCTGGCCTTGCAGACCGCCGCCATGGCCGCCCGCCCCATCGAGGGCAAACGGATCTTGGCCGCCATGCCCATGTTTCATGGGTTTGGGCTGGGGGTCTGCGTGCATACCGCCCTGGCCTGCGGGGCAAGCTCCATTTTGGTGCCGCGCTTCAATGTGAAAGACTATGCCAATCTCATTAAAAAGGAAAAGCCCAACTATATTGCGGGCGTACCCACCCTTTATGAGGCCCTTACCCGCACCGACTATCTGGATAAAGCGGATCTTTCCTGCCTGCTGGGCGTCTTTTCGGGGGGCGATAGCCTTTCGGTGGAGCTCAAGCGCAAGATGGATCGGTTTTTGGCGGAGCGGGGAGCAACGGTTCGGATTCGGGAGGGCTACGGCACCACCGAATGCGTTACCGCCAGCTGCCTCACCCCCGACCAAGAGGAGCGGGAGGGCTCCATCGGCCTGCCCTATCCCGATATGGACTATTGCATCTGCAAGGTGGGCACCACCCAAGAGGTGCCCTATGGGGAAGAGGGGGAGATCTGCCTTTGCGGCCCCAGCGTGATGAAAGAATATCTCGGCCATCCCGAGGAAACAGCCGAAGCCCTGCGTACCCATGCCGACGGTCGGCTTTGGCTCCATACCGGCGATCTGGGGCTGATGGATGCCGATGGCTTTATCTATTTCCGCCAGCGGCTCAAGCGGATCATTGTAACCAGCGGGTATAACGTTTACCCCTCTCAGATCGAGAATGTTTTGGATGGCCATGAAAAGGTGCAGATGACCTGCGTCATCGGCGTGCCCGACCCCTATCGGATGCATAGAGTCAAGGCCTTTATCGTTCCCAAAAAGGGCGTGGAGCCTTCGGAAGAATTGAAGCAGGAACTGCTGGATTATTGCAAGACCTATATTGCAAAATACGCCTGCCCCCGAGAGATCGAATTTCGCCAAGATTTGCCGAAAACACTCGTCGGGAAAGTAGCCTATAAAGTCTTAGAAGAGCAAGAAAGGACTCGCTGAAGCGGGTCCTTTTTAAATAATTAATAATATTATAAAAAAAGGTTGACTTTGACACTTTAGCGTGGTAAAATATTGGGCATATGATAAGGGCGGAGCAATTCTGCTTTGCCTAAAGAAACGGAGATAGGCTCATGAGTAAACTTCAAAATCAAGAAAAAGACCGCTTGTTTGAAGCGATATTATCCTTAAAGAGCGTGGAGGAATGCTACCGCTTTTTTGAGGATGCCTGCACCATCAAGGAGCTGCAGGAGATCGCCCAGCGGTTTGATGTTGCCTGCCGCCTGGAGGCGGGGGGCAATTATAAAGATGTTATCAAGGAAACAGGCGCATCCTCTGCTACCATCAGCCGCGTAAATAAGTGCCTCAACTATGGCAACGAGGGGTATCGCATTGTTATCGACCGCCTGAAGGAAGAGGGGAAGCTTTAAGATGAACGATTCAATCATTCGCAACGATGAGCAGGCGATCTTCGCTTTGCGGAGCCTTTATCAGCGGTATGGCTATACCCAATATAAAATGAGCCGTTTTGAAGAGTATGACCTTTATGTCCGCAATAAGGATTTTTTGGTCTCCGATGAGGTCATCACCTTCACCGACCATACCGGGCGTTTGCTGGCGTTAAAGCCCGACGTTACCCTTTCCATTATCAAAAATACCGTCGACCGCCCCGGCGCGGTGCAGAAGGTATATTATAACGAAAACGTTTATCGGGTTGCTAAAGGCACCCATACCTTCAAAGAGATCATGCAGGCGGGCCTGGAATGCATCGGCGATCTGGGCAGTTACGAGATTGCCGAGGTGGTGCTGCTGGCCGCCAAGAGCCTGCAGCTGATCAGCTCCCGCTATGTTTTGGATCTTTCCCATATGGGGTTGGTTGCGGCTATCCTTTCCGCTTGCGGACTTTCGGATGAGGGCAAGGCCCAAGCCCTTGGCTGCATCCATCAAAAGAGCCGCCATGAGCTCTCATCCCTTTGCATGGAGCAAGGGCTCTCCAAAAGCGAAGAGGCCAAATTGCAGGCCTTGATCGATCAATGCGGCGGCGCGGAGCAGGTTTTGCCCGC
>JAZODI010000092.1:0-1779 GCA_045596965.1 Eubacteriales bacterium | reverse complement strand
ACCCGCTCCCGCATATGAGGCAGTTGGGCCTTATATTTTTCAATTTGACGTTGGGTTTCTCTCATTTTGACCTCCTCATCGATAGTCGACAAAAAATCGCACCGTTGATGCATGAATCGGGTAACCGTTATAGGTTTGCTTTAATATTAATTGATACGTTCCGGCCGGCTGTTTGCCGCCGGGAACGGAAATTTCCAATTTGCCGCCTTCGGCGGTGATCTTGGGTTGCGCGCTTTGCGCAATTTCAGTAAATTTCCCATCCGAGAGTTTTTGCAACTCCCAGCTCAGCTGTGCGCCGCTCGTTGCTCCATCGTTCCAGACGGAATCCTTCAAGGAAGAGGCTTCCGAAATCGTTAGGGTCAGGGATTTTTGCCCATCAATGATGGGGTCCTTTCCGCCCGATACCGTCAGCGATGCTTGCTCCTTCTTGGGAGTCAGGGTGGTGGCTGCCTGATATTGATCGGAGCTTCCGGCGGTGAACTGAACATCCTCCACCGAGCCCTTTCCGTTGCGGCGGATCAGCAGATCCTCCGCGCCGCTTTCATTGCGGGGCAGATAAAGAGCGCTATCTCTCAGCAATGTAACGCCCCGGGGATAGGCTTTGGTGTAATAGCAGATCCCTGCGGGAAATTTCCCGCTGAGGGTGGCCCCTTGGGCCAGCAGAATTCCTTCCCCGCCCGCAGGCATTTTCAGGGGAAGGTGCAAAAGATCGTTGGTTAAAAATCCGCCCGCATCCTCAAAGGTCGGCGCGTTCTCTGCGCCCGCGCAAAGGGTTTCGGCATTCAAGGTGATCAGATACCGCGCCGAAAGCGTTGCCTCCGCCGCCCCTGCGGGAATCCATTCCACATCCAGATGGGCCGAGCCGCTGCGGTTCTGGGCGGAAAGAACCAGCGAAAAGGGCAGGTCCAACCGCCCGTCCGCTTCATTCACCGCATATTCCTTGGCCGAATCCGATCCGATCTGCAGGGCAATATCCTTTTTCTCGGCAGTAACCCCATCGAAGGAGAACCGCAAGGTTCCCTTCAAAGGTGCCGCTCCTTCTAAAATAATGGTCGATTCCAGGGCATCGCCCGAGGTCCAGCACCCGAAATCATAGGTGCTCCCCGCCGCGCTTAAGGTAGAAGGGTCGGCAGGGATCGACCCGTAAACGGTCGAAGCCATGGCATTCTTTTGATACCGCGCGGAAGCCACCCCGATGGAACCAAGCCCGATGCCCAGCATCAGCAATAGGCTCATCCCAAGGGTTGCCATATGGATCTTTTTACTTTTGAGATCCGCCACGCGCATCCTCCTTATTTTTCCGAAACGATCAACCGCAGCAATGCCTGATCCGATGCTCCCTGCACCGTCAACTGCATACTTTTGGCTTCATTCAACTGCCAATTCAATTCGCCCTCGCCATCAGCAAACCGAAATTCGGTGCCGCCGCCCATTTGGGCATATAACGCACCGCCCTCTTGAATGGCATGGGGCGTTGCTTGATAGGTCTTTCCGTCCACCGTCAGGTGGATTTCCACCTTCGGGTTCAGCCCTTCCGTTGCGGTCAGCCGCAGGCAGGCCGCGCGGCCCGCTTCGGCATTTTCGCCGCCCGAGAGGGTGAAATCCAAAACCATTCCCTCGCCGGATGGTTGCCAACCGTTATCCGATGTGATCCGATAGGACCCGGTTTGCGCCAAGGTTTTGGCCTGAAAGGTCAGTGGCTTCTCCATCGTCGATTGATACCGACCATAGGTTACGCTCCCCAAAACCAAAACCATGCAGAGCAATAGGGTCAGGCAG
>JAZODI010000091.1:0-4706 GCA_045596965.1 Eubacteriales bacterium | reverse complement strand
TTGTTCGCCTTTAGGGTAGCAAACAGCGCAAAAAAAGTCAATAAATTTGGTTGACTTTTGATTAAAAATTGTTATACTGAAATCAAGAAAAGAGTAAAGGAATTTTTTTGATATGCGTTTAGAAGATATTGATCCGAATTTCAAGATCGAAACAACTCTTGAAGAACCGGATATGGAATGGTATGATCCCCGCAAAGCGCCCATGGTGATGCATGGCGGTGTTTATTATAATGAAGAGCATGGGCAGTATATGCGCCTGCCTTGGTCGGTCAGCGAAAAATTTGATGGCGGATCCATGAACCATGGCATTACTTATTGTCAGGTGAAAACTGCGGGCGGAAGAGTTCGTTTCCGCACCGATTCCACTTTCATTGCCCTCTTTATCAAATCGCCCGGCGGACCTCCCTCGGCGCATATGACCAAAGCTTGTAAGGCGGGATTTGACCTTTACCGCCGTCTGGATGGGCAGGATCGGGAGTATTATGTTAATACCTTTATCCCGCCCATTCAAACGATTGAAGAATATACGCTCTCCTTTCCGTTGGATGGGCAAATGGCGGATTATACCATCAATATGCCGCTCTACGATCAGGTTTTCGAGTTTTATATCGGACTGAAAAAGGAGGCAAAGGCGGAGCCGGTCGCTGTTCCTTACCGCAATGAAAAGCCGGTCGTTTTTTATGGCTCTTCCATTACCCAAGGAGGATGCGCATCCCGCCCGGGTACCGCCTATGAGGCGATGATCTCCCGCCAATTCAATTTGGATTATATCAATTTGGGTTTTTCGGGTAACGCCAAGGGCGAGCCGGAGCTGGCGGAATATATCGCATCTCTGCCGATGGAGGCCTTTGTTTGCGATTATGATCATAACGCTCCCTCTTTGGAGCATCTGCAGAAAACCCTGCCCGGTTTCTACCGCATTATAAGGGAAAAGCATCCCGATCTTCCTGTTATATTTATTACTAAGCCCGATATCCTGATCAAGCCCGAGGCCTGCACACCTCGCCGCGATTTTATCCGCTCGGTTTATGAAGAGGCGAAGGCAAGGGGAGAGAACGTTTACTTTATCCCCGGCGAGGAATTATTTGAAGGGGATAATTGGGACGATTGCACCGTGGATCGCACCCACCCCAACGATCTTGGTTTTTACCGCATGGCCAAGCGCATCGGCGCGGAGCTGGCGATCGCATTAAACTTAGAATAATAAAAAAGAGCCCCATCGGGGCTCTTTTTTATATGGTAAAGTGTTCAACCTTTACATCTTTGCCGAAGGTAACAACGGTCAGTTCCCGCTCGGTGATGGCGAGGGGGATGGATTGATCTTTGTGCCAAAGGGTGATTTCTTTGGTGTTGCCCTTGGCGGACCAATCGGTATTGAGCAGGTAGACCTTTTGGGCGCCGTCCTCTTCCCAAACGGTCCAGAAGATTTCGCGGGATTCATCTTCGATGCGAATAGCGCCTTGGGCTTCTTCCGAAAGCTTTGCCACCCAGGCGGCGGAAAAGCTTTGGGCCTGCTCATGGCCGGGATAGGCCCAAAATGTAAAGGTGTAAAAATACCCTTTTCCGCATTTATTGCGGATCAGCAGGGGTGCGTGGGTTTGCTGATCCCATGCCAGCACCTCGCCGCCGCAAAGCTCGATCTTTGCCAGATGGAGGTCGCCGTCCTCTTCGGGGGATTCATTGGGCAGAGCCGAAAGGGTGGGGGAAGGCAAGGGGATGTTGCTCTCCCATTTTCCGCTGAATTTTTCACCCTTGCCCAAAACCTTAAAGCCGCAGGTGGCGGAAAGATCGCCATCGTTGATGAGGGCAAGATCCTCCATATCGGCAAGGAATTCCCGATGGGTATGGGTGCTGAATTGGGGCAGGCCCGAGAGGAGCATGCCGCCTTTTTGAACATAGGCGGTCAGCTTCTCGGTGTCCTCCTCGGTGGCGGTATGCCAGCAGAGGTTGAGGATCAGCTTATATTGGTTCAGATAATCGAGGGGTGCCTCGATGGGGGTTTTATCGATATCGCCGTAGGGCGCGCCGGTGAAGAAAAAGCGGCGCTGCTCCGGCTTTTGATGAAGGGGCAGAAGGGTGCAGCCGGGCATCAGAACATCCAAAAGGTGGTTGCCCTTTTCCGGCTGGCCGAAATGCCAGGAGGGATGGTCTTTGCCGAAGGCACCCCAGACCTTGCAATGATGGTCTTGGTATCCAAAGCAAAGAGCGCCGTTGGGCGCGATGGCATACCGCCCCTCTAAGGCGGCGATGTTGCGGACGCATTTGCCTTGGCGGGGGTGAAGCTTTGCAAATTTAAAGAAACTGCGGGTCATATCCCGCTTGCCTTTGGTGAGGTAATCGTCCCAGCATTGGCGTTCTTCCTTGAAAAGCTCAAAGAGGGAATCCTCCTCATAGATGCCGTTGGCACCCATGATCCAAGGCTGCATCAGCCCCAAGAAATACATTCCCAGATGGTTTTCATGATAGAGCTGATGGTTATGCTGGATGGCAACGTGCACGCTCCAATCCCCTTGCCCCAGCGATTCGGCGGAGGCGCGAACGCTGCTTAAAAGGGGCGTGGTATAACCCGCGAGAGTCTCGGCGCGAACCGAATCGGCACCTGCAAGAAAAGAATATTTTACCGCGCCCGAAGGGTCGCCAAAGGCAACGCGGGGCGCATATTGGCGGGTGCGGTCGATCTCCTCTTTCATATAGGCGGTAAAATGCTCCGCCGCCTCCTTCATCGAATCGGAACGGTAGGCTTCTTCGGGATTGCCTAAATAGGTGCGGCCTGCATATTCATGCTTGCCCTGATCCACCAAAAATTCGCCCAATTCCTCGTAGAGCGCCGATTGATAGGTATCGCGGCAGGTGGAGGCGTAAATATGATGCTTGCGGCAAAATGCGCCCCATCGGCGGTAGTCGGCTTCGGTTGCGGTTGGCTTGGTGAAGGAACGAAACATAATGTAGTTGCCCAGGCGGGTGCGGGCGGTATAGTCCAAAAGCCAATCGAGATAGCCGTTATCGTCGTGGGGAATAACTGTCATATCGTAGCCCACCCGAACAGGAATTTTTTCTTCGGGGATATCATAGATCTCGATGGTGGCGGTATGCTCCCCGCAACGGTATTCTGTTATCCCTGCTTGGTCGGTGGAAATTTCAAATTCATTCCAGCCCATCTTGCAGGGAAGGGAAAGATCGTTGATTTTAAGGGTATCTTCCTTGGCGGCGAAAACCTTACCAAAGATGGTTTCGCCTTTAAGCGCCCAATCGGGGATGGAAAGCTGCCCATGGGTATAGCGGCAGGTTTTGATCCTTAAAAGGCAGAGCCCTAAAGAGTTTTCAGGGCAGAATACTTTCTTTGATCCCATCACCCCTTCGGATGAGAGGATGCGAAGCTGAAATTGATGCTTGCCAGCGGGGGCGGAAAACCGCACCCAATCGTCTTCTAATAACTGCATATCCGCATCATGGTTGCGGTAGTAGCGGTTGAATTCTTTTAAGAGAATACCGTCGCAATAAAGCCCCAATGTATAGTGAGCCATCAGTTGCTTTTCGGTTTCGTCATCGCTAAATTCCAAGGGAACCGCCATCGCGGTGAAATGAAGCAGCTGCTCGCAATAATCGGCGTCCTTTTGGGGAATCGTATCGGTCCATTCGGCGGCGGAATCGGGGGAAAGCCAGGCGAGCTTCATCCGCGCCCAGGGATAAACAGGCAGGCCCAGCTCATTGATGGCAATCTCCTGCTCCTCTTCCTTGGGGGCGGGGCGGAACCAAAGATAGTCGGTTAAATTGATAATAATGGCGCAGTTGAGGTATTTTGGTCCGATGGGGTAGGTCAGCCGCCCTTTCTCTTGCAGATCAGCGGCGGAAAAATCGATGGTATATTCTCCGGCTTTGAGATGAAAGATTGCATCTTCACTTGCTTCGGCAACGATGCGAATCCCTTCTATCCAATTGCAGGTTTTGCTCTCCCATTGGGGTGCTGCAAGCCGCGTCTCCTTGGCGCAAAGTCCGGGCCCAAAATGAAGATCCATATTGGGGCGGGGATATTCCAATTGGTAAACCTCTTGTATTACTCCATTTTCAATGCGGAGCGCGCCGTCCCAGATCATTTCGTTATGATATTGGTGGTTAGAATAAAGGAAATGGTATCCCCATTCCATGCGAAAATTCAGCTTCATGTTTTGATCCTTTCTGCGGATAATAAGTACTGACTACATTATCTCCTTTTGCTTTGAATTTGTCAATGAAAAAATGAAGGGATGCCCATTGGCATCCCTTAAAAAATACTTATCGATTCTGATTGTTTTTACTGTTTTTGTTGTTCTGATTGTTGCGATTATCGCGGTTTTCCTGCTTGTTGCGATTTTCCTGGTTGTTCTTGTTGTCGATCATGCGTTTTCACCTCCTTGCTTTGGTTTTCAAGGATAGTTTTCCGCATCAGCGAACGGACTATACAGCCAAAAAATTGAAGAAAAATGAGTAAAAAAGCGAGCAGAAATCAATCTGCTCGCTGATGGTGCGGGCGACAGGGGTCGAACCTGCACGTCGAAAGACACCAGATCCTAAATCTGGCACGTCTGCCAATTCCGCCACGCCCGCATATTTAGTTTTTGTAATCGTCCGCCCATCGGCAGACGTGCCCCAAAGCCTCTGCCCACGCTTGCGATATGGATCGCAAAGAAGTTTTGATCAACAAGACCGTTGCAACATCAAAAAATTCT
>JAZODI010000090.1:0-1723 GCA_045596965.1 Eubacteriales bacterium | reverse complement strand
GGCAGATTTTTGGAATAGAGAGGCTCGCCCGGCTTGGTATTTTTCAGCTCGGGGCAGAGCTCTTCGATGATGGCCTTATAGTCGGAATCCCGGTTGCTATCCACCATAACAAGGGTATGGGTATCCGATTGGCGGAAAAGGTATTCCGCTTCATGGATCTTATAGGCGGTATTGACCGTTACCAAAACAGCACCGATCTTAACGGTTGCCCAGAAGGTAATGAACCATTGGGGGATATTGGTGGCCCAGATGGAAACATGATGGCCGGGGCGGACGCCTAAAGAGATCAAGGCCGCCGCCGCATTATCCACATCCTCGCGGAATTGGGCGTAGGTGCGGGTATAGTCCAAAGTGGTGTATTTGAAAGCGTATTGGTCGGGGTAGCGGGCAACCATTTCGTCCAGAACCTGGGAGAAGGTGATATCCAAAACTTCATATTTCTTCCAGGGGAAGGTGCCGGTCTTATCCCGATTATAGAAGATCTCCCGCGGTTTTTCGGCAGTGGGAAGTTTACCCGAAATAAAACTGACAAAATGGGTCAGAACGATATCGGGATCGGTGATCTCCACGTTCCAATCGCAGGCGAGATACCCCTCATAGTTGAGGGAGCGCAGGGCGTTCATAAATTCGGCAACCGGCAGGTCGCCCTCGCCCAGCAAAACATCTTTATCGCCCTTGCGGTCGCCGATGCGGGCATAGTTGATATATGCGCCCAGATTGCGGATGGTGGTATCTGCATCCTCGCGGGCGGTGAAATAGGTCTCGCGGATGTTCCAGCAGGCACCGATATTGGCGGAGCCGAAAAGGCCGATGATCTCTAAGGCTTTATCGGTTTCGGCGCATTGGCCCGCCGTTTCGATCATCAGCATCACGCCCCGCTCCTCCGCCTTTCGGATGGCAGGGGTGCAGAGCGCCTTGAGCTGCTCGCCTTCGATCTCCCCGATGCGGATCACCGCGCCCACCGCCCCTGCGCGGGCGGCCAGGCTGACGCATTTTTCGATGGCCTCGGGATCGGTGGCGGCGGTAACCTCCTCAGGGAAGGAAACCACCGAAACGCCGATATGGCGGTTGATCAGCTTGCGCTTTGCCCCCGAGGTCATGGTCAGGTTCAAAATACTGTCTTGATGGTTTTCCCGCTCGGCCAAGGGATCGAAGATCTCAAAGCCGTCCAGTCCGTATTCCGCGGTGAGGTTGCAAAGGCGGATATAACTTTCGGCGGGAACGTTTTTAGTGGAAAAAGCTAATTTCATAATAATTAACCCTCGTAAACGATTTTATTCAGCGCGTTGACGTATGCGCGGATGCAGGCCCCGATAATGTCGGTGGAAACACCGTTGCCGGAATAAAGCTTTCCGTTGGCCCGCAGACGGATCAGGGCAGAGCCCACCGCCTCGCGGCCCTTGGTTACCGCATGGACCTGGAAATCATCCAGCTCATAATGGTGGCCAACGATCTGCTCGATGGCATGGAAGGCGGCATCGATAGGACCGTCGCCGGTGGAAACGCCGTGGAGCTGTTCTCCATTCTTTTCCAAGGTGAGGTTGGCGGTGGCGGTGATGATATTACCGCTGTTTACAACATAGTTGACAACATGGAAGGTGGAAGGCACCTGCATGGCGGAAGAGGCGATAATGGCCTCCAGCTCCCGCGCACCGATGGTTTCCTTCTTGGCGATCACCCGCTTGAATTCTTCATAGATCTTGCCGTCGTCTTCCTCCGAAAG
>JAZODI010000089.1:0-25480 GCA_045596965.1 Eubacteriales bacterium | reverse complement strand
ATGTTTTGCTTTTTGGCTTGGAATTTTTGATACCGCTCCTCGCTGATCAGCCCGATCTCATAGCCGATGGGGGTGAGGCGCAGATCGGCGTTATCCTGGCGAAGCAGAAGGCGGTATTCGCTGCGGCTGGTCATCATGCGGTAGGGCTCGGGGGTTCCTTTGGTTACCAGATCATCGATAAGGGTGCCGATATAGGAATTGGCCCGATCAAAGACCACCGCCTCCTTGCCCTGCAGCTTGCGGGCGGCGTTGATGCCCGCCACCAAGCCCTGGGCGGCCGCCTCTTCATAGCCCGAGGAGCCGTTGAACTGCCCCGCGCCGTAGAGCCCTTCGATGTTTTTAAATTCCAGAGTGGGGTAGAGGGCCTGGGGGTCGACGCAATCATATTGAATGGCATAGGCCACCCGCATGATCTCCGCCTTTTCCAAGCCCTTGATGGAATGGATAAACTCCCGCTGAACAAATTCAGGCAGGGAGGAGGATAGCCCCTGGAGATACATCTCTTCCGTATCCTTGCCGCAGGGCTCCACAAACAGTTGATGGGCGGTTTTTTCCTTAAACCGCATGATCTTATCCTCGATGCTGGGGCAGTAGCGGGGGCCAACCCCCTTGATCTGCCCGCTGTAGATGGGGGATAGATGGATGTTGTCCCGAATGATCTGATGGGTCTCCTCGTTGGTGGCGGTCAGCCAGCAGACCTCGGTGTTTTCGCCGATATATTCATTTTCAAAAGAGAAGGGGATGATCTCTTCGTCGCCCTCCTGCACCGCCATTTTGGAAAAATCCAGGCTGCGGCGGTTGACCCGCGCAGGGGTGCCGGTCTTAAAGCGGCGCAGGGGCACGCCCATCTCTTCAAGGCGTGCGCTCAAGGCGTTGGCAGGGAACATCCCGTCCGGCCCGCCGGGGAGCTGGCTCTTGCCGATGATGATCTCGCCCTTGAGATAGGTACCGGTGGCAAGGATCACCGCCTTTGCGCCGTATTCCGCCCCCAGATGGGTAACCACCGAGCAGATCTTGCCCTCTTCCATCTTGATATCCACGATCTCCGCCTGGATCAGCATCAGATTTTCCTGCCGCTCCAGAGCGTGCTTCATATATTGAGTATAGCCCCGCCGATCGCTCTGCACCCGCAGGGAATGAACGGCAGGCCCTTTGCCCAGATTGAGCATACGGCTTTGGAGGAAGGTGGCATCCGCCGCCTTGCCCATCTCGCCGCCCGGGGCATCGATCTCGCAAACAAGGTGGCCCTTGGCCGTTCCGCCGATGGAGGGATTGCAGGGCATATTGCCCACCGCATCCAGGCAGATGGTGAAAATGCCCACCTTGCAACCAAGGCGCGCCGCGGCCAGCCCTGCCTCAATGCCGGCATGACCCGCGCCGATGACGGCAATATCTAAGTTATCCACAAAGTAATTTTTCATTGTTTATCATCCTATTTTTAATAAGATTTACTCCTTCTCGGCTCCCCTTGTCAGGGGAGCTGGATGCGAAGCAGACTGAGGGGTAGTCGATCTCTCCCTTCGTCAAAACCTTCGGTTTTGCCACCTCCCTCGTCAGAGGGAGGCAAGTCTTATTTCCCTACGCAGAAGCGGGAAAAAATATTGTCGATCATTTTTTCCGTAACCGTTTGCCCCGTTACCTCTCCAACGGCACTTGCCGCTTCGGTAATGTCGAGGGATGCCAAATCGGGGGTAAAGCCCGCCTCTAATCCATCGATGGCGCGGCGGACCGCCTGCTGACCCGCCAGCAAACGCTGGGCTTGGGAAAGGGAGGTCAGCATCCCTTCGGCGCTTTGATCGGCGGGGGAAAACTGCTCCCGTACCCATTGATCCAGCACCGCGCATCCTTCACCATTTTGGGCAGAAATCTCTACAACGTGTATAAATTTGCTTTGAATATACTCTTTGTTGGCCATTTGAGGCAAATCGGCCTTATTGATGATGGCCAAATTGCGCTCATTGCCAAACTCTTCGGCCAGCGCCTGATCCTCTTCGTTGAGAGGGCGGGAACCGTCGAAAACCGCAAAGACCACGCTTGCCTCTTCGGCGCGGCGGCGGGCAATGTCGATGCCCTGCTGCTCGATGGGATCGGCGGTGGTACGGATGCCTGCGGTATCGGCGATATGACATTTGAGGTCCCCTAAGCGGCACCCTTCGGTAACGGTATCGCGGGTGGTGCCGGGGATGGAAGAAACGATGCTTCGGTCGTAGCCCAGCAGGCGGTTCATCAGGGTACTTTTACCAACATTGGGCGCACCAACAATGGCGATCTGCAACCCTTCTTTGATCAGCCGCCCCTGATTGCTCCCCGCCAAGAGGGCGGAAAGCTCCTTATCGATAGCGCGCAATTCTTCTAAGGTATCCTCCTCGGGGGCGTCCACCTCCTCGGGGAAATCCACATAGGCCAAAAGGGCGGTATTGAGCTCCACCAACCGCTCGTAAAGGGCGGTGATGCGGCGGGAAAGATGACCCTCCAATTGGGAAAGGGCGTTTTTCTGCTCGGCGCGGGAGGTGGCCTCGATCAGATCGATCACCGCCTGGGCGCGGATCAGATCCAGCTTACCGTTTAAAAAGGCCCGCTTGGAAAATTCCCCCGGCTCGGCCATGCGGCAGCCCTTGCGGAGCAAAAGCTCCATCACGCTCTGGAGAACGTAAAGACCGCCATGGCATGAGATCTCGATGGTATCCTCGCCTGTAAAGGAACGAGCACCTTTGAAAAAGGTAACCATCGCCTCATCATAAATCTCCCCATCGCTTTGGATGCGGCAAAGGGTTGCCTTCGCGTGGCTAAGCTCCGCGGGAGCGCCGTTCTTTTTTTGGAGCAGGGGCAAAAGAAGTTCCAAAACCCCTTCGCCGCTGATCCTTATGATGCCCAACGCCGCTGTGGCGGGGGCAGTTGCAATCGCGCAAATAATATCCGACATTTAAAATAAAGTCCTTTTATCGTAAATTTTGTTCCGAAATGCGGGCCGCCGAGGACGTCGGCCCCTACAAAATTTAATTATAGCATATTCCATCATAAATTGTCTATATCCAATTCATATGCGCGGCAATATCCCCTTGCGCGCAGTACAAATGAATTGTTCTGTACCGATCCATTTGGTTCTTTGGTGTACAATTGAATTGTATGTTGATATTTTATTCCAGCTTGAACATCGATAATACATTGATGAATATCGATGTTGGTGTAATTGGATGCATCGATGAGCGTCGATGTTGGGCACTACTATACCAATTCATTTGATACGAATAATCGTTCCGTTGTTTGGAGTGCAATTTAATTGTACTGACACAATTCATTTGGGTCGGTGTCTTTCGTTCTAACACAAATCATTTGTGTTGGGAACAAGAGCAACGGGGCGATGAGGGCATCGCCCCCTACAAACAAAATTCATTTGTGTTGGTAGCCTTCGTTTCAACACAATTCATTCGTGTTGAAACACCATACCCTTTTTGTAGGGGTGGACATCCTTGGCCACCCGCTTTGCTTTAACCATCAAAAAAAGTGGCACCATGGACGGCGGCCCCTACAAAATTTTATTATAGCATATTAAATAATAAATTGTCTATATCCAATTCCTTTGCAAAAAAGAAATCTCCGCGATGGGAATACAATTCAATTGTACTGAAAAATCCGATGCAGAAAAGTACAATTTAATTGTACTGTACCAATTCATTTGGTTCGGACAACCATTCGTTATTTGGAGTACAATTTAATTGTACTGTACCAATTCATTTGGGTCGGGCACCTCTTTTGCTGTTTGGAGTACAATTTAATTGTACTGTACCAATTCATTTGGGTTGGTCGCCCATTTCGTTGTTTGGAGTACAATTTAATTGTACTAACACTATTTATTTGGATTGGAAGAAGACATAAAAAAGAGTCCAAATGAATTGGACTCTTTTTCGTTCGTTGATTTCAGTTCTTGTTTAAACCGTTCAAATGGGATGAGATTTTCGTTTTATCCGAATGAAGTCGTATGTCGATACGACGAATGAGGAAAAACGGAAAGATCGCCCATTTCAACGGTTTATTTTTTGTAGCTTACGACGACTCTGCGCTTGGGCTCCGATCCTACCGAGAAGGTAGAGATGTTTTCTCTGCCGGTGAGGGCGGCGTGGATGATGCGGCGCTCATAGGGGCTCATGGGCTCCATGGTGATATTTCTCTTATACTTGATGGCCTTTTCGGCATTCTTTTCGGCCAGGGATTGGAGGGTGCGGATGCGCTTTGCGCGATAGTTTTCGGTATCGAGGGTAACCCGCATCTTATCCCCGCTGCGGCCCTTATTGATAACCAGCCCGCAAAGATACTGGGCAGCATCCAACGTTTCGCCGCGGCGGCCGATCAGCACGCCCATCTTGGCGCCGCTGACTTCCACATAATAGTGATCGTCCTCACCCAGTTCCACCTTGACAGCGCTTTCTTCTTCGGCGCCGATATGGACCAAGAGGCCTTCCATGAAGGCGATGATCTTTTTGGAATTTTCATCGTCGACCGGCTTTTTCTCCACCTCGGGGAAGAGGGGAGCGGCAGGCTTCTTTTCGACCTTCTTTTCGGTCTTTTTCTCGCCCTTCTTTTCGGCGTTCTTTTTATTTTTCCCGCCGGAAAGTTTTTCGGGCTCCCAAGCAGGAATCTTGGGCGCGGCCTTGGGTTCGGGCTTGGTTTCTACTTTGATCTCTTCCTCGGCGACCTCGATCTCCACCTTGATCTTGGCGGGGGTGGCACCGATGCCGAAGATACCCTTGGTGGGGGTCTCTTCAACGGTATAGCTTAAAAGATCTTTATCTTCATTCAGTTCGGCGGCGGCAAGCTCGACCGCGGCCTCGATGGTTTTACCTTCAAAAAACAGTTCTTTGATTGCCATTGATTTTTTCCTCTTATTTCTTTTTCTTGTTCTTGGAAGCGGCGATGGCGGCAGCCTTTTTGGCGGCGGCGGCACTGCGCTTTTCTTTCTTTTGCTCTTTTTCACGGGCCATCTTGGCTTCTACCTCGGCCAGCACCTTATTGGGATCATACATCTTATGCAGGATGAAGCTCTGGGCAACACCCAAAATATTACCGATGATCCAGTACCAACCCAACGCACAGTTGAAGGTGAAGCAGAAATAAACGGTCATTAAGGGCATCATATAGATCATCATTTTGCCGGAACAACCATTCTGCTGAGCAGGATCCTGCGTCAGCGCGTTAAATTTTTGGGAGATCCAGGAGGCCAGATAGCCGGTAAGACCTGCCAGAATGGGGATCAGCAGCATCCAGCTCCAAACATCCTGGCTGGGGGTGCCGGAAAGATCGATCAAGCCGAAAAGCTTATCGCCGGCGATGGAAATTTCCGAGGAAGCGTTATAGATCTGCAACTCATAGTTGCTGATCTGGCTGAGTTTCCCGGGATCGGCGGTAATGGTATCTACCACCTTCTGCACCGCCTGGGGCAGATTCTGGGCCTTAAGGGCCAGGTCGTAGACCCGCTGAGCGGTATTCGAGGTGAAAAACTCACCGTAATAAACATAGGTAATGGGATGGCGCACAATAGAGTACACCAAAAAGATCAGCGGCAACTGGATCAGCAGGGGCAGGCAGCTGCTCATGGGGTTATACCCTTCCCGCTGATAGAGCTTTTGCAGCTCCATATTATATTTTTCCTGATTATTGCCGTATTTTTTCTTCAAAGCATCCTGATAGGGGCGCAGGCGCACCATATTCAGGGAGTTTTTCTGCTGCCGCATGGAGAGCGGGAACAGCACCAGCTTGGTGATCAACGCATAGCCCAGCAGAGCCAGAGCATAGTTATTGAACAATTTCATGCAAAGCTGCATGATCCAAGCAAAGGGGACAATTAAATAACTCCAGATATCCATTATTTTCTCCTTTTAAACAATTGATCCGGCACCGGATCATAGCCACCCATCGACCAGGGATTACAGCGCAAAATACGCCATAAGGCCAAACCTCCGCCAATCAATATGCCGAAGCGCAAAATCGCCGTGCAGGCGTATGCGGAGCAGGTGGGATAAAATTTGCAAGTAGCAGGAAGGTGGGGAGAGATCCATTTCTGATAAGCGCGGATGGGCAAAATAAAGAGCTTGCGGATGCTTTTCAGGATGCTCAAGCCGAAAAAGTCTCCTTAATAATACGCTCGATATCGGTACTTTTCAATTGCAGGCATCTTGCGCGGGCAACAACGATGATATCATAGCCCTGCGGCAAAATCGATTGCTGAGCCTGCATTGCGGCGCGGATGATACGGCGGATGCGGTTGCGCTTGGGGGAATTGCCCAGCTTTTTGCTGACGGTCAGCCCCAGGCGGGTAACCCCCGGCTTATTTTTCCGCCAATAAAGCACCAGTTCTTTATAGACCACGCTTTTGCCCTGATGGTAGGCTCGTTTGAAATTTACATTTTCCTTAACGCTTTCGATCTTCATTCCCTTTACTCTCTTTGAAATAAAAAGGCCGCAAAGTTCTTTGCGGCCCTTATTATTAGTGAGTTAATCTTTTTCTGCCCTTTGCTCTTCTTCTGGCCAATACCTTGCGGCCGTTTGCGGTCAGCATTCTCTTTCTGAAGCCGTGCACCTTGCTTCTCTGCCGTTTCTTAGGCTGATAAGTCCGAACCATTTTACTAAACCTCCTTTTATCTCTGTAACGGGAAAACCCGCATTCGATACATCTTCATTTTTTGAGCAAATTATATTATATATAAGTCAACATAATTTGTCAACTAAAATGTTTTAAAATTTCAAGCTTTTGCGGATAATCTCGATCAGATCCTCGATTTTCACCCGATCCTGCTCCATGGAATCGCGGTAACGGATGGTTACGCAACCGTCCTCTTCCGATTCAAAGTCGTAGCAGATGGAGAAGGGAGTACCGATCTCATCCTGGCGGCGATACCGCTTACCGATGGAACCGGCGTCATCAAATTCCACGTTGAATTCCTTGCAAAGGGGTGCATAAACCTTTTCCATCGCGGCCTCGGAAAGCTTCTTGGAAAGGGGGAGGATGGCCGCCTTAACGGGGGCCAAAGCGGGATGGAGGCGGAGAACGGTTCTCTTATCGTTCTTTTCTGCGTCCAGAATCTCTTCGTCGTAGGCTTCGCAGAGGAATGCCAGCGCCACACGGTCGGCACCCAGCGAGGGCTCCACAACATAGGGAACATAATGCTCGTTGGTTTCGGGATCGAAATATTCCAGGCTCTTGCCGGAGGCCTCCTGATGGCGGCCCAAGTCATAGTTGGTACGATCGGCGATGCCCCAAAGCTCGCCCCAGCCGAAGGGGAAAAGGAACTCGATATCGGTGGTCGCCTTGGAATAGAAGGAAAGCTCTTCCTTCTCATGATCGCGCAGGCGCATATTTTCGTCCTTCATGCCGAGGGAGATCAGCCAGTTCTTGCAATAATCTTTCCAATAATAGAACCAATCCAGGTCGGTATCGGGCTTGCAGAAGAATTCGCATTCCATCTGCTCAAATTCCCGGGTACGGAAGACGAAATTGCCCGGAGTGATCTCATTGCGGAAGGACTTACCGATCTGGCATACGCCGAAAGGCAGTTTTTTGCGGGTTGTACGCTGGATATTGGCGTAGTTGACAAAGATACCCTGGGCAGTCTCGGGGCGGAGATACACCTCATTTTTGGCATCCTCGGTAACGCCGATGAAGGTTTTAAACATCAGGTTGAACTTGCGGATGTCGGTAAAATTCTTGCTGCCGCAATCGGGGCACTCGATGTTATTTTCTTTGATATATTCCTGCATCTGCTCGAAGGTCATCCCCTCGGCATGGCCGCCGAAATCCTCGATCAGCTTATCGGCGCGATGGCGGGCATGGCAATCCTTGCAATCCATCAAGGGATCGGAAAAGCCGCCCACGTGCCCGCTGGTTACCCAGGTTTCGGGGTTCATAATGATGGCGGAATCCAGGCCCACGTTATAGGGAGATTCCTGAACGAACTTCTGCCACCAGGCTTTCTTCACGTTATTTTTAAATTCAACACCCAAGGGGCCGTAGTCCCAAGAGTTTGCCAGGCCGCCGTAGATCTCGCTGCCGGCATAAACAAACCCTCTGTTTTTGCAAAGGGTAACGATCTGTTCCATAGTCTTTTCTGTATTTTTCATGTTTGTCCCTCCAAATACTTCTTAAAACCCTATTATATATTGGAAATTTCCACTTGTCAATAACTCATTTTTTGCCGCGGTCCTATATTAAATTAAGAAACTATATTTATAGTATAAAATAAAAATATAAATAAATATATTGCAATTAATAAAGGATTATGTTAAGATATATGTGTATAACTTTCTAAATTTTTAGATAAGTTATGCACAGTTTATCGCTTCAAGGAGGAAATTTCGCGATGCAATCGTTTACAGACGTTTGGGATAGAACGCTTCAGATATTGGAAAATGAACTCAACCACACCTCTTTCGAAAGCTGGATCAAGCTGATGACGCCCATGAAGATGGAAAATGATACCGCATTTTTCTGCGTATCCACCCTCTTCCAAAAAAGCATCATCGATCAAAAATACCGGCGGGAGATCGAATCGGCCATTACCGAGGTGATGGGCTTTAAAGTATATATCAATGTTATGACCGAGGAGGAGGTACCCCCTCGCTTTCGGGAGATCGCCCATAAGAAGAACGACGAAATGGTTCAGGCCATCCCCAACCTGCTGGCGGAGGAGATCCATCCCTTCAACGCCCAGGAGAGCCTCACCTTTGAAAATTTCGTTATCGGCAAGGAAAATGAATTTGCCCATGCGGCGGCGCTGGCGATCGCCAATAACCCCGCCCATAGCTATAATCCCTTCTTTCTTTACGGCCATAGCGGCCTGGGCAAGACCCATCTGATCCACGCCATTGCCAATAAGGTCAAGGAGCGCAATCCCGAGGCCATCGTTATGTATGTGAAGGGTGATGAATTCACCAGCGAACTGATCGAAGCGATCCAATATAAAACTCAGCGTCAGTTTAAAAATAAATACCGCACGGCCGACATTCTGATGGTCGACGATGTTCAGTTCATCAGCGGTAAATCGGCAGTGCAGGAAGAATTCTTCCATACCTTCGACGCTCTTTATGAAAATAACCGCCAGATCATCCTCACCAGCGACCGTCCGCCCAAGGAGATCGCCGTTTTGGAAGAGCGGCTGCAATCCCGCTTCTCCTGGGGGCTGATCGCGGATATCCAACCCCCCGAATATGAAACAAGAGTGGCCATTATCAAAAGTAAGGCCCAGCTCTATAACCTGCAGATTCCCGATGATGTTGCCGAGCTGATCGCCACCAAGATCAAATCCAACGTGCGGGAGCTGGAAGGGACCGTTAAGAAGCTCAAAGCCTTCAATTCCCTTTCCGGCCAGAAACCCACCATCGCCCTGGCAAAGGATGCCATGGAGGCGGTTATTAAAGAAAATGAAAGCTCCGCCATTACCCCCGATGCCATCATCGACCATGTTGCCCGCTACCATAACGTTTCGGTAGACCAGCTTAAGGGGGATAAGCGGGATGCGCCCATTGTCAAGCCCCGCCAGATGGCGATGTATCTCATTCGGGAGCTGACCAACCTTTCTCTGCCCGAGATCGGCAACGCCATGGGCGGCAAGAATCATACCACTGTCCTCCATTCCATCAAGCGGGTGGAAGATAACATTCAAAAAGACCCCAACTTTGCCAAAACCATCGCCGAGCTGACCGAAAATATCCGCAAAACCTACTGACAGAATTATGCAGTTTTCAACAGCTTCTTTTTAACAGTTTCCACAAGGTTATAAACAGTTTACATAATCCTGTTGATGAATTGTGGATGAAAAAAAGGTTATAAACAGGCAGTAAAAAGGCGATTTTCCGCATAAGATTGCGAAATTTAGCCCCTTCAACAGTTATCAACAGTACTACAACAACTACTACAATAAATAAGAGAAAAGAAAGGATTTGACGCATGAAATTTACTTGTGATCGCAATGCGCTGAATGAAGCCATCAATACCGTATCCAAGGCCGCCAGCGCAAAATCCACCATTCCCGCATTAGAGGGTATTTTAATAGAGATCTATGAAGAGGATACCGTTCATTTCAGCGCTTATGACCTGAGCGTTTCCATCTCCTATGAAATGGAGGCGCGGGATACCGAGCGGGGAAGTGTGATCCTCTCTTCCAAGCTTTTCGGCGAGATCATCCGCAAGCTTCCCTCCTGCCCGGTAACGGTGGAGATCGATGATAAGACCCACCTTACCACCATCGAGGGCGGCAACTCCCATTTCACCATCACCGGTATGGATACCGAAAACTTCCCCGAACTGCCCGACGTTATGAGCGAAGACGGGATCGTTCTCACCTATTCCGATTTTAAGACCATGGTGCGGCAGACCATCTTTGCCGTTTCCATCACCGACTTAAAGCCCATCCTCACCGGCGTTCTTTTTGAGCTGAATAAAGAGGCGGGCAACGTCAGCGCGGTGGCGGTGGATAATTTCCGCCTGGCCATTCGCAAGGTGCCCTTCTGCCAGGTCAACGGCAATTTCAATAAGGTGGTCATTCCTTCCAGAGCACTCAATGAAATGGTCAAGATCCTGCCCGATAGCGAGGAGGATACCTTAGAGATCAGCAACAGCAAGAATTTCGTTGCCTTCCGTTTCGGAAACGTAAAATTGGTCTCCCGCCTGCTGGAAGGGGAATTTTTGGATTATAAGGCCGCCTTGCCGAAGGACTATAAGTTCCGCGTTGAAGTCAATGTACGGGAGTTTGCCCAGGTGATCGAGCGGGCGGCGCTGATGGCCAATTCCACCATCATCAGCCCCATTCGCTGCGATTTTGATTTCGACCGCATCGAGATCACCACCGCATCCAATATCGGTAAGTTCAACGATACCGTTATGACCTCCACCTTCTCGGAGAAGATGGTGATCGGCTTCAATTATAAATACATGCTGGCCGCTCTGGCTGCCTGCGATGATGAGGAGATCGTCATCGAATTGCAGAGCAATCTCGCCCCCATCATTTTGAAGGCCAAGGATAAGGATGATTATCTCTTCCTGGTTCTTCCGTTGCGGATGAAGGAATAAAAAGAATGAATAAACTTTTGATTTATGATGAATATATCCGCCTTTGCGATGCCATGAAGCTTTCGGGCGAGGCAGAAACGGGCGGAATGGCCAAAATGATGATCCTGAGCGGGGATGTTGCGGTCAATGGAGAGATCTGCCTTCAAAAGGGCAAAAAGCTCTATGAAGGCGACCGCTTTGCCTTCGACGGATCGGAATATCTCATTGTTCGATGAGGATCCTTTCGCTGACATTAGAAAATTTCAGAAATTTCGAGCAGGAGACCTTCTCCTTTGAAGAGGGCATCAATATTTTAGCGGGGCATAACGCCCAAGGCAAGACCAACTGCATTGAAGCCATCTATTTTTGCTCCTGCCTGAAAAGCTATCGGGTTTTAAAAGAAGAGCAGTTGATCCGCTTTGGAGCGGAGCGCGCCTCCATCACCCTCACCTTCGGGATCGATGGGCGGGAGGAGCAGCTGCAGATCCTCTTTGCCCGCAATAAGCCCAAGGAATTTCGGTATAACGGATTGGTGGTCAACCGCCTCAGGGATCTTTTGGGCTGCTTCCATTCGGTGATCTTTACCCCCGACCATTTGAATCTCATTAAGGAAGGCCCTCATAAACGGAGGAGCTTTTTGGATATGGCTCTTTGCTCTCTGGATCTGAAATATACCGACCAACTGCTCAACTATCAAAAGATCATCAAAAACCGTAACGCCCTTTTGCGCCAATGCCAGACCGACCCCTCTTTGGCAGATATGCTGGAGATCTGGGACGAAAAGCTCTCGGAGGCCGGCGCTTATATTGCAAGGGCGCGGCGGGAATATATTGAGACCCTTTCGGAATATGCCAAAGGCTTTTACAGCGAAATTTCCGGCGGGACCGAAAAACTGAAATTGATCTACCTGAATCAATTCACTAAAGAGGCTGCCTCGGAAGAGGAATACCGCAGGCTGATCCGCGAACGCCTATGGAAGATGCGGCAGCAGGATATTTCCATGGGGCAGACCATCAGCGGGGTGCATAAGGACGATATTTTGATCCTCCTTTCGGGCAAGAGCATGAAGTTCTTTGCCTCCCAAGGGCAGATCCGCTCGGCGGTGCTGGCGATGAAGCTGGCGGAGGCCGAATGTATCACCGCCAAAGAAGGAACTGAGCCTGTTCTTCTCCTGGATGATATTTTATCCGAGCTGGATGGGAAAAGGCAAAAGTTCATCTTCAAGCGGATGGAAGGGCGGCAGACCGTTCTTTCCACCTGCGAGCTGGGCAAGATCCGCAAAAAAGGGGATCGGATCTTCTTTATTAAAGAAGGAAAGATCCATCGAATCCGCGAAAAGGAGAATAAAGAATGTATCTCCACTTAGGGCAGGAAGTGCTCATTCGAAAAAGCGATATTATCGGCATCTTCGATCTGGATAAAGCCACCGTTTCCAAGCGGAGCCGCATGTTCTTGGCCGCCAAGGAGCGGGAGGGGAAGGTAGTCTACGTTACCGCCGACCTTCCTAAATCCTTCATTGTTTGCCAATCGGGCGGAGATTCCGTTATCTATATCTCTCAAATTTCTGCGCAGACCTTACTCAAACGTTGCAACTACATTCAAAAAATTTCTTACATTTAAGGAGTAGAAAAAAATGGACCAGCAAAAAGTAACCAACCAATATGACGAATCCTCGATTCAGGTGTTGGAAGGCCTGGAGGCGGTTCGGAAGCGCCCCGGTATGTATATCGGCAGCACCTCCATCCGCGGATTGCACCATTTGGTATATGAGATCGTCGATAACTCCATCGACGAAGCGTTGGCAGGCTATTGCGATACCATTCGGGTATCCATCCTGCCCGGCAATATCATCGAAGTGGAGGATAACGGCCGCGGCATCCCTGTCGGCATCCATCCCAAGATGGGCATCCCCACCGTTGAGGTCGTTTTCACCGTTTTGCACGCAGGCGGTAAGTTCGGCGGCGGCGGATATAAGGTCTCCGGCGGCTTGCACGGCGTTGGTGCGTCGGTTGTGAACGCCCTTTCCGAATGGCTGGAGGTGGAGGTTCGGGACGGTCAGTTTGTCTATTCCCAGCGGTATGAGCGGGGCAAGTCCGGCTCCTCTTTGAAAAAGATCGGGGAAACGACCGAAAAGGGCACCAAGGTCCGCTTTCTGGCCGACGATCAGATCTTCGAGACCTTAGAATATGAATATGATGTTCTATTAAAGCGACTCCGCGAGCAGGCTTTCCTTAACGCAGGCCTGAAGATCATTTTTGAAGACCTGCGGGGCGAAGAGAAAAAGAGCAAGACGATGTGCTACGAGGGCGGTATCAAGGAGTTTGTTACCTACCTCAATAAGAATAAAGAAGCCCTCCATGAGGAGATCATCTATGTCAGCGGCATGAAGAATACCTCCATGGCGGAGATCGCCATGCAGTATACCACCCGCTATGATGAAACCCTCATCTCCTTTGCCAACGATATCAATACCACCGAGGGCGGTACCCATGAATCGGGCTTTAAGAGCGCCCTCACCCGCGTCATCAATAACTATGCCCGTAAGTATAACTATTTAAAGGAAAAGGATAATAATCTTTCCAGCGATGATGTCCGCGAGGGTTTGACCGTTATCATCAGCGTGAAGGTGGAGGAGGCCCAATTTGAGGGCCAGACCAAAACCAAGCTGGGCAATTCCGAGGTGCAGGGGCTGGTCAGCTCCATTGTTTCGGATAAGCTGATGGAGTTCTTTGAGGAAAATCCCAAGACCGCCAAAACCATCATCAGCAAGGCCGTTTCCGCCTCTCAGGCCAGAGAGGCGGCCAGAAAGGCGCGGGAGCACGCCCGCAAGAGCGCCCTTTCCACCTCCATGACCCTGCCCGGTAAGCTGGCGGATTGCCAGAGCAAGGATAGCAAATATACCGAGATCTATATCGTTGAGGGTGATTCGGCGGGCGGTTCCGCCAAGGAAGGCCGCGACCGCCGTTTCCAGGCCATCCTCTCCCTTTGGGGCAAGATGCTCAACGTTGAAAAATCCCGCCTGGATAAGGTTTATAATAATGATAAGCTCCAGCCGGTCATCGCCGCGCTGGGCACCAATATCGGCGCCGATTTCGATATCGAAAAGCTGCGCTACGGCAAGGTTATCATCATGGCCGATGCCGATGTGGACGGTGCCCATATCCGCACCCTCCTGCTGACCTTCTTCTTCCGCTTTATGCGCCCCTTGGTGGAGGGCGGGTATGTTTATACCGCTGTTCCTCCGCTCTATAAGCTGGTCAAGGGCAAGGAGACCCGCTATGCCTATTCCGATGCCGAGCGGGATGCGATCTCCGCCGAGCTGCGGGGCGAGGACGGCAAGGGTAAGGTAGAGATCAGCCGTAATAAGGGTCTTGGTGAGATGGATGCCACCGAGCTTTGGGCCACCACCATGGATCCCGCCACCCGAACCTTAAAGCAATTTACCATCGGCGATGCGATTGCCGCCGATGAGACCTTCTCTATTTTGATGGGCGAGAAGGTAGAGCCCCGCCGCGCGTTTATTGAAGAAAACGCGAAATATGTTACCAATCTGGATGTTTAAAGGAGGTGCGTTGATAAATGGCTAAATACGATCAGTTTGATACATCCAGTTATGAAAATCAGGTCATCGTTCCCGTTGATCTGGAAAAAGAAATGAAGGAAGCGTATATCGATTATTCCATGTCGGTCATTGTCGGGCGCGCGCTTCCCGACGTGCGGGACGGCCTGAAGCCGGTCCACCGCCGCATCCTCTACGCCATGTATGAGGATAATCTCACCAGCGATAAACCCTTCCGCAAGTCCGCCACCTGCGTCGGTGACGTGCTTGGTCGGTACCATCCCCATGGCGATGCCTCGGTTTATGATGCGCTGGTCCGCCTGGCCCAGCCCTTCTCCCTGCGTTATCCCCTGGTAGATGGCCACGGCAACTTCGGTTCCATCGACGGCGACCCTGCCGCCGCCTATCGTTATACCGAGGCCAGAATGAGCAAGATCTCCAATGAGATGCTCAAGGATATCGAAAAGGATACCATTGATTGGGATCCCAACTTCGATGAAACAAGAAAAGAGCCCCGCGCTCTGCCCGCCCGCTTCCCCAACCTGCTGGTCAACGGCAGTACCGGAATTGCGGTCGGTATGGCAACGGATATTCCGCCCCATAACCTCAATGAGGTGGTGGACGGAACCATCGCTCTCTTGGATAATCCCGAAATCGAGATCGATGAGCTCTGCGAGATCATTCAGGGCCCCGATTTCCCCACCGGCGCCATCATCATGGGCCGCACCGGCATCCGCAACGCTTACCGCACCGGCCGCGGCAAGATCTATGTTCGCGCCCGCGCCGAGATCGAGGAATGGCGGGACGATCGGTTTAAGATCGTGGTTACCGAAATCCCCTATATGGTAAGAAAAGCGGCGCTGATCGAAAAGATCGCCGATGAGGTCAAAACCGGCCGCATCGAAGGCATCTCCGATATCCGCGACGAAACGGATAAAGACGGTCTGCGGTTCGTTGTGGAGCTGAAAAAGGAAGCCAACCCCCAGGTTATTCTGAACCAGCTTTATAAATATACCGAAATGCAGGCCACCTGCTCGGTGATCATGCTGGCGCTGGTCAACGGCGAGCCCAAGATCTTAAACCTCAAGCAGATGCTGGAGCAATACGTCCTCCATCAAAAGGATGTCATCCGCCGCCGCACCGCCTTTGAGATCAAAAAGGCGGAGGCCCGCGCCCATATTTTGGAAGGCCTTTTAAAGGCCATCGACCATATCGATGAAGTTATCTCCATCATCCGCGGCAGTAAGCATATTGCCGATGCCAAGGAGCAGTTGATGAACCGCTTTGAGCTGGATGAGATCCAGGCCCAGGCCATTGTTGAGATGCGCCTCGGCCAGCTTTCCGGTCTGGAGCGGGAAAAATTAGAAAATGAATTTAAGGAGATCACCGCAAAGATCGCCGATCTGAAAGATATTCTGGCCAACGACTATCGGGTTGTGGATATCCTCAAGACCGACCTTTCGGAGATCGCCCGCAAGTTCGGCGATGCCCGCCGCACCGAGATCGGCCATGGCGAGATCGGGCTGGAGGATGAGGATCTGATCCCTGTTGAGGATTGCATCTTCACCATGACCGAGGCGGGCTATATCAAGCGCCAGCTCACCGATACCTATAAGGCGCAGCATCGTGGCGGCCGCGGCATCACTGGCATGAAGACCAAAGAAACCGACGTGGTCAAGAGCCTCTTTGCCGCCTCTACCCATGATACGATTCTCTTCTTCACCACCTTGGGCCGTGTTTATAAGCTGAAGGGTTATGAAGTGCCCGAAAGTTCCCGCGTGGCTAAGGGAACCAACGTGGTCAACCTCCTGCCTTTGATGAGCGGTGAGAAAGTCAACGCCATGATCCGCGTGGAGAATTTTGATCAAGAGGGCTATCTGGTGATGGCCACCCGCAACGGTACGGTCAAAAAGACCCCCCTTGCCGATTATTCCAACATCCGCAAGAGCGGTGTTATCGCCATTTTGCTGGATGAGGGGGATGATCTGATCACCGTTCACCTCACCACCGGCGAGGATAATCTGATCCTGGCCTCCCATGAGGGCAAGGCCATTCGGTTCGCCGAGGAGGACGTTCGCTCCATGGGCCGCGTTACCCGCGGTGTTCGGGGCATCAAGCTGGAGGATGAAGATTATCTGATCGGTATGTGCTTAGAGCGGGAGGGTGCTCAGTTGCTCACCATCACCGAAAACGGCTACGGTAAGCGCACCCCCACCGAGGAATACCGCCTGCAAAACCGCGGCGGTAAGGGCATCTCCAATTATAATATCACCGAAAAGACCGGCAAGATCGCCGCCATCCGCATGGCGGAAGAGGGCGAGGATCTCCTGCTGGTTACCAGCGGCGGCATCATCATGCGCACCAAGATCGAGGAAATTTCTTCCCTCAGCCGCTCCACCCAGGGCGTAAGAGTTGTTAAACTCAGCGAGGGCGTGAAGGTGATCGATATCGCGGGTGCTGCCCGCGAGGAAGAGGAGCAAGCCGAGGAAACGGAAGAAAACGAATAATTGTAAATTTAGACATATGCAACATATAGTGTGAAAATAACAACATAAGGTTATGTCTAAATTGACAAGGCTTTGCTATAATTTTAGTATCTATAAATATCTGTTCTAAGGGAGGACAAAGATATGAGAAAGTTTTCAACACGGTTGTTGAGCATGGTCCTTACCGTATTGATGCTGGTCTCCATGACATCCATCATGGCCTTCGCCCAGTATGAATATGATGAGGTTTCCACTGTTCAGGACTATTATCAGGGCATCAGCTATGATGAACTGGTCGGTCCGGACTATCAGGATAATAAGGGTGTCTATATTGTAAACCCCGAATGGGAGTTTGCAGAGGGTGAAGAGCCTGCCACCGTTACCTTCGAGTTCCGGATGCAGACTGTTACCGAAAAATATAATAGTAAGCGCCACCTTCCCTCCTTTGCCAAGGCGATCACCCGCGGCAGTTCGGATGGTATCGCGGTTCCCATTGTGATTTTGCCTGCCGGCAGCTATACCGTTGGTCTGGCTCCCCGCCAGAGCATCATCGTCTTGGGTGCGATGGCCGGTATCAACCCCAATGTGCCGGATGCGGATCCCACCAAAGAGTGGAAGCTGAATACCGAAGGCGGCCGCTATATTCCCAAATATGATGCCGATACCAAGACCTATGAGGATTATACCGGCCATGAGACCCGCCTTTGGAGCAAAAACGAAACCCTCAAAGACGGTAGCTTGGTTAAGATCGAATGCGATAGTACCGGCCTGCCCGAGTTCGTTTTCGACGGTCTCTTGTTCCAGGGTAACGGTTCCTTCATTTCCGAGGAATCCTATACCCGCGGCTCCACCATGGGCCATAAGGTCTATGTTCAGAACTGTATCTTCGATAACGCATATTGCTCCGATCACCGCGGTAACGGTACGGCCATCGGCGGTAACATGCGTGACGTGAAGGTTACTTATAATAAGTATCTCTATCTTTCCAACCTCTATATCACCAACCAGAATAACGCCGGTTTCTATAACGGCCATATCTACGGTATCTATGCCAACGGCGTCAACTATACCAACAATAAGTGCGGCTTCTTCAACGTTGCCACCACCATTCCCTGGCAGGGCGCGGATTTCCGCATTCAGAACTGCCACTTCTGGAATGAAGACGGTCTGCAGATGTATGGCGGCTCAGACCCCATCGCCAAGGATTCCGGTGCCGAAGGCTACGCCGGTGAGCCGGTAACCAACGGTGTAAACTTCTTTATGCCGATGTGGGACTGGTGCGGCGGCCTCTCCGGTAGCGATGACGTTCCTTATAACTATCTGTTTAAGAACAATAGTTTCTATAACGCCCATCCCGGCAACAATACCGCCCCCATCATCGTCGGTATGGCCGGTAATGCAGACTTTTTCCGCTTTGAAGATAATATCTTCATCGATCCCAACGAAGGGGATAAGGCCCGCCCGGCATTGGATATCAACTATCTCTATGTTAAGAGCTTAGGCAAGGTCTCCCATGCCATCCCGCCCAGCGAAGAGCCGGAGCATATCAATGAATCCGACTTCCTCTTGGATGAAAACCGCCTTTCCGTTAAGAATAATACCTTTATCGGTCCTGCCTATCAGACCTCTGCGGTAGAGATCGGTAAGAATACCAACCCCGATACCAACGTTGCCATGACCGGTAACCTCTATCTGGAAAACCTGGATGCCTATGAAGGTAAGATGGGCATGGAGGTTGTGGATAACGCTTATGATCAATGGGTCTGGCTGAATAAGGATATGACGGTTGCTTCCTGCGATATCTATGAGGAAAGCATCAACATCTCCTGCACCGACGGTACTCCCATCGATACCATGGGCGATGAGCTCTTCATCTCCCTGGGCGAAAAGGAATATACCAAGGAAATTGTGATGAGCTGCCATGCAGACAACAGCACCCGCGTCTACGCCTCCAACGCAAGCTTTGATAAGCTGGAGCGTCTGGATGGCGAGGGTACTTATACCTTGGATACCTCCGCAAGAACCAATTATTATGTCCTCTCTATTGCATCCATCGACGGCCGCACCGAGCGGGATTTCTATCTCACCTTGGATCGTGAGCTCAATACCGATGCCACCCTCTACGATGTCGTTCCCCAGGGCGCCAATGTGGAAGATGTATGGCAAGAAGATGAGATGAGCTGGGAATATGTTGTCAATTATTATGATGAATCCTTCAGCTTCACTCTGGATCATTCCGGCGTAAGCGCGGTTGTTGAAGGCGAAGAAGGCATCCTCACCGATGTAAACGGTGTTTATACCTCTTGCGCGCTGAACGTAGGCGAGCCGGTGGATTATACCATCACCATCACCGATGCAGAAGGCCTGAGCGAGGTTTATTCCCTCACCGTTCTGCGCAACTTCAATAAAGAAACCGCCGTTCTCGGCATCACCGCCGATGAAGCAGGCTCCATCTCTCAGGACGGTCTGACCTGGAACATCCTTTTGGATTCCGCAGCCTCCACCGAGCTGACCTTCCAGATCTCCCCCGATGCTACCATCACCCTGCGGGACGGTGTCTACGGTACTTCTGTTGAACCCACCGGCGAGACCAGCTTTGCGATCTCCGATATCGCAGGTAGCGTTTCTCCCTATATCGCAACCGTTACTGCCCAGGATGGCATGATGGTTGAAGAATGGTATGTCAACATCTCCCGTCAGCGCAGCACCGAATGTGAACTCTTCGAGATCATGGGTGCCACCGAGTATGAGGGTGTTTACGTTGTCAACACCACCAAGAAGAATTTTGCTGTCAGCGCAAAAACCTCTCCCAATGCAACCGTTCATGTCTATACCGACGCGGCTTGCACCGAAGAGATCGAAAACCGCAACCTGACTTTGGAGGAAGCCTTCACCGTTGTTTGGGTGCAGGTCCATGCCGAGAACGATGCTTATCGTTCCGAGCCGGTAAAGCTGGCAATCAATACCTATAATCCCAACGAAGTTACCGACGCTCCTGTGGATGTCCCCTATGGCTTCGATGGCATCATCGGTGTCTCCGGCGGCGTTATGATCGGCCCCATGGTCGTTGTTCCCCTGGCTCCCAATACCAAGTCCATGAACTTCAGCGTTTTGGGTACTGCCGGTTATACTCCCCGCGTTTATTCCGATATCTATGAGAACCCTGTCCGTCTGGATAACCAGTTCGTTCTCAATCTGGATAGCGGTCTGACCATGCTGAAGATCACCGCCACCAACGAAATGGACGGCGATTACTATGAGTATGTGGTCATGATCGTCTCCGAGCGCACCTATACCTATACCGATACCCAGACCGAATGGGCAAAGGATTATGTTGAAGAGGTCGGCTCCAACGGTCTCGGCCTGATCAAGGGCGATGAAAACGGCGCCTTCAACGGTCAAAACAATCTCACCCGCTATGAGATGGCGGCTCTGATGATGCGTCAGATCGGCGTCAATAAGGATTTCTATGCCGGCATCTCCCATCCCTTCAGCGATACCGTTGTGGAATGGGCTGAGAACTATGTTAAGGCTGCAAACCGCGTTGAAATGATCAAGGGTTATGCCGAAACCAACGAAGCAGGCGAGGTCATCTCCCGTACCTATGGCGGTGAGCGCCTGGCCACCCGCAGCGAGTTCCTTAAGATCTTCACCACCGCCATGCTGGGCGTGGATGTGGATGAACTCTATGCCGCAATAGAATCGGATATCAATGCAGCCGTTGCCGAAAAGGGTCTGAAGGATCTGGATAAGGTTGCCGAATGGGCAAAGCCCGCGGTCTATACCGCCATTGCTCTCGGCCTTGTCAACGGTGATGAAAACGGGAACGTCAACCCCGAAGCCAATATCACCCGCAACGAAGTAGCCGCTCTGATCGTAAGATCCAATGGTATTATTATGTGATTTAAATCAATAAAAAATAACCGCAGTACCTCGGTACTGCGGTTATTTTTTCAAAGCGCAAGGCTTGTTTTTATCCGGAATATTTGGTATGATAAAGAAAAGAAATAAAAAGAGGAAGGATCGCGCTATGAAAAAAGGTTTTTTGAGAATCATTTGCATTTTGTTGATGGGCTTGCTTCTGCTCCCGCCGATGGTGCTGGCAGAGGATGGCCCCAAGATCACCATCTCCAAACCCGAAGGGGAGATCGGAGATATCGTGCAGGTCGTTTTTTCGGCCGAAAATATGCCGGCCTGCTCCAGCCTGGATATGAGAATCTGGTATGATGATGCTTTCCTTAAACCGGTGGGCTTTCAGAATTTGGGAATCGCGTCCACCGCATGGTTGGAAAAAAATATGAATACATCCTATGAGGGGGCGGCGGCCATTAAGGTCATAGCGGCATCCTTTGCAATGACAGGGACCGCCCCCGTCTTCTCGGGCGATACCGATCTTTTCGCCATTGATTTTGAGATCATCGGCGCAACGCTGGAAGAGCATGATGCGAAGATCGAGATCGCTTGGGGCGAAGTGCGGGAGGATAACGCCCAAACCTCCCTTTTGGGTGCAGAATTTGCCTCCGGCTATGTGCGGGTAGCGCCCTTGATGGGGCTGATGCTCAAAAAGCCGGCAGGCGAGGCCATGCCGGGCGAGAAGGTACCTGTTGAGGTTATCGTTCAAAACTATAGCCCCTTGAGCGGCCTTTCCATTGGGGTTACCTATGATCCCGCCTATTTAAAATTAGAAGAAGAGGATATCATTGCCGCCAACCTCCCCGGTCTGACCCTCATGACCAGTCTGCAGAATGAGGGTGATCTGGCGGTTGCCAAGATCGTCTGGATGGGTGCGGAAGATGCGGCCATGGAGGAGACCTTCACCGCCCTCACCCTCAACTTCACCGCCATTCAGCAAGATCCCCAAGAGGATACCGAGCTGTTTGCTTGCTTCCTGGAAGGGGGAATGGTGAATAATCAGGGCGAGTTTAAGGGCTATCAGGAAGTCCCCTCTGTTACTACCATCGGGCTGGCAAAGCTTTATTCCATCGCCATGAAAACGCTGCCCGACCTGCTGGATTATCCCCAAAACGGCGGTGCATTCGATCCCGCGGGCGGCTTGATCGAGCTGACCTATATCAGCGGACAAAAAGGGGAGATCCCCTTGGAGAAGGCGACCGTCAGCGGTTTTGATAATACCACCCCCGGCCAAAAGACCATCACCGTTTCCTATTGCGGCAAGACCACCGAATTTGAGGTGGAGATCATGGGCGATCCCGGGTTCAGCGATGTGGGACCCAATGATTGGTTCTATAGCATGGTGCAGTTTGCTAAGCATAAGGGGCTGATGCAGGGCGATCCCGAAGGAACCTTCCGTCCCGATGATTCCATGACCCGCGCGGAATTGGTTACCATGTTCTACCGTTTGGAGGGCAAGCCTGCCCATAGCGGAAGCAATCCCTTTAAGGATGTATCGTCCAATGATTGGTATTATGATCAGATCCTTTGGGCGGCGGAAAACGGCCTGGTCAACGGCAAAGAAGCGGATCGCTTCTGCCCCACCGATTCCATCACCCGTCAGGAATTGGTAACGCTCTTCCATCGCTATGTGAATAAGAAGGGGTTGGATAGCGGCAATCGAATCGATCTTGCAATCTTTGGCGATCGGGCAACCATCGATAGCTGGGCAACCGATCCGGTTCAATGGGCGGTGGCCGAAGGGCTGGTCGTTGGCATCCAAGAGGGTGCAGGGATGGTTTTTGCTCCTAAGAGCACCGCTACCCGCGCCCAGGTTGCCACCATTATGATGCGTTATATTCAAAAATATAAGGTAACGGTATGAGAAAGATTTTTTCTTGCCTTTTGATCGTTGCGTTGCTTTTGGGCGGGTGCGCCAAAGCTCCGGCGCCCCAACCCCAAGTGATTTATGACCCCATCCCCCAAAAGGCGGGGGAGATCACCGTTGGGGGCAGGGCCCTTTCGGGCGTTTATTCCGATGGGGCGCAGGAATACCTCAAGGCCGAGGAGATCTTTTGGCAGGAAACCTTGCCCGAAGGGGGCTTAAATACCGCCGAAGGGCGGTATCTGCCCATCGGGGATCTGCTGGAAGGATACCATCCCTTTGCGGATGGGGATCGCACCTATTATACCGCCTATCCCAAGGCGGAGGAGATCCCCCAAGGGGTGAAGGTCCCAACCCTGATGTATCACGCGGTCAGCGACGATCTTTGGGGCATTGCCTCCCTTTTTGTCCGCCCCGCGGAGCTGGAGAAGCAACTTCAATATCTGATAGAGAATGGCTATACCCCCATTCATTTTGAGGATCTGGGGCGGGTGGATACCATCGAAAAACCCATCCTCCTCACCTTCGACGATGGATATCAGGATAATTATACGGAACTATTCCCCCTTTTGAAGAAATATAATGTGAAAGCCACCGTTTTTATGATCATGGGATCGGTGGGGCAGGAGCATTATCTTACCCGCGAACAGATCATCGAGATGGACCAAAGCGGGCTGGTCTCCTTTCAGAGCCATACCATGACCCATGAATTTCTAAGCACCCGCACCGCCGAGCAGTTGGAGGAGGAGCTTTATCAATCCAAATTGGAATTGGCGCGGATCATTGGGAAGGAAAGCTTTGTCCTTTGCTATCCCACCGGGAAATATAGCGAGCAATCCCTTGCGGCTACCGCTGATCATTATGAGTTCGGCCTGCTGATGAGCGGCCCGACTTACGTTACCGGCTCCGATCCTTTCAAGATCACCCGCAAATATATCTCCCGCTCGACGGATTTAGATTCTTTTAAAAGTATGATTTCATAAGAAGAGCCACCCCTATCGGGGTGGCTTTTTAAAATAATGTTTTGTTCCTTGAAAGACTTGATCCGCTAAGCCTAAAAGACCGATCAGGTTGGGGATCGCCATCAGGGCACAAAAGATATCCGCAATGGACCAGACCGCCTCGGCGGAGAGAAAACTGCCGATAAAAAGCACTCCTAAAAAGATCCCCCGAAACCAATCCACGCACCCGCCATGGCAGGGGAGCAGATAACGCAGGCTCTGCTCCCCATAAAAGCTCCAGCCGATGATGGAGCAAAAACCGAAAAAGAGCAGACAGATCATATAGAGCAAGGATAAAAATTCCTTGGGCAGGGGGAGCTGCTGCAGGGCGTGAAGGGTGATCTCCGCTCCCGAAAGGGTGGGCACCCGCCAGGCATCGGTCAGCACCACCGCGTAGCCGGTGAGGGTACACATTAAGACCGTGTCCAAAAAGGGCCCCAGCATAGAGATCAGCCCCTGGCGGGCAGGGTTATCGGTGCGGGCGGCCGCCGCCGCGATGGGATCGCTCCCCATCCCCGCTTCGTTGGAAAAGATGCCCCGACCCAGCCCGAAGCGGATCGCCTTTTGGATGGTAATGCCCGCCGCCCCGCCCAATGCGGCGCGGGGCATGAAAGCCGAATGCAGGATCAGCCCCGTTGCGGCGGGGATCTGGGGCAGGCGGGAAAGGATCAGCCATAGGGTCAGCCCACAATAGAGCGCCGCCATAAAGGGCACCGCTAAGGTGGCCACCGAGGCGATCCGCCGAATCCCGCCCGCCAAAACCAGCCCTACCAAAAGGGTGGTCAGCGCGCCTGCGATCAAGGCGGCCAGAGAGATGGAAAAACCGCCGAAGGTGAGCAGATGTGCCCGTTGAGGATCAAAAAAATCTTCCGCCGCGGCCACGATCCCGTTGATCTGGGAGGTGGTTCCCATGCTCAAAAGACAAGTAACCACGCAGGCAATGGCAAAAACCTTTGCCAAAAAGGGCTTTTGCATCCCCAATTCAAGATAGAGGAAGGGCCCGCCCAAAAAAGCACCTTCCCGATTGCGTCGGCGGTAGAGCACCGCCAGATACCCTTCGGCATATTTGGTCGCCATTCCGAAAAAGGCGGCCACCATCATCCAAAAAAGCGCCCCCGGCCCGCCCGCCGAAATGGCGGTGGCCACCCCGATGATGTTGCCTGTTCCCAAGGTGGCGGCCAGGGAGGTGCAAAGGGCGCCGAAGCCCGATACTTCCCCCGCCGCATCGGGCTGTCCCTTGAGGGCCGCCGAAAAGGCCGCCTTCAGTTTGGTGACCGATAGCCAGCGTGTGCCGATGGTGAGGTAAACCCCCGTGCCCAGCACCAAAAGAAGCATCCAAGGCCCCCATAAAATTTCCGCTAAGGTTTCAAGAAACTGGATCATCGCGCCTCCTGTTGCCGTTTAAAATCGAAAGAGCGTAAAGGGAGTACAATTCAATTGTACTAACACAAATGAATTGTGTTGAAACACAATATCCCTTTTTGTAGGGGTGGACATCCTTGGCCACCCACCGCAGTACAAATGAATTGTGTTGAGCGGGGCGCCGAGGTCGGCACCCCCTACAAGGGCAGATGGTAATGATGGAGTACAATTCAATTGTACTAACACAAATGAATTGTG
>JAZODI010000088.1:0-19156 GCA_045596965.1 Eubacteriales bacterium | reverse complement strand
TCTTGGATAACAACGACATCAGACTATATGGACTATCCAACCCCAAAGGAATTGTCATCCGGAGAAAAGGAATGATCCACAGAAAGGTCGTCAGTCTCCTTGGAATCCTTTTTATCAATCTGACGAGCATAATCAGCAGGCTGGTCAAGGCGGCTGTTATACTCATATTGAATATCCAATAGAATACTTCCTGCAGCATACCCGTCACCTATTATCGATCAGCTTGCGCAGCTCATCAATTTCTTCAGCAGACAAGGGTTCGTCCTCAAGTAGCGCAGAAAACAACGCCCTGCGGGAGCCTCCGAACACTTTCTTTACAAGAGAAGTGGCTTCTACCTTTTGCATTTGGTTTTGCGAAATAAGCGGTGTACAAATAAATCCCGGATCTTCACGCCGGATAAAGCCTTTTGCTTCCAACTTTTTAATTACCGTATAGGTGGTGTTCTTATTCCAACCAATTCTTTCTGCAGCAATCAGACTGATATCCTTTGCAGAGATGGGAGCCTTGGCCCAAATGATTTCCATTACCTTTGCTTCGCTCTCAAACAACTTTTCTTGCATAACGAACCTCCGCAGACTATTTCTATAGTCTATACTATCACGATAGTCTGCCTTTGTCAAGGTGTTTCACAGAAATGTTAAAAGTTACAGGCAAAGCGTTTTATAATTTTTATGGGGCTTTATTAAGCTTCAAGAAATTATAATAAGGAGAAATTTTATGAAAAACCCATCTCAGTACCACATCCAAAAGCGAAAGGACGGCAGATATGTTGTCACCGTTATGTTCAAAGGCAAGCGGCAGTCCATATACGGAAAAACAAAAAAGGAAACACTCGAAAAGCTAACGAAGGTGATAAATGACATTCAATATGCAAAAATCCATAACCTGCAAAACTTTTCTGCTTCCAACACAACCTTAACGGACTGGGCTACCGAGTGTGTGGAAACATACTCCAAGGAATATGTTCGTGGCAGCACCTATTACGCCTACAAGAACATCATCAAACGTCACTTGGGTGATTTAGGCAACAAACGGCTAGCAGATATCACTAATCTGATGATCCAAAGCCATCTATTGTCGCTGAGAAATATAACTACCGGTGAAAAACTTAGTCCCAAAATGTTGATCAATGTCCGTAACTTTATTTCTCTTGTTTTTAACTACGCCATTCAGAATCGTATGATGAACTACAATCCTGTTCAGGGTGTAAAGCTACCCAGAAGAGTCAACCAACCCACCCGAGCATTAACTGTGGAACAACAAAAGAGATTAGAGACAGCCGTTAGGGAATGCGAGCGGCTACTAATGTTCGCTGTGATTCTGGATCTGTACACCGGGCTTCGTAAAGGTGAACTCTTGGCGCTTCAATGGAAGGATATTGATTTTGAAAAAGGGTGTATCAGCGTTACAAAGCAATTGACACGTCATCACAGTAAATATGACTCAGCCCACCCCTCCGTATTGGATATTGCTCCACCCAAAACCGAAGCATCTATTCGAAAAGTGTATATGATTGATGCGCTCAAGCTGGAACTGCTTACATACAAAGAGAAAGTCGTCGCCTGGAAGGAAGAACATGGCTTCCAGCACAGCGAGGAAGACTTTCTCTTTACAAGCCGCAAGAACACTGCTATCGAACCCCGTAGGTTTTATCAGTACTACAAGGAACTGTTAGATGTTGCCGGCATTGAGGATGCCACCTTTCACTCTCTACGGCACACCTTTGCTACCCGATGTTTGGAGGCCGGAATTGACATTGTAACTGTATCCAAGCTCCTAGGCCATGCCGATAGCCGTATCACTGCAAACACATATTCTCACCTTCTCCCCGAGTATCAAAAGAAGGAAATTACAAAGATCTTACCATTATTTCAGATATAAATATGAGCACCGAGACGTTTCCAAACTCGGTGCTCTTTTCTTTCGGAATTTTACATCAAAATTACAGTCAAATCCATTCCATTTAGTTCTCAATCTTTAGATATATCCAATATTTTCGCATAAAACGGCGCTAATGGATACTTAACAAACAAAAACCGAACTAAATGGACTCATTGACAACGCGGTTAACAGTAGTGTGCTCCAATTTTAGGCTTATTTAGTGCTATTTCTTGTCTTTTTGTCCAAACTATTGGCTACAAAACTTCGAAAAATACAGATAGTGGAATGGTTGGAATGCTCCCGTAAATTTGACGTTTTAATAATTTTGCTGATTTTCTTTTGTCAAATTCACTTGACCTGGTAATAGCACAAATCATTTAGTTATAGGACCTTATACATCTTTTTCTCCGCAATCTTTAATGTAAGATTTTCGTCACGAAGATGTTACACATAATTTGCATATATAATCTGCATTTGCATTGACTATATCCTTTAGTTGTGTTATAATAGATACATATGAAAAGAGAGGTGTTTTTCGTGACGAAAATTATTGGCGAAAGATTAAGAAAGCTACGTGTGGATAATCGCTACTCCCAGCAGCAGATCGCAGAAATGTGCGGCTCTACCCAGGCGACCATCGGCAGATACGAACAAGGCATTGTGGATGTGTCGCTGGACAAACTCCTTTGGTACGCAGAAACCTTTGAGGTGTCTTTAGACTATCTCTTTGGCAGAACCGATGATCCCAAAGGGCATCTGTACGAAAAGGACGAGCCGTCCTTACCTTCCGAAGCAAGTATCAATGACTTTATCGAGTTCTGCTTTGATCCCTCCTCCCCCGCCAATGGCAAGCTAAAAAAGATGCTTGTACAGTTAATGCAGGATAGCACAAAGCAATCCGATTGACTCTCCGAACAGAAACGAGGTAAAGATATGGGAATGATTGAATGTACAAGCGGCGCATCTCTTTGGCGCGGCTATGATTATTACAAAGAGAACAAAGTTAAGAATTTGATTGAAACATCACCCGGGATATTTTCCGCTAATGTTGAAGGCAATTCGGATAAGCCATATATAGTAGAGATTGATGTTGCACACCCTCGAAAATCCAAATGCAACTGTCCTCATGCAGATGGAAAACGCATCGTGTGTAAACATATGATGGCGGTTTATTTCACTGTCTTTCCTGAAGAAGCTCAGCGAATCTATAACGAAGCAATCACCTATCAGGAAGAGGAAGAAAAACGAGAAGAAGAACTTTACGAAAAAGTTCGCCAATACGTTTGTAAAATGAAGAAAAGTGAAGCTCAACAGGCTCTTCTTGAACTTCTTTTTGACGGAAGTGAATGGCAATTCGACAGATTTGTAAGAGAACACAATTTAGAGGACGACTATTATTAACACAAAGGAGAAGAAAAAATGAAAGCCGTAATTTACGCTCGATATTCATCGGACAATCAGCGTGAAGAATCTATCGAAGGTCAGCTTCGTGAGAACAAGGCCTTTGCGGAGAAGAACGGCATTGAGATCATCGGTACATATATTGACCGCGCATTATCAGCTAAGACAGATAATAGACCCGAGTTTCAAAAGATGATAAAAGACAGTAGCAAGGGTTTATTTGATATCGTTATTGTATGGAAACTTGACCGCTTTGCCCGTAACCGTTACGACTCTGCATTTTACAAAGCCACGCTGAAGAAAAACAATGTAAAGGTGATGTCTGCAACCGAAAACATTTCCGAGGGTGCAGACGGCATTTTGCTTGAAGCAATATTGGAAGGCTTTGCCGAATACTACTCCGTGGAGCTTGCTGAAAAGATCAAACGCGGTATGACAGAGAATGCTTTGAAACTCCGAAGCAACGGTGTCCGTGCTCCCATCGGCTACTATATTGATGATGAAAAGCATTTTCAGATTGATGAGAACAACGCTCCGATCATAAAGGATATTTTCACACTCTATAACGATGGCAAAAAGGTCAATGAAATCGTTGAGCTGATGAAATGCCGTGGTGTCAAAAACCAAGGCAACTTTATGAACTATAACGCCATCTTCCGTATTCTGACTAACCGCAAATACATCGGCGAATACAAATTCGGTGATATTGTTGTTCCGAATGCTTTTCCTGCAATCATTGACGAAGGACTGTTCAACGCTGTGCAGAGCCGTATGAAGCGCAACAAGAAGGCTCCTGCGATGCACAGAAGCGAAGATGATTATCTGTTGACTACTCACCTTTTCTGTGGCAAATGCGGCGCTATGATGACCGGTGAGATTGGTACAAGCCATACCGAAACCAAGTACCGCTATTATAAGTGTAATCAGGCAAAGAAAAAGAAGTGCGATAAGAAAACCGTCCGTAAGGAATGGCTCGAAAATCTCGTGATTGATACCATTCTTGAGCTAATTACAGATGATTCTGTCATTGAAGAACTTGCAGAACGCGTCTATCGTTTTCAAGATCTTGAAAGCGCCGAGTCCATACTGCTGAAAACGCAACTTGAGGAAGTGGAAAAGAAACTCAACAATCTCGCAGAAGCAATGGCACAAGGCATCTTCTCAGCAACAACGAAAAAGCTTCTTGACGATCTGGAAGCACAGAAAAAGGCCATCGAAACAGATATTATTCAATATCAGATACGCAATCCAATCGTACCGAAAGAACAGCTTTTATTCGCACTCTATAACTACCGTAAGCTTGATATGTCGGTACAATCTGACAGACAAAAGCTGATTGATAGCTTTGTAAACTCAATATATCTGTACGATGACCACTTCATCATTACATTTAACTACAAAAACACCTCAAAGAAAGTTTCTCTCAAAGAGATAAATAGTTCGTCTTTAACATCGTCGTCTCCACCAAAAAAGCACTTGCATTTGCAAGTGCTTTTTATTTGTCATAAATCGATTTCGTATCTATCATCGATCAGCAGGTAATTTAATCCATGTTCTTGAGCAAGTTGCAAGATCTCAGCATTATCCTTAAGAACCTGGTTCATTGTACAATCAGAGTCATCCATTCGCTCCTCAATGACATTTGCATACGCCTTTATATCAGCAAAATGTTTTCTTATATAATTCTCGCTCATGATAAGGCAGTAACATCGAATATGCTCTAAATATTTACTTTCAAAATCCTTTCCCCAATCAAAAGGGATATAGCAACCCTCAACGATCAGATTTTGCTTATTTTCAACGGCAGTTTTGATCATCTCACGAACGATCGGCCATAAATAAGCGGTAAGATCCGAAGTTTCGCTCATGGGCGTAAGATTGGTATTTCCGCTCCGGATCAAGCCCATTTTGAGATGATCGATGGAGAGATAAGGGTATTTATATTTTTCAAGTAACCTTTGGGCAAGAAATGTCTTTCCCGCATGAGATGCGCCTGTTATTAAAATAATCATTGTTTTTCCTTAAAACAAACGGCAATTTTCAAATGAAAATTGCCGTTTTAAAATTAAAATGCACCTTTATTATACCAAAACTTGGGTTGCTTATTCTCGCTTAACCAAGAAGTAAGCTCTTCCAACATCATCTTGGGGCTATCGGCATAAGCATTGACGGTATCTCCGCCGCGATGGTTGGTGAGGGTGATATTATCCAAGCCAACAAAGGGATGATCACTTCCCAACGGCTCCACTTCAAATACATCGATGGCCGCACCTTCAATCAATTGCTCATTCAAAGCCTCATAAAGTGCTTTATAATCAACCATATAAGAACGGCTTGTATTGATAAAGTACGCCGAGTTCTTCATCATATCAAATTCTTTTTTACCGAAGATAGGCTTTTTGCTCTTGCTTCGGGCATGAAGAGAAATGACGTCAGAGGTTGTGATCAACTCTTCCAATTCAACAAACCGAACCTTATCCCAATTGATGCGCGGATTGTTATGCTCCGGCTCAAAAAGGTTGCTGACCAAAATATTACAGCCGAAACCGCTCAATTTTTCGCAAACCAACTCACCCACATTACCAAACCCAACAATACCGATGGTAAGATCCTTCAGCTCAATAATATTCCCGGAATTGGGGTATTTTTCGCGCCAGTCGCCGCTCTTTAATGCCAAATGAGATCGAGCGATATTGCGCAACTCGCTAAACATAATACCGATGGTAAATTCCGCCACAGCGTTTGCATTATGTGCCGGATTGGTCAGTACCTTAATTTTGCGGGCAGAAGCGGCATCCACATCCACATTTTCCACACCGCCGCGGTTGCAAAGAATATATTTCAACTTCTTTGCCCGATTCAGAACCTCTTCGGTGATGGGGCAAAGGTGAACCATCAGTACCTCTGCATCCTCCACCGCTTCAAGATAACCCTTTGGAAGAGTACATTCATCGCGGCCGCCACATTCAATCAGCTTAACAATATCGCGCATATTCTTGCGGTCTTTCTTACCGAAGAAAAGATATTTGCAGTCATCAAAAAGGTCTTCATACTTTTCGAAACCCGCTTTCATCATCTCAGGAGTAACAAAGATATCGCCTACTGCTACACATTTCATAATCAATACCTCATCTATTAATCGTTTTCATACAGCTCACCGGAAATATTGACCTCCCGGAAGGAGGGATCCGGCTCATCCGAATAGAGATAGCCGCTTAAATCGATCCGTGCAATATGGTGCCCCGAAGCACGCATACTGATCGGCAGGAGTTCCATATACCGATCTCCATAAAAATGGCGAAGATATGCATCATACCCTTTGGGAATCGGCGCCTTCATATCACCGAAATCCACATACTCCACCTCAGTTAGAAGCTCTTTGGGGAAACGGCCTTTTTTGATATTTTGGCCGATACCATCGATCAAATACTTAGCATTTTTCTTTTTAGAAAACAAACGCACCAATCGTTCAAATAACCAATGATAAAAAGAGAAGGGAATTAACCGCATAATCGGCAGAGCCAACTTTGTAAGATGATAATGAACCTTCTTACGCGGCTTATTATACCAGCGAACATTGATGACCCTTGTCCAGATAACCAGTAGTTTGATCTGGAGCTTAGTTAAAAACTCAATATTGCTTGTTTGGTCATAGATAATGACATCAAAGAAAATGCCGTCGCGAATCTTAAAGGTGCTGGAATAATTGGTTGAAAAATAGGTGTTCTTTAACCGAATTTTATCAAAATGATAATGGCTTCCGCTATCGTTTTGCGGAGACTCATAAGTAAACTTATCGATCATCAATCCGGGGCATACCCGGCGAAATTTCTCGAAATCTTCACGCAACATTCCGATATCCAGATCATCGTCCCAAGGAATGATATTCCGATGACGGACCGCGCCAAGAAGACTTCCGCCTGCCAAAAAGTATTGAATATCGTTTTCGCGGCAGATCTGATCCACAAATTTCAGAACATCCAATTCCAACTTTTTAATTTTTTCAAGACGCCCGCTGTAGATCGGAAGCTGCCTCATCATATCATATAACTCATCGGTATAATAGAGGCCAAGACGATAAATATTATCCTCAAAGTTTGTTAAAACCTTCCAGCCGAACTTTGAGAGCTTCAAAGAGCTCAGGGCATAATAATTCTCCTTATTGTTCTTCGGAATATCAACAGAGAGAGAATATAACTCCTTAAAGGCATCATGGAAGGTCTCTTTGATACGTTTAATGGTCAGTGTTGCTCCCGAAACATTAAAAACGTTTCCTTGCTTACCCGAATAGAGCGCAGATAAAATCGCTTTAAAAGCATCCACGACATAGGTGCATGAAATATGGTTTTCCGCATCCGCTTTGGTTATGGAAACCTGCCCGCTCTTACTGCACTCTTCAATGAACGATTTAAAGGAAAATCCTTCGATATAATCAATAGCAGGGCCATAAATATTATTATACCGCAGCAAATTTGCCTTCGCGCCATAATCGCGCACATACTTGCGGCAAAGGGCTTCTAAGCGAAGATAAAAGTCTTCTGCGAGCGTGCGTTCCTTATGAGCCAGATAATAGTCGTATTCACGCTCTGCCAAAGAGGTAATTCCATCGGGAATTTCCTGGGGAGACTGAATGATCGGTAAAAAGAACAACTTTGCAGAGGGACTGTTTGCAGAGATCGCCAGCCACTTTTCGAGTTTTTCAATAAACTTTGCTTGCTCTGCGGCATCTGCATATTTTTTATCGCAACAGTTTACCCCGACAAGGATGATCGCATCATTCACAAAAGAATCCGCAGAATATGTATCCAAAACAATGTTTTCTTCCTCGGGTTTTCCGAAGATCCATTGTTTTTCATCCTTCTCATCAACAACAAAATAACTTTTACCTTCAACATCCTTAGAGGAATTGAATACCGCAAAGACATAGTCTGCAAAGAGATTTCCATCGGAGATCATATAGACATTATCGATCTTCCCGATCAGCTTTTTCTTTTTGAAACTCTTGATATGCTCAGCAGCACGGACAATCTCGTCCAGCATTACCTCATGCATTTATTTGTCCTCCCCTTCATCCATCAACATCATTTCGGCAAGTTTTAAGTCAAACTTGGTTGTAAGCTTAAAGTTTTCTCTCTCGCCTTGGACGATGCCGACCCGATAGCCTTTTTCCATATAAAGACGCCCGGCTTCGATATATTTTTCTTTTTCTTCCTCAGTCAATGTCTCAACCAATTTGAGGAAATGGTTGACCTCCACCGTCTGGGGGCCCTGATCGCAGAAGATGGTATGCCGATCGGGCACAAAATCGCCCAATTTTCCATCCTTGGATACCAAGATGGTATCAATGGTGGGCACCGAGGTTGTAACCATATCATATTCCCGCACCATTGCGATGTTTTCGTTCAAAATACGGTCCGAAACAAAGGGGCGGGCGCAATCATGATTGATCATGATAATCTCTTCGGTATCACCCTTTTCCTCTGCCACGCGAACACACTCCCGCGCCAGGCAAAGCAGCGATTCAAAGCGGGTGTTACCCCCATGAATAATGCGGACACGGGAAAGATCCACGTTATATTCTTCCATCATCCCTTTGCAATGATCCATCCACCCCTCGTTCATCGCAATAACAACATATTCGATTTCTTCATTGCCGAGGAATCGTTGCAAGGTGCGGATGATAACAGGAATACCGCCCACCTTCAAAAATTGCTTGGGAAGACCGCCATTGGACATTCTTGTTCCCAATCCGCCCGCTAAAATGCCACCAATAACCATGTTTTTTCTCCTTACATGAATTTCTCATAGGCTGTGAGAACTTCTTCGGTATCCCCCAGCATTTTAATCCGCCCATCGTGCAACCAAAGCATCTTATTGCAAAGTTTCCGCAAGGTACTCAAGCTATGGGAAACGATCAGGACGGTGCGATTTTCATCCGAAATCAGTTCCTTCATCTTCGCTGCGCTTTTTTTCTTAAAATGCTCATCGCCAACACTCAGAACTTCATCGATCAGAATGATATCCGTTTCCAAAAAGGCGGTGATGGAAAAGGCCAATTTGGAATACATCCCTTTGGAATAGGTTTTAACCGGTTTATCAATAAAACTGCCCAATTCGGAAAACTCAATGATCTTGGGCATCATTTCCCGAATCCGTTCTTCGGTAAAACCAAGAAGCAATCCATTTAACATGATGTTTTCTCTGCCTGACATATTCTTTTGAAAGCCCACACCGATGGAAAGCAGCGAAACATTTCTGCCGCCCAGATCAACAACACCGCTATCCGGCGCAAAAATCCCGCCAACAGTATTGAGCAAGGTAGATTTTCCACTTCCGTTTTTACCGATGATCCCCAATATTTCACCTTTAGGGATATCCAGCGTTATATCCTTCAGGGCATGGAAGGCTTTATCCTTCTTTTTATCCCCTTTAAAAAACATTCGCTTGATGGAATAATTGCTCAGTTCTTTATAACTGACATTTAGATTTTCAATATGTATTGCAGTATCGACCATATCAAAGCACCTTTACATAGCTGTTTTCATTTTTTTGGATCAATTTAATACCGAGGACAGACATTAATAAACCAAACACTGTCCATATAGCGAGCCACTCCAAATTCGGCATATTACCGTATAACAAAGCATCTCGCATACAATTCAGATAAAGCGCCATGGGATTGATCCGAACCAACCAATAGCCCCAAACGCCGGTCAACTTATCTGCCAAATTATAGAAAACACCGGTGGCATAGAAGAGCAAGCGCAAAGCAATGTTGGTAAAGTTTGCCAGATCTTCCACATAAACGCCGAAATGTAACAACACTGCGCAAAGGCCAAAGGTGAAGATAATAAACGAGATCAAAATAGGAATAATCCAAAGCATATTCCAGGATAGGGGCACCCAATAGATGACCATCAAAGCAACGACAATGGCGAAACTGATGGCGGTTTTAAAACCATTGCGAAGCATCTGCTCAATGATCAAAACATATTTAGGTACATATACTTTAGAAACAATGGGCTTATTCAGCCTTACCAGCTTAACGCTGGTTTTCATCATGACATTGAAAAACTCCCAAACCGTTATACCCAAAAAGATAAAGGCGGTAAGATATTCGATCTTCCCCTTAAAGAACAGGGTAAATACAAGCGCATAGATCCCCATAAAGCATAAGGGTTCCAAAAACCACCAGATCCAATTCAGAAAGGAATTTGCCACCTCTGATTTAAGCTGGGATTTTGCCGCATAATACATATACGAACGGTATTTTTTTATATCTGCAAAAAACTTTAACATTCTATTCTCCTAAATCCAATTCAAGGATAGTATGACGTTCTCTTTGATCAACGGAAGGAATTTCCATATAATTGGTATAAAGCGCCGATAGATGGCCGCTCGGGTCAGCCGGAATAAAGAAGGAGCGATCTTCAAAGGGGAATTCTTGCAAAGGAAAGAGCGAATCCCGCCGAAACATCTCGCCGAAATAATGCTTTCTTCCGCCGGGGAAAGAAACCAGCGCTGTCTGTTCATTTTTACAGATCGATGCCCATCGATCTGCCGCAACGCACCATTTGTGCAAAGGAACAATTCCTAATATCTTTCCTAAAAACGCCTTGATCTTCACAATCTTCAGCGCCTTAGGATCATTAAAGTAAGTAAAATAACGCTCTTTCTTCAAATTCATCCGCACGCAAGAACAGCAAAGCTGGAGAAGATCCGAAACAAAACCATGAAAAAAGCGAAGAACAGCAGAATCGGGAATATTCTCAAGGGGATAGATATCAATAAAAATCCCCGCATGATCGGGATCGGGCTCAAAAATTTCCAAAAAGCGCGTTCCGATCTTGCGCATCTTCATAAAGGGAAGATCATAGATCCTCACCGTATCGATGCTTTGAAGCCAATATCGCTCACCGTATTCCTCTAAAAGAATATCTGCCAGCCGGTCATAATCCTTGCGCGGCATGGCAATATCCACATCCTCATCCCAAGGAATAAACCCCTTATGGCGAACCGCCCCAAGGGCAGTACCCCCGCAAAGAAAGTAGCGAAGATGGTGCTTACGGCAAAGATAATCAAAATCACTCATCATCTCCAAAAGAACACCTTGGACCGCGCGAATATCATCGTCGCTTAAAGGACGCAATTTTTCATTTTCAATCGCAAGTTTGCGGATCAACCGATTGGTTTCAAGCATAAATTACGCCTTTCTTTGTCGAAAAATATAAAAGCACATAATAACTCATCATTCACATTATAACTATTATTATAATAAAAGTCAATATAATAATAAGCCTGCCATCAGCCCTTGGGCTAATGGCAGGCTTATGGAATTAAATCTCAGGATCAAAGGCAGGCATCAACTGCAACTTAAAAAGATTTTTCCGATGCAGATCATCGATACGTTCTTTCTTAGCCATATCCTCAATCTCCCCGGTGCGGATATAACGATCCAATTCAGCATAGGTGAATCCAAGATTTTCCTCATCGGTTTTTCCGCAAAGACCGTCGATCGGCGTTTTATCCACCAGATCAGCAGGTAAACCCGCCAAACGGCCAAGTTCCTTCACTTCCTGAACCGTAAGTTTGCAGAGGGGCGAAAAATCGCCTGCAGCATCGCCATAGCGGGTAGAATACCCCACCCAATCTTCCGATAAATTGCAGGTATTCACCACCCGCCCGTTGCAACTCTGGGAAACAAGATATAAAGCAGACATCCGAATGCGAGGCGGCAGATTTACATTGCTTTGGTTGGAAAGTTCCAATTCAGCAGGAACGCTCCCTTTCAGACCGTCAACAGCATCTTTGATATTAATAACATGATGGCGGATCCCCAAATGGTTCACAAGCTTATAAGCCATGTCGATATCATGCTGCTCTCCGCAAGGCATTAAAACACCGATCACCCGCTCCTTACCGATCGCCTCCACGCAAAGCGCGGCCGCCACTGAGCTATCCTTTCCTCCGGAAATGCCAACAACTGCATTGCATTCCGGCCCGTTTTGCTCAAAAAAGGAACGAATCCATTCCACACATTCCTTTTTCACTTTTACTGCATCAAACATATGATTATTTCCTTCCTGTCTTTCTCTTTTTAGGATGATTGCCCGGCTTTTTACCGAGAAGCGCACGCTGAGCGCGTTTCTCTTCAGGCGAAACCGCCACATAGACCTTCTTGCCGGTAAAGGGATCCAGTCCGGTCCAATACATTACGGTTGCGGCCGTTCCTGGGGTGGGATAAAAATCCTGCACCTGATCGGAATGCAGGCGGTTTTTCTGCATATAGGCAGCCAATCGCTGAGCACTTTTCATGGTCGACCCGGGATGGGACGACATTAGATAGGGCACAACATATTGTTCCAACCCTGCTTTTCTGCTCGCCGCATTAAAACGGTCCACAAACTTTTCATAAACTTCATAGGATGGCTTGCCCATCAAAGAGAGAACTTCCGGGCAGATATGTTCGGGTGCCGCACGCAACTGACCCGAAACATGGCGCTTAGCCAAAACCTCAATAAACTGCCCGCCATAGGTTCGATCAGCCATCACATAATCATGGCGAATCCCCGAACGAACAAACACCTTTTTTACGCCCTTCACTCCATTGGCACGGCGCAAAAGCTCCATATATTCGCTGTGATCTTTTATCAAATTTGGGCAAGGCGCAGGCGATAAGCATCGCCGATTGGGGCAAACACCCTTCTTCCCTTCCGCCACTGCCTTGCAGGGGCCGGTGCGGAAATTGGCTGTCGGCCCGCCGATATCATGAATATACCCTTTAAAATCGGGCAAGCTTGCCAGCAATTCCACCTCTTCGATCACCGAGTCCACGCTACGCGAAGTAACCGCCCTCCCCTGATGGTAGGCGATGGCGCAAAATGCGCATCCGCCAAAACAACCCCGATTATGCGTGATGGAAAACTCCACCTCAGCCACAGCCGGCACACCCTGCTTTCCGTAAGAGGGATGGGGCTTTCGCGTATAGGGTATCTTTGCAAGATCATCCAACTCCTCCGTCGAAAGAGGTTTGGAGGGCGGATTTTGGATCAGCATCCCTTCCTCATAGAGTTCGCATAGGATTTTACCGCCGATGGGATCGCAATTCTGGTATTGTTGCTTAAAGGAGGCGGCATATTTTTGCTTATCATTCACCACCGAGCGGTAATCGGGCAGACGCACCGCGGCACCTTTGGGTTTATAATCCCGCTCAGCCAAAACTACCGTTCCGCAGACATCGCGGATTTTCCCAATAGGAACGCCCCGCTCCAGCAGTTCAGCGATCCGCAAGATCGAACGCTCCCCCATGCCGTAGCTGAGAATATCCGCACCGCTATCGATCAAAATGCTTTTGCGAATGCGATTATCCCAATAATCATAATGAGCAAAACGGCGCAACGACGCTTCGATACCCCCGATAACGATGGGGACATCCCCATAAGCTTCGCGGATCTTATTGCAATAAACAATCACTGCACGATCGGGGCGCTTACCTGTTTTTCCGCCTGGAGAATAATAATCATAATCTCTGCGGCGCTTTGCCACCGTATAGTTTGCTACCATCGAATCGATATTACCCGCATTTACCAAAAAAGCCAACCGCGGGCAACCAAAACGCTCAAAATCCTTGGAGGAACGCCAATCCGGCTGAGGAATAACGGCAACCGAAAAACCCGCCCGCTCCAAAATACGGCCAATGATGGCAGTACCAAAGGAGGGGTGGTCCACATAGGCGTCGCCGCTCACAATAATGAAATCCGGTTGACCAATCCCCAACGCATCAGCTTCCGCGCGGGAGATGGGTAATGGGTGTTTAGCAAGTTCCATAATCATTTACCTCATGAATATTTTATTTTAATGGGGTGGAAAAGTCAAGTTTCCTATGGTAAAATAGTGGCATGAAAGAAATAAAACCGAATTATTACGACAATTTTATATGCATCGCCGATCAGTGCAATCATAATTGCTGCATCGGCTGGGAGATCGATATCGATCCCGAGACCCTTATTCTCTATCAGCAATTGCCGGGAGATCTGGGTAATCGGCTTCGCACCTCCATCTCTTTGGAGGGCACCCCCCATTTCATATTGGCAGAGCGGGACCGTTGCCCCTTTTTAAATCAACACAATCTATGCGAGATCATCACCCAAATCGGTGAAGAAAATCTTTGCGATATTTGCGCCGACCACCCCCGCTTCCGTAATTTCTTCACCGATCGGGAAGAGATCGGCCTGGGCCTTTGTTGCGAAGCGGCAGGCAGGCTGATTCTGGAGCAAAAAGAAAAGGTCTATCTTATGGAATCGGGAACCGAAACCCTTTCAGATGCCGAAAATGCCCTTATTTCCTTTCGCAGTAAGATCATTGACATTTTGCAAGATCGCGACCATTCCATGCAAGAGCGAATCGATCAGGTGCTTTCATTCATTGGTTGCAGATTACCCTCCAAAGATTGGTATGGGATCTACGTTGGTTTAGAGCGGCTGGATCCCGCATGGGAAGATTATCTGCAACGATTAAGGATGCCCCCGCTCTCCCTATCCTCCGAATGGGAGATCCCCTTCGAGCAGTTGTCCATCTATTTTGTTTACCGCCATCTGAATGATGAGCGAATTTACGAGCGGGTGCTTTTTGCCATGCTCAGCACCGCCATCATTCGGCAAATTTTTGCCGCCGACCCTATCCGCTCCATGGATCACCTGATCGAGATCGCGCGGCTCTATTCCGCAGAGATCGAATACTCCGACGAAAACATTGACCGACTCCTTGATGAGTTTGCATAATATTTGTCCCCGCAGGGTATTCCCTGCGGGGACAAATAGTTATATAGGTGGTTTTAATCGCATAAATTGAATTAAAGTTATGTGAAAAGGAGCACTCCATGAAAGAAAACAAAAGCAAGATGGGGTTAACAGAGGAACAGGTGCGTGCATCCCGCAAAAAATATGGTGCGAACCTACTCTCCAGAAAGAAACGAAAAAGCTTTTTTCTCCAGTTTTTAAGCAGTTTCGGCGACCCGATCATCAAAATTCTTTTAGTAGCATTGGGCATTAATGTTTTATTTTTGTTTCATGATGCCGATTGGTTTGAAGCAGTTGGCATCGCGGTTGCCATTTTTTTAGCAACCTTCATCTCAACATTATCGGAATACGGCAGTGAATCGGCGTTTTTAGAGCTTCAGCGCAATGCCGCCAACATCTCTTGCCGGGTTCAACGGGCCAAAGGCGCTTTCGAAATCCCTGTCGGTGAATTGGTGGTTGGCGATCTTGTTCTCCTGCAGGCAGGAGAGCGGATCCCCGCCGACGGCACGCTCATTTCAGGCAAACTGAGCGTGGATCAATCTGCCCTCAACGGGGAGAGCATCGAAGCAGAAAAACTCCCCCTTTCCAAGCGAAGCCAAACCTGGGATCCGGGAAATAAAAATCAACTCTTTCAAGGGAGTGTCATCACTGCAGGCGAAGGAATGATGGAGATTCAGCGAGTAGGAGACGCCACCTTCTATGGCGGCATGGCCAAGGATCTGCAGGAAGAAACGCCTGAAAGCCCGCTCAAGTTAAGGCTTGCAGGCTTAGCATCTGCTATCAGCAAGTTGGGGTATGTCGCCGCCATTCTCATTGCCTTTGCCGATCTCTTCAATAGTTTTATCATCGATAATGGGTTTCAACTCTCCCTTGCTCTCGAGGACTTTACCCACCCTATTGTATGGATCCCCCGCCTACTCCATGCGCTCACCCTTGCAACCGCTGTTGTTGTTATGGCCGTTCCTGAAGGGTTGCCGATGATGATAACGGTTGTTTTATCCTCTAATATGTTTCGCATGCTTAAGGATCATGTTATGGTGCGCAAGTTGGTAGGCATCGAAACCTCAGGAAACCTGAATATCCTTTTCACCGATAAAACAGGAACGCTTACCAAAGGAAAACTCCAGGTCGTTAAAATCATCGACGGAGACGGCAACGAATATAAAAGCCCTAAAAAATGCAGCCCACCCCTTCGGAAAATGCTGGAGCTTTCTGCCATTTATAACTCAGGCTGTGTTCTCTCTAATGGGAAACCCTTAGGCGGAAATGCCACCGACCGCGCATTAACCGAAAGCGTTTTACCGATCCGCAATGAACAGTTTGGTTATCAGATCCTCAGCCGCATTCCTTTCGATAGTTCCTATAAATTTTCGGTTGCTCATATCAAAGGCGAGCATGAACATATTTTAGTCAAAGGCGCACCCGAAAAGATCTTGGCCGCTTGCCGTTACTATTTGGATAAGAACGGCGATCCCAAACCCATTCATCCTGCAAAGCTGGAAGAGCAACGGCAGGTACTCTCCGCCAAAGCAATCCGTATGTTGGCAATAGCCCTCTCTCCTGCCACCATAACGAAAGAGGGAAAGCTAAAGGATCTCACCCTGATCGCTCTGATCGGTATTCGCGATGATGTTCGCCGCGAAGTGCCCGCCGCCATTGCCGAAGTTCAAAATGCGGGCGTTCAGGTTATTATGATGACCGGCGACAGTAAAGATACTGCGGTAGCGATCGCTCGGGATTGCGGGCTGATCCGCCAAATGCATAGCGGCCAAGTTTTAACCAGCAGTGAGCTTTCCGCCATGACCGATGAACAGGTACAAAAAATTCTCCCCGACCTTCGGGTGGTTGCGCGGGCGTTACCCACCGATAAAAGCCGCTTGGTGCGCATAGCCCAAAGCAACGGCCTGGTAACCGGCATGACCGGCGACGGAATCAACGATGCCCCGGCTCTCAAGCGGGCGGATGTGGGCTTTTCCATGGGGAGCGGCACCGAGGTGGCAAAAGAAGCAGGCGACATCGTTATTTTAGATAATAATTTCGCCTCTATCGTTAAAGCCATCCGCTATGGACGCACCATCTTCAAAAGCATCCGTAAATTTGTTGTTTATCAATTCACCATGAATCTTTGCGCGGTGGGCGTTTCCTTGATCGGGCCCTTCATCGGGATCGATACCCCTGTAACGGTGATTCAGATGCTTTGGATCAACATTATTATGGATACCCTTGCGGGTCTCGCCTTTTCGGGCGAACCCGCCCTGAAGGAATACATGAAGGAGCGGCCCAAACGGCGGGAGGAGCCGGTTTTGGACCGTTCCATGGCCCAGCAGATCTTTTGGATGGGGCTTTATACTATGGGGCTTTGCCTTTCCTTTCTATGGCTTCCCTATTTTCGGGAAATGTTCTTATTTCGGGATGAGCCCATTCATTTTCTCACCGCTTTTTATGCGCTCTTTATCTTTTCGGGCGTTTTCAATAGCTTCAACGCCCGTACCGAGCGGATCAATCCCCTTGCCAATATCCGAAAGAATCCGCTGTTTGTTCTCATCATGCTGGTCGTTTCCGCGGTTCAGCTACTGATGATCTACTATGGCGGGCGGGTTTTCCGCACAGCCGGACTCACCTGGGAGCAATTAAGAATGATCATCCTGATGGCCTTTTCGGTGATTCCCGCCGAGCAACTGCGCAAATGGTTTTCCCGAAGAAAACGCTAAAACCAATTGCAATGATCCCCGCACTATGATATACTCCTGATTAAGATCAAAAAAGGAGTATGACCATGAAGATTTTATTCATCTGCCACGGGAATATCTGCCGCTCCACCATGGCAGAGTTTGTTTTAAAAGATCTGGCCAAGAAAAAGGGGCTGGATTGGGAGATCGCATCTGCCGCAACCAGCCGCGAAGAGCTTGGAAACGATATCCATTGGGGCACCAAAGCAAAATTGACTGAAAAGGGAATTCCCTTTACATCTCGACGTGCCCGCCAAATGACGCAGGTAGACTACGACCACTATGATTTATTAATCGGTATGGATCGCCATAATATGATCAATATGCGCCGCTTTTATCAAAACGATCCGCAGAATAAATTTCGGCTATTGCTGGACTATACCGATCGGGGCGGAGATATCGCCGATCCTTGGTATACCGGCGATTTTGACCCTACTTTCAGAGATGTTTTGGAGGGGTGCGAAGGGCTGATAAAAAAGGTCTTGGAATGAAATTCCAAGACCTTTTCTTTATAATTTGAGAGCGCGCATGGCGTTCAAAATTGCCAAAACCATCACTCCAACATCGGCGAATACTGCCAGCCATACCCCTGCCATACCAAAGGCGCCCAGCACCAAAACCAAGCCTTTAACCGCAAGAGAAAAAACAATGTTTTGCCGCACAATCGCCATGGTTTTGCGGGCGATGCGGATGGCTTGGGGAAGTTTTTCCAATTGATCGTCCATCAGCACCACATCTGCCGCTTCGATCGCCGCATCACTCCCCAGCGCGCCCATGGCAATGCCAAGATCGGCGCGAGTCAAAACAGGAGCATCGTTGATCCCATCCCCCACAAACGCAAGGGCGCGGCCACCGGTCTTTTCGCTAAGAAGCTCCTCTACCTTCTCTACTTTTTGATGAGGCAGCAACTCTGCTTCAATTTGATCTAATCCTAATTTTGCGCCAATCGTTTCGGCAACGGACCGCGTATCGCCCGTTAACATAACGATCCGATCCACCCCGCATTTTCGCAAGGAAAAAATAACTCGATCGGCTCCTTCTTTTAATTGATCGGCGATCTCTATATAGCCGCGATAAATACCATCAACAGCGATATGAACGATTGTTCCGCCGCAACGGGAGTTTAAAGGAGAGATTTCAGCGGATTCCATCAACCTTTCGTTACCGACCAAAACCCGATGCTGATCGATCAGCGCCTCAATCCCTTTTCCGGAATGCTCCGATATTTCTTTGATGCGGCGATCATCAATCTTCGCACCATATGCATCACAAATCGATCGGGCGATGGGATGGGTGGAATAGTCTTCCGCTGCTGCCGCATAAAAGAGTAATTCCTCTTCGGACAT
>JAZODI010000087.1:0-6775 GCA_045596965.1 Eubacteriales bacterium | reverse complement strand
CTAAATAATAAACACCCTATGACTGTAAAAAGTCGTAGGGTGTTTTGTTTGCTCGATTATCCTTTTTGAGGATTTGCTTCGCCTTGTTTGATGGTGATGCCGAATATTTTATAGGTGTATTTATCTACCTGATATCCATCGTCGGCATCTAAATGACCATCGATAAAGAAGGAGTAACCCAAGCCATAGTATTTGCCCGAACCGCCGTCGTCCGCAAGAATGGGGGAGATGCAAAAGGTGGGCTTATCAAAGCTAATAGCAACCTTGGCATAATCGGAGTATGCAATACTTGCCCAAGAAACCAAAAAGATAATTATCACAATCAGTAAAATGATTTTCTTTTTCATATCATACGCTCCTTTTTAAACTTTAGAATAAATGGTTAAATATTCATCCGCTTGAGAGCGGGTTTTGAAGATGATGATTTCTTTTTGTTCTTTATATTGTTCCAGCAATTGATAGATGTTTGGCAATGTTTTGGTGGGGAACTCTTTGATCTCTTTTTTGAGCGCAGGGTCTAACTCTATGTCGACCCAAGGGAGATCCTTGCGGCGCTTGCCAAGGCGGGATGTGGCACCTTGCAGGCAGACTTCTGCGGGCAGATCAAACATGAAAACCGTATCGCAGGCGCAAAGCCTTCGTTCTAACGTTCGGCTGTAGTTTCCGTCGATGATCCATGATTCGGATGAGAGAAATTCAGAAAGGCGCTGATCAAATTCGTCTCTTGAAATATGGGTTCGATCCGCTTTATGCCAGATGGCATCCAAATAAACGAGGGGGATCTTGGTTTGGCGGCTCAATTTCTCGGCAAATGTTGTTTTCCCTGAACCGGGGCAGCCGATAACAATGATTTTTTTCATGAGAAACACCTATCAATAAAGTAATATAGTTCAAAAAGGGCGGTGCTGAGCAATGCTCCGCCGATAATATCGGTTAGCCAATGTACGCCCGAGATCAGCCTGCCGATGACCATGAAAACCAAGAATACCGCAAGTGCAACGGCAACAAACCGCCGAAATGCGCGGTTTTTAATGTGGCTGTTGAATTGCATGATGGCCGTTGGCATTACGCACATAACCAGCATGGTTGTGGATGAGGGGTAGGAGGCTTCCAATTGACCGTCGATCAGGATCGGGCGGTAGTTTAAAGCCAATAGCTCAAAGGAAATAAATGAAGCCAAAACAATGATATAAAATCCGCCCAGCGCCAGGATGCTGAAATCCACTTTTAGAATATTTTTTCTTTGGATCCATTGAATCAGCCCAAGCAAGCCAAAGCCCATCACAATCCCCAAGGGGATCAGGCTCAACCAATCGGTTGCTTCATAGAGGGGGAGATGCACGCCGGTCTGCTGATGAAAAAATTGATTGATGGTTGCAAAACCAACACTTGAACCCTGCGGCCCGATGGGCTGAACATCGATGGTACAGACGGCGAAGGTCCATAGCACAAATGCCGCAAAGGTGCAGAGGGCAATGTAAAGATGTTTTTGATTTTTGTTTTTCATTTTCGATTTACCTTCCTTTTTGTAGTTGGCTTTCGCCTGATTTCACTCTATAGGATGGGAAGGAAAACCGCAAGAAACAGGGCGTCACATGGGCGACACGCTTCGTATCATTGCCATTTGATCAGCATTAACACTTTTATAATCAAGAAGATGAACAAAAAGATGGCTGCATAGGGTTGCAAGCTCATAACAAAGAGAATAGCACCCGCAGTGTTTAAGAATAACGATAATTTGCTCTTGTTGCGTACCCAAAAAGCAGATTGGCAATTTTGCAAAGCGAGGGTTAAAATACCCGATGCGATGATTGCGATAACAATAACATAATATCCCACCTTCAAATAAGGAGCGATCTCCGTCAGATCCAAAAGGGAAACCTCTTGGATCGCACCGTTCGCTTTCTGCCCAAAGAAGGGCAGAAAAAGAAATAGGGCAACGGTGCAGTCCAACAATCCAAACACCAGATCTCGAAGGTGGGTTTCCTTTTGCTTGGTGTTTTCTTCGGCGATCGCCAGTAATTCATCACCCGATAACAGCTCGTCGATCGTTAAGGAGAAAAATTTTGCAATTGCTTTCAGGGAATCAATATTGGGGTATCCGCGGCCCGATTCCCATTTGGAGATGGCCGTCCGGGAAACATAGAGGGCTTCTGCCAGATCTTCTTGGGTGAGTCCTTTTTGCTTTCGCAGTTCTTGCAATTTTTTGTTAAAGTCCATAATATTTATCCTTTTTACCAAATGTAGGGAATGAGGCGGTATTTCACCTTTTGTTTATATTCCCGATAACCATCCAGTTCCTTTTCTAAAAAAGCCTCCTCGTTTTTGATGCGCAGGGCGATAATAAAGGGATAGGCCAACATAATGAAGAAGGAATAGATAGAGCCCAAAACCAAGGGCATGGCCAAAAACAACAGCAAGGTGGCGCTATACATGGGGTGGCGGACAATGCTGTATAGCCCTGTGTCGATGACCTTTTGATGCTCCTGCACCTCAATGGTGCGGCTGAGATAGGTGTTTTCCCGCAGCACCTCGGCATAGAGGATGTAGGCCAAAAGAAACAGGATAGAAGCGGTGATTACGATTGCGTTGGGCAAAATATACCAATGAAGGCGAAATCCCAATCCTGCAACGATAAAGGCGGATAAAAACATCAGCCCGCTTAATTTAACAACAAGGTCTTGCTCCTTCTGCTTTTCCTTGGCATTGAGTCTGCTTTTTAATAACGCGGGGTTTTTAAACATCATAAAAATTCCCGCCAAAAACATCGGAATAAATAAGATTCCCATCAAGATCCAACCGTATATAAAAGAAATACTACCGGCAGGCAAAAAGATCAATAAACCCACCAAAATAATACCGCATAGAAACTTGAGAATCGCTTGCGCATATAACTTTTTGGTCATAGCTATTCCTCCCAAATAACATGATCATATAAATTATATCATATAAAAAATCATTCATCAATGAGAGGATTAACTTTTTGTAAAACTATGGGGAATCGGTTGCCAAGTTAAAATATTTATGCTAAAATAGGTGTATCAAAGGCAAAGGATTTTTATTATGGATCAGGTTGCATTACGAAAAAAACTTGAAAATTTCTGGTACTATTATAAGTGGCACACTCTCGGCGGATTATTCTTGATCGCCACTGTGCTTGTTGCTATTCATAGCTGCCGTATGCGGGTCAATCCCGATCTCTATCTCCTTTATATGCGGGATGAAACGCCCATTGCGGCGCAGACTGCAGAGCTGGAAACCTGGCTTGGCGCTATGGTCGAGGATATCAATGAGGACGGGGAAAAGACGGCCCGGGTCATGAGCTATTCTCGCAGCAATATGTGGAACGGGGATGATTCTGCGGCAATGGTGGTGCAGGTCAATGCGGGGGACGCGGTGCTTTATCTGGTCTCGGAAACCACTTATAATACCCTCCATCAAAACGGCGTTTTGCAGGATCTTTCGGCCTTGGGCGAAAGCCCCTACTTGGAGGGGGATCGCTATAACATTTCTGAATCGGGTATCTTGAAGGAATTGAAATACTTTGAGGGAGATACCGACCATCTTTACCTTTGCATGCGTAAGGTGGCGGGAACCTCTTTTGAAAAAGATTCCCGCTATCTTGCTCAGCAAGAGCAGGGGCAAAGGGTTTTAAAAACGATAATCAACAAAGAAAAAAGTGAGTCATAGACTCACTTTTTTGCTTTTAATTGTTCGTATTTGTTGCGGGTGGCGATGCCGCCGCGGATGTGGCGCTCCTTCAGATTGTTTTCCAAAACCTCTTTGGCTTTCAGGTATAAAGCGTAGTCGATATTGCGCAATCGCTGGCTGACATCTTTATGTACGGTGGATTTAGAGATCTTAAAAACAGCCGCAGCCTGGCGGACCGTTGCTTTATGTTCATAGATATATTTGCCCAGTTGCTTTGCTCGCTCGTCGCATTCATAATACAATGATAACCCCGCCCTTTCTTGATAATAAATATGCAGAAAAGGCGGGGTTTATTCTATTATTTTGCAGGATTCCAGCGTTTCAAAAAGGCATCAATGGTGCGCTCCACCGTCTCCTTATCCTGGAGATAGGAAGTGCCGTGGCCCGCGCCCTCTACCAGGATCAGTTCTTTGGGAGAACGGCAGGCTGCATAATTTTCAAGGGTCATCGCGGCGGGCACGTAATGATCGTCCTTTCCATGGATAAAAAGGATGGGTATTTTTGTCTTTTTCATTGCATGAATGGTGGAATATTCATCAAAAGAATAGCCGCAGAAAACCTTGGAAAAGAAGGAGAGGATCGGCATCAACAGGGAAGAGGGAAGGTGCATTTTGTCTTTCATAACGTGGCGGATAATCTCTTTGGGAGAAGTGAATCCGCAATCCGCGATGGCACCGCAAATATTTTTTGGGAGCTCTTCGCCCAATGCCATCAAAACGGTGGAAGCCCCCATGGAGATGCCGCTTAAAAAGGTGGGGAGAGATTGGTATTTTTCGTTAAGAAAGCGGATCCAACGGAGGCAATCCTTTCGCTCTAAAACACCGAACCCGATCCAATTTCCGCCACTCTTACCGTGGGCTCGTTGGTCTACTAAAACCAATTCGTACCCGCGGCTGAAATAAAACTCCATTACGCAGGCGAAATCCGTTTCCGCGATAGAACGGTACCCATGAAAAAGGATGATCCGTCCGTTGGGGTTTTCCCGGGGAAAACGCAAGGCGGCCAAAGTAATGCCGCTCGATTCAATGGTCAGCGGTTCACTTGGATGGGCTTGAAAAAACACCTCGTCGGTCAAAATGGCCTGCTGCAGCCGCTCCAATTGGGAGCCGGGGCGAAAAACCTGCTTGCGGATATCGGCCGGTGCGTGGCGCAGAGAGATCATGCAGAGCAGGATGAAAAAGAAGATAATCAGAATGTCGATGATCGCCAGAGCGACCCAAAAATAGATCATGCGAGTTTCCTTTCTTTTTGACGAAATGGGCAAGAAGAACAGAAAGCGATCCGATAACGGATCGCTTTCTTGAAAATTAAATGTTATTACATGTACTTCTTGACCGACTCGGGTGCAGTTTCAACATCTGCAGATACCAGGCAGACCAGAGTTGCATTGTTGGCCTTGGTGAGGCTTTCCATCTTCTCCAAAGCAACACCCAGCTCATCCAGGTCTTCACCGACGATCTTCAGCAAAGAGTCAACATATACATTGGTGATATCGTAATTTCCTGCAAACAGGCCGCTGATAAAGCCTTCCAGACCTTCGTTGGTGTCAACAGGATAGTTTGTAATATCGATCAGACGCGCTTTATGGGAAATGTCCAGCTTCAACTTGTCGCCATACTCGATGCAGACAACGCTGCCCGAAGCCTCAGCGGCGGCCTTATTGACCATCTCGATCAAAGCCTTTGTCTTGCCGGTGCCTTTTTTACCCAAAATAACCTTTACCATAACGGTCTCCTTTTCTCCGACATGAAAAAATTTTATACAGCCCTTGGTTTATGTCGGTTAACCAAGTCTGTTGATCTTCTTGTTGATTTCCTCGGTCTCTTGCTCGTAACCGGGCTTGCCCAGCAGAGCAAACATGTTCTTCTTATAAGCTTCAACACCGGGCTGATCGAAGGGGTTTACGCCAAGCATGTAGCCGGAGATACCGCAGCCCAGTTCATAGAAAGCAACAAGCTCACCAAAGGTACGGGCGGAGCGGTTGGGCAGGGTCAGGGTCATGTTGGGCACACCCCCGTCCATATGGGCAAGAGCGGTAGCTGCGAGAGCCTGATGGTTTGCCCAGGTAAGATCTTTACCGGCCAGGAAGTTCAGACCGTCGCCATTCTGCTCATCCATGGGGATGGTCAGAGCGGAGCAGGCATTTTCCACCTTCACGAAGGTCTCCAGCAGGATGCGCTGACCTTCCTGAATGTACTGACCCATGGAATGCAGGTCGGCGGTATCGTCTACGGAAGCAGGGAAGAGACCGACACCGTCCTTGCCTTCGCTTTCGCCGTAAAGCTGCTTCCACCACTCACCGACAAAGCGGAGGGAGGGCTCGAAAGCGGCAAACAGCTCGATGGACTTGCCCATGCGGTAGAGACCGTTGCGGACGGCAGCGTAAAGCAGAGAAAGGTTCACAATAGCGTCTTCGCTCTTGCCTGCGGTAAAGGCAGCCTTGGCACCGGCAATCATCTCGTCGATGTCAATACCGGCTGCAGCCAGAGGCAGCAGACCCACGGGGGTCAGAACGGAGTAACGTCCGCCCACGTTATCGGGGATCACGAAGGTCTCATAGCCTTCCTGATCGGCAAGGGTCTTGAGGACACCGCGGGCCTTATCGGTGGTGGCATAGATGCGACTGCGGGCGCCTTCCTTGCCATACTTCTTCTCAAGAAGCTCACGGAAGATGCGGAAACCGATAGCGGGTTCGGTGGTGGTGCCGGACTTGGAGATGACATTTACGGAGAAGTCACGGTCACCCAGCATCTCGATAAGCTCGTTGGTTGCATCGGCAGAAAGACCGTTGCCGGCAAAATAGATGTCCGGAGTATCCTTCTTCAGATTGTTGTAGTTGGGGGACTTAATGAAGTCCATAGCAGCCTTGGCGCCAAGGTAAGAGCCGCCGATGCCGATGACCACGAGAGCTTCGGAATCCTTGCGGATCTTTGCGGCAGCGGCCTTGATGCGGGCAAGTTCTTCTTCGTTGCCGCCGTCAGCCAACGTGAGCCAGCCGATAAAATCGTTGCCCTTGCCGGTGCCGGTATACAGGGTCTTCATGGCCTTGCGGGCTTCTTCCAGA
>JAZODI010000086.1:0-4645 GCA_045596965.1 Eubacteriales bacterium | reverse complement strand
AAAAATCTCACCGCCACCGGTCCGGAGGCGATCCTGCAAGGAATCGCGCCCGACGGCGGCCTCTATATGATCCCCGATTTTTCGGCGGTTTCGCTGGATTGGAAATCCCTTTTGGAATTGGATACCATCCCCATGGCCGCCAAAATCCTGCAGGCCCTGCTCCCCGACTTCACCCCCGAAGAGATGGAGGAGCTTGCCAAAAAGGCCTACTGCGGCAAATTTGAGAGCGACGACCTGACTCCCTTGGCCAAGGTGGGCGATCGCTATGTTTTGGAGCTCTTTCGCGGCCCCACCAGCGCCTTTAAGGACGTTGCCCTTTCCATGCTCCCCCAATTGATGACCGCCTCTCGGGGCAAGACCGGCATGAAGGAAGAGATCGTGATCCTTACCGCCACCAGCGGCGATACCGGCAAGGCCGCCTTGGAAGGCTTTCATGATGTGGATGGCATTCGCATCATCGTTTTCTTCCCCAAGGATGGCGTTAGTGCAGTGCAGAAAGCCCAAATGGTTACCCAAGAAGGTAAAAACGTTTTGGTCACCGCCATCAAAGGCAACTTTGATGATGCCCAGACCGGCGTAAAAAAGACCTTTGCGGCGGCTGCGGCCGATCCTGCAAAGCTTCAGGGCGTGGAGTTATCCTCCGCCAATTCCATCAACATCGGGCGTCTGGCACCCCAGGTTGTTTATTATTTCAAAGCCTATGCCGATCTGGTGCGGGAAGGTGCCATTGCTGTTGGCGATGAGGTTTCCTATGTTGTTCCCACCGGCAATTTCGGCGATATTCTGGCCGGCTATTTCGCCAAGAAATTGGGCCTGCCCGTTAAAAAATTCATCTGCGCTTCCAATGAAAATAAGGTGCTGACCGATTTTCTCAACGAAGGGTTATACGACCGCAAGCGCCCCTTCTATAAGACCACCTCTCCTTCTATGGACATTCTGGTTTCCAGCAACCTGGAGCGTCTGCTCTTTATGATGAGCGATGGCAACGATGAGCTGGTAGCAAGCCTGATGAAGCAGCTCAATGAAGAGGGTAGTTATAAAGTCCCCGCCGAGATGCTGAATAAGATCCAAGAGGAGTTTTCTGCCGGGTTCTGCGGCGATCAACAAACCGCCGAGACCATCGCCCGCGTTTGGAAAGACTATGGCTATCTCATGGATACCCATACCGCTGTTGCATGGGCGGTGAGCGAGGATTATAAAAAAGAAGCCTCGGAGCCGGTGATCGTTCTCTCCACCGCATCGCCTTTCAAGTTCCCCCATGCTGTTTTGGAAGCGTTGGGCGAAGAGCCTGCGGCGGATGAATTTGATTGCTTAGAGCAATTATCCAATGTAAGCAACCTGCCCATCCCCAAAAATCTGGCCGGTTTGAAGACTGCAACGGTGCGGTTCGATCATGCCATCGAAAAGGATGCGCTGGTCGAATATGTTTTTGAGCAGGCAAATAAATAATTTAAAAAGCTGAAGCAGAAATTCTGCTTCAGCTTTTATTTTTTAATTAGGAAAGAAAAAAGGGATGTGCAATGCACATCCCTTTTGATTTTGTTTTAAATTACCAGGGGAAGAGGATGGTTGCGGGCAGCATGCTGGCATTCAAAATGCGGGCAACGCTACCGGAATCCTTGGCCGCTTCCGCAGAGCTACTGGGAGCACCTTCCATAAAGCCGCTCCAGGTGGTCTGAACCGAGGGATTATAGATCCCGCTGGTTTTATCCTTATGGTAGATCGGATGGGTAACCAGATCAGGATTGCCATCGAAGAATACCAACGCCAGATAGCTGGAACGGGTGGTAGAGAACTTATTGGGATCCTGAGAGCTCATGGAGCTACCGTCTACGCCATCTTCCATACCGTAGATATACTTGCTATAGCCGGGATATGCTTCGTTGACAGTTGCACCTTTTTCGGCCCAAGCGCGGATGAAGGAAACACCAATGTTTTCTTTCATATCCTCATAGCGAGCCTTTTGCGCATCGGTCATCAACTCAACATAGGGGGCTTCATAATCTTCTTTCCAGATCTTTACATACTCTTCCGCAACGCGCAGAGCAACAGAAGGATTGGCGCAGGTCTTCATAACAGCGAAGCCGCCGACCCAACCTGCAACGGGGGTAACGATCTCATCTTCCGAACCTTCTTCCGCTTCGGTTGCGGCGGTGAACTCTTCGGTAGACATTGCACGGTATGTATTTTCATAGGTCAGGCCGTAGGGATATCCGACGAAATCCCAATTACCGCCCAACTCCTTGGAAAGCTTATCCAAAGTGGCAAGATCCTGCAGATCGCTGCCGACAAAGGTATAGGACTTTGCACCGTTGGAACCGGTATATTTATTCAGAAGCTTTTCATAAACAACACCGTCGGTATAAGCAGATTCCTTTTCAAAAGCGCCGATGATATTCTTGGAATCGGCACCCTTAATGTTCCAATACCAATCCTGAACAACATCAACAGTCTTATTGACTGCTACCATTTCTTCCTCAAGCTCGGCATTGAACTCGGTCTCGGCGGTGGTGGAGTTGATGGTAAAGCCTTGGAAATCTTCCATGCCGTACCAGATATCCAAACCATCCAGACGGTCGATCTCGGATGCCAGGCCCACATTGGAGCCGGTGGTGCTGGCCTTCAGCATTGCGGTGAAGGCGTTGATGCCCCAGGTGCCCTTTTCATACATTTCGACAGGATCGGTAACCAAAACCTCACGCAGGGTTACTTCCTTACCGTCGATGGTAACCTTCTCTTCAGGCAGAGTAGCAGTTTTTACATTATTCTTATTATAGGTCAGGAGATAGGGGGCGCCCATACCGGCCGCCACATAATGAGTTACAACAGTGGGATCCAGAAGATCCTGGACGTAGAACTTCTCGGAATAAGCGGAGGTGAAGGTATCCATCTTATCGCCCAGCTCGAAATTGACAAAGCTATCAATCGGCTGAGTGAAGGTATGGATATCACCCCAGATGCCGTTATCGACATACATCATATCCACATTATCGCCGGAGAGAACCGCATTACGGCAGGCGGCGATATAATTCTCGCCCAATCCGGCACGGCGGACGTTCACCGAGCAGCCATACTGGGAAGCAAGCGCCTTAACCGCTTCATGCTCCTCCTCGATAGGGAAATTATCGGGAACCATGATCTTGATGGAACGGCCTTTGAGCAGCTCATCGCTGACACCGGTGGCACTGTTGGCAGGGCCGTTGATATCCTTCATGGTCTTGATGAGGGTCTCGATCTTGCTCAAAAGAGTCTCTGCATCGAAGGTGGATGTGAAGGGAGTATAGACCGGATTGGGCACAATAACTTCCTGCTCGTTATCATCCCCGGGATCATCCGTGGAAGGGGGTTCAGGATCGTTATCTTCGGGTTCCTCAGGCTTTTCGGGCTCCGGGGGATCTTCGTATTCGAATTTGGTCACTTTTAAAAGATCCTTCAGCATTCCGCTGATATCCTCGCCGTTGTTTGCCGCGCCATAGGGTCTTGCAATATAGTTACAACCGGCGAAGGAAATCACCATCATTGCAACCAGCAAAACCGCCAGGATTCTTTTGATTTTCATCTGCATACCTCCTGAATTAGCCAATATATGAGTATATATAATATATCGCTTATAGTATAGCACACGAAATCAGTCAGTTCAAGATAAATTTCACAATTGTTTAAATTAACTAATTAAAACGAATAAATTTTGTGCATATTTTTTCAGCAAACTCTTTCTCGCGCCTTGGCATCGGCGATGAGGAAATTCATGCGGGCCTGCAGACCCAATAATTCATAGGAAAGGGCGTCCACCAGGAGGGGTTCATTGATCAGCGAAAGCTTGGTTTCCAGGTTTTCCATCCGCCGGCGCAGATCCAGCATTTCTTCCCGGGGAGTCATGGTTTGTTTTTTCATAGATTTTCACCTCAATATCATTATTGCCGTTTATTTCCATCTTATTCGTCGCGGCGGAGAATATACATTATTATGACCTTGCAAATCTTGCAAAAATATAGTACACTATGATTAAGGTGACGCGAGCGACCCGAATCTGCCTCAAAACGGGATATTTCGGCGCTTTTCACCCAAATTGTTCTCGCAAGGCCCCAGCCTTGCTTCGCTCAACTTGAGCAAAAATCTCTCGAAATCTCTCCGCTTTGAGGTCGAAGATTTTAAAAAGAGCGGATTTATGCTCAATCAAGGCACAAAACGCAGCGAATACTACATGTATTCGCGAGTATTTTAACGAAGGGTGAGCGGAAATCCGCCTTTTTAAAACAGGTTCGGATCACTCGCATCACCTTATAAAGGAGGTCGATCTCATGGCAAAACGTCTGCCTGAATGGATGAAGAATAAATGGATGATTTTCGGGCTTTCTGCCCTTGGCACTTTGATCTTCTGCCTGCTGATCTTTTTGATCTTTCTGAAAGGGCCCTTTGCCACCCTCTTTGCAAAGCAGGGAGAAGCCGCCCTGAAGGAGCAGGCCTTCGATGCGGCGCAGCAGAAGTTCTCGATAGCACTTTCTCTAAAGAAAAATCGGGAAGAGATCTACCTGGGCTATGCCGATGCACTGACCGGCGCAGGGGATTTCGACCGCGCGGTTGAGATCTTAGAGCAAGGGATCGACCGCATCAGCGGAGCGGAAGATCTTTATCTGCGCAAAGT
>JAZODI010000085.1:0-2498 GCA_045596965.1 Eubacteriales bacterium | reverse complement strand
TTTGGCTCCCCCTGTTGGACTCGAACCAACGACTCTGCGGTTAACAGCCGCATGCTCTACCGACTGAGCTAAGGAGGAATATCCTGGTGACCCCTGGGAGAATCGAACTCCCGATTTCAGCGTGAGAGGCTGACGTCTTAGCCGCTTGACCAAGGGGCCTTATTTGATGCTTGATTATTATACTCTGCTTTTTTTGAAATGTCAATACATTTATTAAAAAAATCAGTTACATTTTGTATTTTTTTCAAATTCGACCCTTTTTCGAGGATTTAGACAGTTTTCGACAATTCTGATTTCAAATTCTTGATTGAACACACACTTCTATTATGATATACTATAGTCATCCCCATTATTCAGCAAAGGATCTATTTTCTCGTGGCATTTAAAGTTGTTGTTATCCAATCAGCCCGGGCAGAGGCGGAGGAAACCGCCTCTCATTTCTATGCCTACGGCTGTGACATACTGGCTGTTGGCACCACCGGGCGGGACGCGGTAGATTTAGCGCGCAAGCACCAACCGGACATTCTGATCATGGAGCCTTTCCTGCCCTATCTCAACTGTGATGAGATCGTGGCTCTTTTGAACTTGGAGAAAGACCACACGGCGAAGATGGTCAAGATGGCGATCAGCGACGAAAAGAATGACCGCATGGCGGATCGGTTTTTAAATAACGGCGGCGATCTATTCCTGATGCGGCCGTTGGACTACTCCTATTGCCTCAAGCGCATGGAGCAATATCACTCCATGCGCCTGCGCAGGCTGAAATTTCCCGCCGATGAATCCCCCGTTCGCAGTTGCACCCGCAAGCTGCAGATGAAGATGCGGATGCCCACCACCCTCAACGGATTTTTATATGTTCAGGATGCGGTGGAGCTTTGCTTTGAAAACCCCAAGATCACCAAGCGGATGGTTGCCGACTTTTATCCTGCCATCGCCGCGCGGTATCGGATCAACCCCCAGTGCGTGGAACGGAGCATGCGCGACGCGGTGGAAAAGACCTTTGAGCAAGGATCCCTTGCCTATCTGCAAGAGCACTTTTCCCATGTTGTGAAAGAATCCTCCGGCAAACCCTACAATCGGGAGTTCATCATTCAACTGACCGCGCTGGTGCGGGAAGATCTATCCGCAACTTTTTAAAAACAGCGCAAAGATGGCCTCCCCCTGCTCCATCCGTTCAGGATGGAACTGTACCCCGAGGATGGGCAACCGCTCGTGATAAAAGGCCTCCACCACCCCATCGGATGCCCAGGCGGCGGGGATCAACCCCCGCCCCATGCGGTCCACACCCTGATGGTGGCTGCTGTTGACGGTGAGATTACGGCCGTAGAGTTTTTTCATAAACCCTTCGGTGCGAACCGAATGAAAAACCTCTTCCCCCGGCGCGAGATGAAGATTGGCGGTGGGAAGATGCTGGGTGAGGGTGCCGCCAAAGGCAACGTTGAGCATCTGCATCCCGCGGCAGATACCCAAAATAGGCTTTTTCGCCTTCAAAAAGGAATGAATACAGGACAGCTCCAGCCGATCCCGCATCGGCTCGATCCCATAGCTGCCCTGATTTTTTTGTCCGAAAAGGGTGGGTTCGGGGTCGCCGCCCCCGCAGAGCACCAGGCCATCGAAGCTTTCCACCTCCAAAACCCCTTTGGCGATCTCTGCCTCGGCGCCCTGCTGCTGCAGGGCGTGCATGTACTTCACCGGCAGCCGACTGCCGGCGGTAAGCAAAATTTTCTTCATAGCTTCCTCCTTTTTTCTTCTTATTAAAAGGTATCGCTATGGGTATAAAAATATTACTTAAATTCTTTGGGACTCATAGAGAAAAAGACCATCCGTCCCACACTCTCGGCCATCATCTCCTCGGCCTTCAGCCCCTGATTCCATTCCACATCGGCGTTATCTTTAAGGGTTTTGATAAACTGATCCGAATCGGTATTATCCTCTAAGGTGAAGACATAGCCGATAAACGGCACATCGCCCTTGGAAGAGGTAAACATCACGCCGTCTTTAAAACCCTTGATCTCTGCATCCCCGAAGCCCTGCAGTTTGCCGGGGCTTACCTCGCTTTTGGTCAGTTCAAAATTAAAGAGGTCGCTTTTGAGCAGTTCCCCCGCGATGGCGGCCGCGCCCAAAGTGTTGTCCAGATTCAAAAGCTGCTTGAAATCGGAGGAAAGTTGGGCTCCAACCGTTTGGTTGGAGCCGTTGCCTGTTGCATTCTCGGTGCCGTTGCCGGTACCGTTGCCGTTGCCCATGCCGCTGTTGTCGGTGTCGTTGGAACCGTTGGTGCCGTTGTTGTCCATGCTTCCGTTATCGGAAACACCGCCGTTTTCGGTAGCAGGGCCTTCAAGATTGCCGCCGTCGGTGCAGGCGGTTGCCGAAAGCAGCATGATGACTGCCATCAGCCAGATCACTACTCGTTTCATATGATTTCTCCTTTCGAGCGCTACGCGCAATTTTATTTTGCCCGCAAAAGCAAAAATTCCACCCTTTTTCAGGTGGAATTTTTT
>JAZODI010000084.1:0-3570 GCA_045596965.1 Eubacteriales bacterium | reverse complement strand
TTTATAAAGGAGAAAGAAAAGAATGAGCAAAAAGTTTGTTTACCTTTTCAAAGAAGGCAACGCTACCATGCGTGAGCTGCTCGGCGGCAAGGGTGCAAACCTGGCCGAGATGACCGCCATCGGTCTTCCCGTTCCCCAGGGCTTCACCGTAACGACTGAGGCTTGCACCCAGTATTATGAAGACGGCCGCAAGATCAATGATGATATCAAGGCCGAGATCCTTGAGAACATCACCAAGATGGAAGAGATCACCGGCAAGAAGTTCGGCGATAAGGAAAACCCCCTGCTGGTTTCCGTTCGCTCCGGCGCCCGCGCTTCCATGCCCGGTATGATGGATACCATTCTCAACCTCGGTTTGAACGAAGAGGTTGTTGAGACCATGGCTGCGATGTCCGGCAATGCTCGCTGGGCTTACGACTGCTATCGTCGTTTCATCCAGATGTATTCCGACGTTGTTATGGAAGTCGGTAAGAAGTACTTCGAAGAGCTCATCGATGAGATGAAGGAAAAGAAGGGTGTAACCCAGGACGTTGAGCTGACTGCTGAGGATCTGAAGGTTCTGGCTGAGCAGTTCAAGGCTGAGTATAAGAACAAGATCGGTAAGGACTTCCCCTCCGACCCCGTTGAGCAGTTGATGGGTGCTGTTGAGGCTGTTTTCCGTTCTTGGGATAACCCCCGCGCCAATGTTTATCGCCGCGATAACGATATCCCCTATTCCTGGGGTACTGCCGTTAACGTTCAGATGATGGCATTTGGTAACATGGGTGATGATTGCGGTACCGGCGTTGCCTTTACCCGCGATCCCGCTACCGGCGATAAGGGTCTGATGGGTGAGTTCCTCACCAACGCTCAGGGTGAAGACGTTGTTGCCGGTGTTCGCACTCCCATGCCCATCGCTGAGATGGCCAATAAGTTCCCCGAGGCTTTTGCCGAGTTCAATAAGGTTTGCGCCATTCTGGAAGATCACTATCGTGATATGCAGGATATGGAGTTCACCGTTGAGCATGGTAAGCTCTTCATGCTGCAGACCCGCAACGGTAAGAGAACCGCTAAGGCTGCTCTGAAGATCGCTTGCGACCTCGTTGAGGAAGGCATGATCGATAAGAAGCAGGCGGTTGCCATGATCGATCCCCGTAACCTGGATACTCTCCTGCATCCCCAGTTTGATGCCAAGGCTCTGAAGGCTGCTACTCCCGCCGGCCGTGGCTTGGGTGCTTCCCCCGGCGCCGCTTGCGGTAAGGTTGTCTTCACCGCTGAGGATGCTGAGGCTTGGAACGCCCGCGGCGAGAAGGTCATCCTGGTTCGCCTCGAGACCTCTCCTGAAGATATCACCGGTATGAAGGCTTCTCAGGGTATCCTGACCGTCCGCGGTGGTATGACCTCTCACGCCGCCGTTGTTGCTCGCGGTATGGGTACCTGCTGTGTATCCGGTTGCGGCGAGATCAACATGGATGAAGAGAATAAGAAGTTCACTTTGGCCGGCAAGACCTATAACGAAGGCGATTTCATCTCCATCGATGGTTCCACCGGTAATATCTATGATGGCATCATCCCCACCGTTGACGCTCAGATCGTCGGCGAGTTCGAGACCATCATGAATTGGGCTGATGAGTTCCGCACTCTGAAGGTCCGCACCAATGCAGATACCCCCGCCGATGCCGCTAAGGCTGTTGAGCTGGGTGCTGAAGGTATCGGCCTCTGCCGTACCGAGCATATGTTCTTCGAGGCTGATCGTATCGCCGCTTTCCGCGAGATGATCTGCTCCGATACCGTTGAAGAGCGTGAAGCCGCTCTCGATAAGATCCTCCCCTATCAGCAGGGCGACTTTGAGAAGCTCTATGTTGCGCTGAAGGGTAACCCTGTTACCATCCGCTTCCTGGATCCCCCTCTCCATGAGTTCGTTCCCACCGAGGATGCTGATATCGCTGCTCTGGCTGCCGCTAAGGGCAAGACCGTTGAGGATATCAAGGCGATCATCTCTTCCTTGCATGAGTTCAACCCCATGATGGGTCATCGTGGTTGCCGCTTGGCCGTTACCTATCCCGAAATCGCCAAGATGCAGACCAAGGCTGTCATCCGTGCCGCTATCGCTGTGAATAAGGCGAATGATTTCACCGTTAAGCCCGAAATCATGATCCCCTTGACCGGCGAAGTGAAGGAGCTCAAGTTCGTTAAGGATATCGTTGTTGCTACCGCTGATGCTGAGATCGCCGCCGCAGGCGTTGAGCTCGCTTATGAGGTTGGTACCATGATCGAGATCCCCCGCGCTTGCCTCACCGCTGATGAGATCGCTAAGGAAGCCGACTTCTTCTGCTTCGGTACCAACGACCTCACCCAGATGACCTTCGGCTTCTCCCGTGATGATGCCGGTAAGTTCCTGGATGCTTATTATGATAAGAAGATCTTCGAAAACGATCCCTTTGCTAAGCTGGATCAGACCGGCGTCGGCAAGCTGATGGAGATGTCCATTAAGCTTGGTAAGCCCGTCAACTCCGCTCTGCATTGCGGTATCTGCGGCGAGCATGGCGGCGACCCTGTCTCCGTTGAGTTCTGCCATAAGATCGGCTTGGATTATGTATCCTGCTCTCCCTTCCGCGTACCTGTAGCTCGCCTCGCTGCCGCTCAGGCCGCCATCAAGGAAAGCAAATAATTGCATTTAAAAAATCTCTCGGAGAAATCCGAGAGATTTTTTTGTGCCCTTGATGGCGGCAACTATGATTGCCTTGCGGCAAGTTATAAGTTATGGTACGCTTTGCGTAGTTATGAATCGACTTCGTCGATGTTGGCGTTGCCAAGCAATCATATCAGAACATTCGGCCTTGCCGAATTCATAACTCTAAACTCATAACTAAAAAAGCAAAGAATCTAAATAACTAGATTTATAAAGCAAAACTTATCGCCCTGCTGAGAAATCGGCAGGGCGATTTTTATTAAACATATTGTGCTTATGGCTAATATATGATATAATGAACCAAATAGAATTTATGGTGGTGCAAAGGTTGAATTCACACAAAAGGAAAATGATTGCTCCGATTATCATTACAGTCATTATGATACTGTATTATATTGCGTATTTCGGATTTTTGATTTCTTTACTTGGTGGTTTCTGGAAATATGTTTTGGGTATTATCCCGCTTGTTTTTTCGGGAATTATGATTTATGTCTGCATAGAAAGAATAAATGAAATAAAGAAAGGTGAAGAAGATGATATTAGTAAATACTGATTACATTAGTGGAAAAGAACTGGAAACCTTATCTCTTGTAAAAGGAAGTACAATCCAGTCTAAAAACATTGGTAAAGATATAGCGCAAAGTTTTAAAACTTTGGTAGGCGGAGAACTCAAAGCTTATAATGAAATGATGAATGAAGCACGCGCTCTTGCAACAAAAAGAATGGTTGCGGAAGCAGAAGAATTAGGTGCAGACGCAGTCATTAACATCCGCTATGCATCTTCTGCGGTTATGCAGGGTGCCGCAGAAGTAATTGTATACGGAACAGCCGTTAAGTTTATAAATAAGTAATTTCCCCCTTTTGCTGATAGCACCACAGGCTGCCATCAAGGAAAGCAA
>JAZODI010000083.1:0-43099 GCA_045596965.1 Eubacteriales bacterium | reverse complement strand
ACCAATTCCGAAGGTTGCAATTCTCCGATCTGCCTTTTCCCCATGACACGAACAGCAACGATCACCGCGCAATATAGGATAATGCAGCGCATAACGCCAACCAGCATATTATCTCACCTCAACCATTATTTTCAGCCGCATTTTCCTTAATATTCAAATTAAAAAATCTGCTGTCGGAAGAACTCCCGACAGCAGATTGTGTTATTGCTCTGTATTCAGTTGAGAAAGACGCGCTTGCGCGGCTTCAATATACTCCTCTAACGTAACATCCATTTTATAAATCTCTGTTGCAACATCTACCCCAACATAACGATAATGCCAAGGCTCAAAATTATAGCCCGTGATCGCCTCATCTCCCTTGCGGTAACGTAAGATAAATCCGTATTCATGGGCGTGGGCCGAAAACCATTTATACTCATCCGTATATTCATAGTCTTCATGTAAGCAGTCATATTTATTAACAATTGAGGGAATGCATACATCCGCCGCCAGCCCTGTCTGGTGCTCACTGGCACCGGGAGGAGCAGAATACAAATCGGTCAGCCGAATGGCTTCCTCCTCCGAATGCCCCTGGGATTTATACTTGGATACTTTTCCATAATAAATACTATACTGAGTGGAATAAGATCGGTAGGCGGAGTACAAAACATAATTATAGCCCGCGCTCTTCCCCGCAGAAATCAACCGACGCAAGGCGGCACCGGTAACATCGTTCAATTGATAATCACTGTTATAGGACGTTAAATTGACGCCATTGAGATCCTTGCTGATGCGATTACTGCGATTAACAAGCAACATAAACGGATCATTAAGCATTGTTTCAAGCTCTTCCTTCGTCATTGTTGCAATAACCGCATTTCCAACATACCCCGCCGATCCGTCTGCAGGCGCAGGGCTGGGTTGCTCGATGGGTTTTTCTTCAGGCTCCTCCGGTTCTTTCCCCGACTCATTCCCGGTATCTTTTTCAGGATCATCCGGCTCTTTATCGGAATCCTTTTCCGGCTCTTTATCCGTTTCATCCGAAGGATCCGCCTCATCCTTTTCGGGCGTCTGCGATTCGTCGTTCTGCTGAACCTGAGTATTGTTGTCTTCAGGTTGATCCTCGGGTTCTTCCCCATCCAGCATCGACCAGGCCAATCCGGCGGTAAGAATACATGCACAAAGGATTCCCGCCACAATTGCTGCGATATATTTATTTTTCATCCTACATTCCCCCTTTTGAAAGGTATTTTTGAACTATGAAAAAACAAACAAACTATTACAAAATCAAATGGTCTTCTTTTTTTATCACCGTTGCCGCTCTGGCAATTGGATTGCTGATCGTATTTTTTATCACACCGCAAAAGCAGATCAACACCCCCGAAACGACCCCGAATGATCTCACCGCTCACCCCGATCAGCAGGGATATTATACCAACGCCGCTTTCAGCAGATTGATAGAGGAAAATCTTTCCGAGCTTGGTTTTATCGAAGAATTGGAATTCCAGGGCCAAGAAGAAGGGCAATTCACCATCAGCGGGATCCTCTCCCATCCCGAACGGCTTTCTGCGATCTGCACAGATCTGAAGCCATTTGAAGGTCTTTTAAAGGCCCTACAGGATGAGACTGTCTCGATCAAAGGACATCTTGGCGAGAACGATGCGGGGAACGGATGTTTCGTTTCCGACACCATTACCTTCTCAGGCTACACTCTCCCGGCCGGTTCCGCAACCGATTATATCGAAGAATATACCGGGCTGAATGATCTCTTGGAAGTTCCCTTTCATCAAATCTGCATGGATGAAACAGGAGTTTTGTTTCAAGAAGAGATCCCTGCGGCAATCAATCAAATTGCCTCGTATACTCCTCTTCTTCCTTCACCCGAGGCATAAAGCGAACCAATAACACAGCGAAAGTCGCCGCAATGGTGCCAATGACCGCAACATGCCAATGAGAAAGACCAAACATGGAAATAAACGGAATGGGCAAAACAGCTGCCGCTTCTAAGACCACCAAGAAAACAGTCCATAATATGCTTACAGACATTTTACGCTTGGTCATACTGATATTTTTCTGAATCCATCCCGATGCCAAAGCTAAAACGATAAAGGATACCAATAAAATTGCAAAGGATAAATGTCCTGCCGCAGGGCGAAAAACAGTAATGATGGTATTATCCGCAAAGCTGAGATAACCGCCCTCTTCCAACACGCAAGGTCCGTTAAAAATGCCGTTTACAGCCAAAACAACGGTCATAATCAGCAGGTAAAAGCCCAAAAGCAATCCGGGAGCAATGCCGAACCCGAAGCAAAGAGATAAGCCCTGCTCCTCTTTATATTTTCCAAAGAAAAAACCTTTAACGATCAGCGTGCGGAACAAGCAAAGCAACGCAATAAATACAAATCCTACCGTTCCGCGGAAAAGAGACGTATTATAATATTCATCACCGCTGAAGGTCAGCTTAAAGAGAACCAAAACAACAATAAAATATAAAACCGCCGCCAAAATACCAAGGAAGAACATTCCCCACCGCATCTTTATGGCTTGCTTTTTCAAAAAAACTCCAATTCCCCAGATACTGCCCGCTAAGAAAAGAAGTGAGATAATATAATAGATCAAAATTTCTGTCATTTGCTCTCGTTTCCTTTCTTAGGCAACAGAATATATCCAATAGCAACCATGAAGATCAACACCGCACCGATGGTGATATAGGTCACATATACATTCGCTACCACCAGCATGATCGCCAGAATCAAATAATAGACAATCGCAAGGGCTGATCCGGCCTTCCAGTTCCCTTCTTTTGTAAGCTGATATTCGATCAGCGAGAGCAGGATATAAATGATGCCGCTGATAATCATAAACAAACCGAACACCAGACTTTGAGCAAGATCCATCTCACCAAAGAGAAACAATGCAATAATCAAAAGATTCTGAGCAAGGATAAATCCGCCCCCAAAGGTCAGCCCTGCAAATTCAGGGTTATCGCTTTTCAGCGCATTGCGAAAGCAAAACTGCTTCATTCCTTCGGTTATCAGGTAGAATAAAGCCAGAATAATGCACCCGCCGATATAGATATAAATGTTTGCATTGGAGGCCTGCTCAGCTGTAATCGTAGGCATATAGGCCTGGGCGATTACCAGCACCAAAACAGCCACCAAAACCAGGGCTATAAAGAAACCGCCAAAACCCCAAAATGCAGCATTATAAGCAATCTGCTTCTTTTTCTTTGAGAAAAACAGGCCGATCAGCACCGCGCAGGGAATAACCGCCCCCATTAAAATAGATGGCCAAATTAAAGATAAATTATTTAATAATGTCTTGTCCATTTCTTAGTTCCGTTTCTTTGAAATTTCTGCCGCAGAAAGCGTATTTTGCAGCAACATGGTAATTGTCATCGGCCCCACTCCGCCGGGAACAGGGGTAATATAAGATGCCTTTTCAAAGCAGGAATCGAAATCCACATCCCCGCAGAGTTTGCCGTTTTCATCCCGATCCATACCAACGTCGATGACAACCGCACCTTCCTTGATCATATCCCCTTTGATAAATTTTGCCTTGCCGATCGCAACAACCAGAATATCGGCCGCCGCTGTCTTCTTCGCAAGATCACGCGTTTTAGAATGGCAGATCTGAACGGTTGCATTTGCATGAAGCATCAGCATCGCCTGCGGTTTGCCGACAATATTGCTCCTTCCGATAATAACGCAATCCTTACCCGCAACATCAATTCCGCTATACTCTAAAAGTTTCATGACACCTGCGGGAGTGCAGGGCAGGAAATCATAATCTCCAAGCATGATCTTCCCAACGTTTCGAACATGAAAAGCATCCACATCCTTTTCGGGATTGATCGCCGCAATAACCTTTTCCTCATTCAAGTGCTTCGGCAAAGGTAATTGAACCAAAATACCGTGAATGGCAGGATCTCCATTTAGCTTTTCAACAAGACGGAGCAGCTCCTCCTCTGTTGTATCCGCAGAGAGTTCATAATTTTCGGAATAAAATCCCACCTCTGCACAGGCCTTGATTTTATTGCGCACATAAACTTGAGAAGCACTATCCTCTCCAACAATAATCACCGCCAGACCGGGCTGAACGCCTTGCTCCATCAGCAGGGCGGTTTTTTCTTTGATTTCTTCCCGCACCTTGGCAGCGATTTGTTTACCGTCAATAATCTTCGCCATCGTCGTTCTCCTCCATCTCTTCTGCTTCCTCATCGTCGTCTAACGCATAATCAAACAAGGGAACATAATCGGATTTTTCCGTCTCCTCAACTTGGATTCTCATAAGGCGAGCAGGTTTACGCAGATGGATCAGAACCAGCAAGCCAATGGCTACGACTGCCGCAAGAATAGCCAGCAGCATATTCACGCGCAGACCGAAGATATGAAGATTATAAGCTGAATCTCTCAAAGGCTCCATCCAAGCACGGCCGATACCGTACCACGCGGTATAGAGGAGGAATAATTCGCCCTTATACTTTCTGAAATCCATATAACCCAGAATCAACAATAATCCAAAAAGATTCCATAAGGATTCATAAAGGAACAGGGGATGGACGTATTCCGCAATGCAATCAACGCCGACGCCCATCCGCCAAGGAAGATCGGTTTGCACACCGAAAACCTCCACATTGGCAAAGTTACCCCATCGGCCGATGATCTGCCCGACCATAAAGCCAATGGCCGCCAAATCCAGCATATTGGTAAAGGCAACCTTTTTATAGCGGCAAACAAAATATCCCGCCAGGCATCCGCCGAAGATCCCGCCATAGATGGCAAGTCCGCCGTTCCAGACGCTGATCATATCCATGAAAGAATCAAAGCTTTGAAGGTCGCCCAATATGTACCACAAACGGGCACCGATGAAGCCTGCAGGCAGGCCAAAAAGTAAAACATCCAAAACATCGTCGCCGGTGATATCAAACCGCTTTGCCAAACGGTCGCAGACAACATAAGCCGCAATCAATCCAATGCAGATGATAATGGCATACCACTCAATGGTGATATTTTTAGTGATTTTAAAAGCTGTGGGGTTAATTTTAAACTCCCCGATCCCAAAGCCGGGAAAGGAAACGGTATTAAAATCCATTTATTCTTCCTCCTTTATCGGTTGAATGACAGAGAGGCAACTCCGCTCTTTCGCAAACATTTTTTTGGCCCGCTCCAAAAGATCTTCGGTGGTAATCTGTTGCAGAGCTTCAATGGCATCAAAAGTCTCTGCGCCATTGAGATTGTTCCCCACCAAACGGTTGGCCATGCCATAGGATTGCTCGGCATCCATAATAATGGAACCATATAATCCATTGCGGATGGCGCGGAATCGTTCCTTTTCGATCCCCTTCTCTTCGAGCAGTTCAATATGAGCAAAGGCACATTCTTCTACCCTCTGGGGGTCGTTACTCTCGCCATTGATGACGCAAAATGAGAAATAATCCGAAAGATCATACCAACAGTCGAATTCGCCGTTGATCAAACCCGATTCATAAAGTTCTTTATAAAAGGGCGAAGATTTTCCAAAAAGATATTCCAGCAGGATCTCCACTTCCATCTCTTTTTTAGAAAGGGCGAAACCCTTCACGTCGGTCTCGTTATCTTTAAACCCAATATGAAAGATCGGTTTGGAGACAAGCATTGCCTTTTCAACATAGCGCTCCCCTGCCTCCAAGGGTTCTTCGATGGGCATTTTACCAAACTCCAGGTCCGCAACATCGCTGAAATAGCGATCCAACGCCGCCAGAACCGTCTCCTTTTCAACGTCACCTACAACCGCCATTACCAGGTTTTTAGGGTGATAAAAGGTGCGATAGCAGTCCATCAGAATCTCCGGCGTAAGGGAATAAATATCCTCAACTGTTCCGGCGATATCCCGCCGAATGGGGTGATTCTGATATAACCCCTGCACCATGGTGAAATACCCTTGCCAGCCCGGTTCATCCTCATACATTTTGATTTCCTGGGCAATAATGCCTTTTTCTTTTTCCACATTCTCTTTAGTAAGATAGGGGTGGGTCACAAAAGAGAGCAAAACATCCAGATTCTCTTCAAAACGATCGGTGCAAACAAAATAATAGGCCGTTTTATCGTTAGAGGTATAAGCATTGGCCTTTGCACCCGTTTTGGCGTAAAAATCAAAGGCATTGCCCTGCTCCCCCTCAAAAAGCTTATGCTCCAGAAAATGAGCGGTTCCGTTGGGAACGGTAACCTGCCGACCGTCTTGGGTGGAGAACGTATAGTTAATGGAACCGAATTTAGCTGCAATCATAGCCGCCTTCTTGGCGTTGCCTTGCTTATGCATAAAATAAACCGTCAGCCCGCTGGGATGGGTCATTTTTTCATATTCCGCATGAATAGCCTTGCTGGCGATAATTTCCGATTGAATCATTCTCCGTTTTGGACTCCCTTCAAAAAGTAAACCGTATCCAATTTGATTTCCTTGGCAACCGCAATCAAATCCTCGCGGCTTACCGCTTCAATCTCTTGGATCTCCTGCTCAACTGTTTTCGCCTCTCCCCGCAGGGCGGAAGAGATCATGGAAGCGGCCAAAGCGCTCTTGCTATCAAGCATTCCTCGCACGCTATCGATCAGATAACTCTTAGCGCTTTGAAATTCATCCTCGGTGAAATCACCGATGGCCACAGCCTTCAGCTGCGCTTCGATTTCTGCCCGCGCCTGTTCATATTTTTCGCCTTCCACACCGCTTGCAACAAACATAACGTTCTTAAAGCGATCGATGACAGAGGAGCAATAATAGCAAAGGGAAAGCTTCTCCCGTACATTCATAAATAGTTTAGAATTGGCGCTTCCGCCATAGAGAACATTAAACAATCGGCAAGCCGCGCCATTCTTCTGCGCATGGGAGCCCAATCGGAACCCAAGGTTCAATTTGCTCTGATTAAGCTTCATCGGATCGATGACTTCCTGCACCTTAGGGGGCGCATCCCGATAAATCGATTCGGGTACGCAAGCTTTGCGCTCCGCAAAGCCCTCTGCAATAGCATTTAAGAAATCCCCTTCTTCTTTACCCACATAGGTGATAATGATCCGGGCATCCTTTACCATCTTCTCAAAGAATTGATATAATCCTTTTCGATCAAATGCTTTTAGAGTTTCTAAATCGCCCATCTCGCAAACGCCGAAGGGCTCATCGGCACACATCAAAGCCTTGCATCGCTCCAAAGCATAAAGCCGTTTATCATTGAACAGACCGGTAATTTTATCGGCAAGATTCTGCTTTTCCTGATCAACATATTCCTTGGAAAAACCGCCCTTGTCCACCAGCGGCTTCAAAATCATCTCCCGTATAAGACTCAGGATCGCCTCGCGGATATCCTCTCCATCGATAGCGCACTCATTATCCAAAAAGTGAGCGGCAAAGGTAAGAATCTCCATCTCCCCCGCTTTTCCTGCGTTTATCGAAAAGGATGCACCGTAGTTTTCCGCCAGGTAACGGCTGATCAAATCCATGCGGGGGAATTTTTCACACCCGCGGCTCAATACGCCCGCCAACAACGACATTCCTGTTGCATTTTCAGCAGAAAGGGGCAATATAAAATCCAGCGAGATATAACTGCTTCTGAAATGGTCGATGATTCCATAATTACAGATAACGCCCGCCTTTGGTTTTTCCTGAATAAACTTCATGAACGGCTCCTTAAAACATATTTATATTATATTGTATCACTATTTATCTAAAATGAAAAGTAAAATAGAATATTTTTCATGAACAAACTGTAACAAAATAATCTTCCAGCCCCAAAACGATGTTTTTTGCGATTTTTCGCGCCACATCCGCTTGGCAAAGCCGTTCATATTCCAGCGGATTGCAAAGATAACCCGCCTCCACCAAAACCGCAGGGCAACGAGTCTGGCGGCAAACATGAAGGCTTTGCTTTCGATAAACGTCCCCCCCTTGATCCCCTATGCCATTCCACAAACGAGCGGAAATCTTTTGGGCAAGATCCTCCGCCAAAGCAGAGGAATAAAGGGTCAGCCCTCCTGAAACTGCATTAAAATTCGCCGTCTGTTCGGTAGAATTATGATGGACCGAAAGAAAAACATCCGGCGCTTCGCTATAGGATCTTTCAACGCGCTGTTCCAAGGTCAACGCGGTATCCTCTGCGCGAGTCATGCAAACATCCGCCCCCGCTCGAATCAATTCCTGCCGAACATATTCGGCCAGCAACAAATTCAGTTCACTTTCGGTCGGATATTCACTCCCACCGGGCCCGAGTGCTCCGCTATCAATGCCGCCGTGTCCTGCATCCAGTAATATTTTTTTGCCACGTAAACCCTTAGTATGAAAGCGCAAATAAACGGTAACGCCGTCTGAATGGGGATAAATTTCATATCCTGCCAGTCTTTGCCCGTTTTGAGAGGAGAGGAGAAGAATACCATAAGAATCAAAGAAGGATTTCTCCATCCCGATCTTGGCGGTTTTGGCTTTAATTTTCAAGGGGACGTTTCTTGCCGCATCCACCTGCAGAACCAACCCTTCCTCCGTTCCGTTGGGAGCAAATAATAGCGGAGAATCGCATAAGATCTCAACTCGCTCATAATCGTAGGCCGCAGGGTCATCCGCAACCATGGGTTCATCTCCCAATGCTTCACACTCAACCCAATACCCGTTTTCCAAAAGCCCGCGGCTCCCCTCTAGGCCCACGATCCGCACCTTGGTTCCCTTTGGCAAGGGCTGATGGTCCATCTGAGAACCGCCTCTGCTCTCATCAAAAAGATAGGCGTTTTTTTGAAGATACTGCTCTTTGGAAAATCCGTTGGCATAAAGATTCAGTTGAAGATCCGTTTGGATCTTCGTCTGCTTATTTGCCGAATCGGTAACAACGTATTCAAAGCCATCCAGCAACAGTTTGTCCCCCGCAGAAAAGGCAGGAACAACCCAAGAAGCCTGATAAATATCCCCGTTAGGAGTCAGCGGAATGGTCAGCGTTCCGTTGGTCAACTGCACCGTGCATCCTTTCGGTGCCCGAACCGAAAAGGAGAGGATATCGCCACTGTTACGGTGCACCTCGCCATTAGGATAGGCCGAATCAACATCTATCGTTTTCAACTCCGCATTTGGCTTCTTTCGGATAACCCGAATGGATTTACTTACCCCATCGGATCGAACGGTTATCGTATTAGCGCCAACCTTTAGGGGTATGTATGCCGCGTAAAATCCCTTGGAGCTGACATCCGCAGAAACACCATTGACCTGTACGCTCTTTCCGGCCGTGGTAACGCCCGAAACCGATATTCCGGAGGCCTCCACAACCGTTCCGTTGGCAGGAGAATTTACAGAAAGTCCATTCGCAGGTTTCAAAGTAATGGGTTTTACCACCGCCGCCTCTTGTGATTTTCCCCCATTATAGTGTTTTTGGATCATCCCCCGAACATTCAAGGGATTATTCACCAAAACACCGTAGCGGAAAAAGCAATGCCCGGCATAACTTTTTTTACCCGAGGCATATTGCAATTGGCGATAGATTAAATCTGCCTCTTTCCATCCGATCTCTTCTGTATCCACCTTATAGGCGGCCAGGCCGATATAAAGATCCACGTTTGTCCCGGAACAAATACCACTCCACCAATCCACCAAAACGTCATAGGGCGCGGCCTCATGGTCAAAACTCCAATAGATCTGCGGGCAGATATAATCCAGCCACCCTTGCTCCACCCATTTTTTACTATCCGAATAGATGGCCGCATAGGAACTCATGCCGGATGTTTTACTTCCGCCCTCTTTTGTGCTTTCGTTGGCCCAGATTCCAAAGGGGCTGATCCCGAACTGCACATCGTCTTTTAAGGATTTAATCAATTGATGGGCCGAGCGCACCAGTTCGTCCACCGAAGCGCGTCGATAATCCGCCAAGCTCATCCCCTGACCGTATAATCGATAACTCTCAGCATCATCGAACCCGTCCATATTGTAGGGATAAAAATAATCGTCAAAATGAATACCGTCGATATCATAGTTGCGCACCAACTCCGCAACTCCGTCTAAAATCAAATTGCGCGCCTCGGGCAGGCCCGGGTTATAATAAAGCCCGCTTTTGCTTTGAACCGTATATTCCGGGTGGGCAACCGCAGGATTATCGGCCGATAATGTCTTTATGATATCCTCCCCTGTACCGATTCGATAAGGATTAATCCAGGCATGAAGAGAAATTCCCGCCTTATGGGCCTTGCTGATAAAATAAGATAGGGGATCAAAATTTCCCGCAGGAGCAACCCCTTGTTTAGCTGATAAATACTTGCTCCATGGAAAAACCTTAGACTTATAGAGGGCATCTCCATTGGGACGCACTTGAAAAAAGATGGTGTTAAGCCCCATATTTCGACAATTTTCAACAATCTCATCAATCTCCGCCTGCAATTGGTTTTTGGAAAGCCCCATCTTGCTGGGAAAATCCAGATTTCCGATGCTGGATACCCAGCAAGCCCGCACCTCCTTTGGCTGATCGGCCGGCGCCGAACTGCAACCAATAAAAGAAAAGGCATTCAGAAATGAAAAGACGGTGATTAAAATAATGCAGATAAACTTCTTCATTTTTACGCTCCTTTCATGGTCCTCATGCCTCATTTTATGCAAAAAGTCTTATACCGATGTATAAGACTTTTTATAAATTTAATTAGGGATTAGGTTTGGTTTCTTCCTCGGGAGAATCCATTCCGTCGTAAAGCTTCAAAAAATCCGAATAGACCCCATCCTTGGTGTAAATATATGGAACTTGATCAAAAAAAGCCACCTCTTCGGTCAAGATCAATTTATGATCCTTTGCCCCTTTCAGAATAAAGATCATGGGATACTCTGTTATAGGATATGCTTGCTCATAGGAGGCTTTTTCCGCCTTAAGATAACGAATTTTTTCGCAGAGGTCTTCCACTTCATCTTTATCGGATACCACCTTTTGGCAATAGTAAGAAGAACCGTCTTCTTTAACATATTCCCTTTGAATCTCGATGGATTCCACTTTTCCCTCAGGTATATAGAATGTATCCTGCTGCACCTTGAAACTGCATCCGCCCAACAAAAGAGATAGAATTGCGCAAAAAATCAAAATATTTTTCTTCATCATGATCTCCTTATTCCAACGAACCGGTAGAAGATTCCAATACCGCCCCGCTTACCGCATCCACTGTGCAATAATATATAGTCTCATTCAGCATGGAAATAAACTCAACCTCATATTGCTCCAAGCCGGAAGGTGCGCTCAAACGGATCTGCACGTAATCATAATGAAAATCAGCATTTCCGCTAAAGGCTCTCACCGCCGCCGAGACCGCTTTGCCGCTATCCACCGGTAAAGAACCCCCATCAAAAGGATCAGCTTCTTTCACCAGTTGATAGGGCAACAATCCATCCTTGGCATAATTGGCCTTACCAAAACGTTCCACATGCCCGGTTTTAGAATCCACTTCCGCCACGCGAATATCGGAATATTCCGCTTCGCTGGCGGCAACCGCCGAATAGTAAAGTTTGACCATTCCGTTGCTATCACTGTTTAGGATCATTTCAATCCCATATAGGGCATAATCCTCTTTATTCTTATTTTTAAGATAATCCTTCATTGCCTCGGCAATGGCTACTGCGGTATTATTGGTCTTTCCCAGGCTATTCTCGCTTTCAAAAAAATCTCCAATAAGCGGTATCGAGCAGGATGCCAACGAAAGCATAACGCAGATTATCAATAAAACAGCAAGAAGTTTCTTTTTCATATATGCTCCCTATAATTACTCATTATAAGCTATATAAATAACCGATTTCTTTTTGCGTTAATGCACGGTATTGACCGGAACGCAAAGTTCCGATGGAAAGATTCGCGATCTTATCCCGCTTCAGCCGCAATACCTCTAAGCCCAATGCCTCACACATTTTACGGATCTCGCGGTTCTTTCCTTCATAAAGGGTGAGATAAAAAACAGTTCGATCCCCCTTCATCTCCAAGATCTCCAGTTCGGCCGAGCGAGTGGTATAATCATCCTCTTCGATATAGATACCGTTCTCAAAGGACTTAATATGCTCACGATTCAAAGCGCCCTTAACAATAACCCGATAAGTCTTGGGGATATGGTTTGCCGGGTGGGTCAGTTTATTAGCCAAATCACCGTCGTTGGTCAGCAACAATAACCCTTCGCTATCCTTATCCAACCGCCCAACGGGATAAAGGCGAATCCGCTCCTTGGCGATCAGATCCGCCACGCACTTTCGCCCCTGTTCATCGCTCATGGTAGTAACATATCCGCGGGGCTTATAGAGCATCAAGGTTACCTTTTCGCGAGTAATCGGTTTAATTACCTTTCCATCGATCCGCACCAGATCCCGCGCACCGTCGGTCTTATCTCCCAGATGAACCGGATGGCCGTTAAGGGTAACGCGCCCCGCTTCGATCATCGCTTCCGCCGCCCGGCGGGAGCAAATGCCGCAATCGGCAATATACTTTTGAATTCTGATAGTTCTTTCGTTCATTTTTTTCTCTTTTCGTTTATTTTTTCTATTGTAACCTTTTTTCACTCATTTTTCAAGAATAATCGGCGAAAAAATCGAATAATTCGAGTTAAAAACAGTTCCTTTTTGATAGGAACCTCAATAGACTGGCAGAGTACCAGCGGGCTTTCACTGATTTTTACGCCCCGATACCAAAATTCCACCGTTCCCGCAACATCCCCGATCTCCTTATTTCCATAAATCAGTCCGTTGGTTAAAACCTTTGTTTCTGCACCGCCGTCATATTGAAACAGGTTAGCGGTAACTTTATTGCAGTTTACCGCCCGCACAGATCCCCCGCCCGCTACAGGCAATTGCAACGTAAATTCCTCTTTTTCTGCCAATGTTTCTTCCTTAAGCGTTGCAAACCATTTTTCATAGGCATTGGTATGGATGTTCCAATCATCCCTGCGCCCTAAGGTAACGCAGATCAGCGATGCTCCATTCCGCTCAGCAACGGTAACCAGGCAACGCCCCGCCGCCATGGTATATCCTGTTTTGCCGCCGATACACCCTTGATAAAGGGAGAGGAGTTTATTATGATTGGCAACCGTTTGATCTTTGATATTATAATGCTTAGTGGCTGTAATGGTGCGAAAAGCGGGGTTCTTCATTGCCTCGGCCATAATCAGCGCCAGTTCCTTCGCCGTTGTGAAATGATCTTCGGCGGGAAGACCGCTTGGGTTGGCAAAATGAGTGTCCTTCAAGCCCATCTGCTCCGCTTTGCGGTTCATCAGTTCAATAAAATTCGCCGTATTTTCCCCGCCTGCATACCAAGCCAAAGCAACTGCACAATCGTTGGCAGAGCGAAGCATCAATCCATAAAGAAGTTCTTCTACCGTATACTGTTCCCCCGCCTTAATATAGAGAGACGTTCCCTCCACCCCTGCGGCTTCCTTGGGTATAACAACAACATCCGTCAACTTTACCGCTTCCATGGCCACCAATGCAGTCATTACCTTTGTTGTGCTGGCCATGGGAAGGCGGGTATCGCCGTTTTCCTGCTCCAGAACCGTAAAGGTGCGCCCATCCATCACCAAAAACGCCCCTTCACCTGCCCATGCAGAAAAGGGAACAGAAACCAATATCAAAATAATCAAAAGAAAAGAAATACCTTTTTTCAAAAAAATCACCTGCCCTATTATACGGGCAGGTGATTCATGATTAGAACTCAGATTTCCCCATCGGGAGATTTTTTGGTGATCAAGCCGGAGATCTTATCCACCATATCAGGGAGAAGATCCACCAATTTATCCACGCCGTTCGCTGATTCAGCGATGGGAAGCATGCGGATATTATCCCCCCGAACAACCAAAAAGCATACCGGGCTCACCTTAACGCAACCGCCGGCACCGCCGCCGAAATGCTCGTTTTGAGGGTTGGAACCGAAACCGCTGCCACCGCTGGCAAAACCACAGGTTACTTTGGAGATCGGAATGAGGGTGATATCATCATTTACCTTGATCGGATCTCCGATAACCGTATCCACATCCACCAGGTTCTTCAGCCCATCCATTGCGCCGTTTAAAACAGATTCGACCTTATTCTCCATCTCGCAAATCTCCTTTTTTACACTTCATTAAAAATAGTATACCACCGTTTTCAGGATAAATCAACAAAATTAAGTATTGACTTCAACAGGTGCGCTTTCCTCAACGGTTGACTCTGCCGGCAAAACATCATCAAAGGTCTGCTGGCCCTCCACTTCATCGCCGGGCAGTTCCAAGCGCGGAAGTTCGGGAAGCTGATCCAGGGATTGCAGGCCAAAGCAACGCAGAAAGTCATGCGTTGTCCCATAAAGCCAAGGTCTGCCCGGCGCATCCAAACGCCCTTTTTCCTCGATCAGCCCCTTCTCAACCAATGCATTAATACCGTAAAAGCAATCCACGCCGCGGATCTGCTCCACATACGCTTTGGTTACCGGTTGGTTATAGGCAACGATCGATAGGATCTCCAGAGCCGCATTGGAAAGAGGCGTATTACGCCGATGATCCAATGCTTTTTTGGTGATCTCTCCGTAATAGCGGGAGGAACACATCTGGTAACTGTTATCCAAACTCAAAATGTCAAAACCACGGTTTTCTGCGCGATAGCTTTCCCGCAGTTCATCAATGATCATATCCACGCGCTCGCCTTCGATCTCCAAAACCTCTGCCAGTTTGCGCCGCTCGATCGGCTCCCCGCTGGCAAATAAGATCGATTCCACCGCGCCGCTCATATAATTTAATTCCATTTTATTTCTCCTTTTTAAAAGTGAGATAAAGATCGTCGCCCTTCTCTTCCATCACCACATGTTCGGATTTGGAAAGTTCCAAAACCGCCAGAAAGGTAGCAACAATTTCGGAGCGACTCCGCGCCCCTTTAAATAAACTGCGGAAACTGCAAGTCATTTTTCGCTTCAAGGTGCGCAAAACACCGATGATCCGCGCCGGAACGCTTGCCACATGATGGCCAACGATTCCCGCAAAGCTCTTCAACGGCGGAGGTAGCGCCCGATTGCTCCTGCGCAGAACATTCCGATAAGCATCCGTTAAAACATTCATTTCATAGGTCAGTTTATGAGTCTTATCAAATTCCAGATGTTCGGTGCGGCGAACATAGGTGATACCCGCGTTCTTCTGATCATCCCGCAGTTTATTGAGAATCGCTTTATAGCGTTTATATTCTGCCAACGCCTCCGCCAGGCTCATCCGCGGATCTTCCTCTTCTGCTTCCGCCTTAGGCAGAAGCATGCGGGATTTGATCAGCATCAAATGCGCCGCCATCTCAATAAACTCGCTGGAAACTTCCAGATCCATCTTTTTAAGATCTTCAATATAATCCATATACTGCTCTAAGATCAAGGAAATGGGGATATCATAAATCGATACCTTATTCTTTGAAATCAGATGCAAGAGCAGTTCCAGCGGCCCATCAAAGACCTCTAATGAAAATTTCAGCTGTTCCATGCTTACTCCTTCAAAATCAGATTAAAAATCCAAAGATCAACGACCAAATCGTGGTTAGAATACTAATGCCGAGCATTTGCGCCCCTCCAATGATGGTGCCGAAAATATCAGGAATATCCAAATAACCGGGCAAAACTAAGAGTGCGATAAATATAACGTGAACAATATTTCCATATTGCGCCATAAAGGAGGCATAGCGCGGGAAGTAATAGCTCACCACCCGCGAACCGTCCAGAGGAGCAATAGGAATTAAATTAAATACTGCAAGGCCGATATTGAGGATGGTCATATAGAAGAAGAACCGAAAAATAAAATACGGCCAATTAAATATTAACGCGAAGAAATAAATAAGGGATGAAATGATCGTTAAAGCAAAGTTTGTGATCGGCCCCGCAATGGCGGTAACCATCATTCCTTTGCGGGGATTTTCAAAAAACATGGGGTTTACCCGCACCGGCTTGGCCCACCCGAAATGCACAAGGATCATAACAATAAAACCGACGATATCAATATGATGCAAAGGATTGAGAGAAAGCCGGCCATCCTCCTTGGGGGTGGGATCTCCCAAACGGGTAGCAACATAGGCATGACCGAATTCATGTATGCTGAGGGATATGGCTATTGCGGGAATTAAGTATAACAATTCAATAATATATTCCCGAATTTGATCCAATTGCGTTTGATCCATTTATTCTCCTTCGGCAATCGATGCCATCTTTTCCACCAAATCTTCCCTTCCGAATCTGGTTTTAGATGAAAAAGCCAGAATCTTTTGGGGATGATAATCGGCATAGATCTCTTCCAACATTTTAAGATTTTCCGCCACTGCGGTTTTGGATAATTTATCGGCCTTGGTGGCCACCACCCAATAAGGGATGCCCACCTCCTCTAAGAAAGCCGCCATTTCCAGATCGGCCTCTGAGGGCTTATGACGCAGATCCACCAGGGAAACCGCCAATTTTTTATCACTTTCAAAGTTAAAATAGGCTTGCATGAAGCGGGCCCATTTATCCTTTTCCGCCTGAGAAACCCGCGCATAACCATAGCCGGGAAGATCGACAAGGTAAAGTTTTTTATCGATCTCATAATAGTTGATAGTAGCGGTTTTTCCCGGTTTTTCGGAGGTTCGCGCCAGGGATTTACGACCCAGCAGGCAGTTGATCATGGAACTTTTCCCCACATTCGACCGCCCGCAAAACAAAACTTCCGGCAAACCTTTTTGAAACTGATTGGGGCGCACCGCCGAAATTTTCAGTTGCACTAATTGAAGATTTAAACCCATGCTTCGTTTCCAACCTCTTTCTTACCGGATTTCTGGGGCGGGCAAACAAAAGTTTTGCGTTTCTTATCGTGGATTCCCAAAACATCCTTGAGAACCTCATCCGCATGGGAAACCGCGATAAACTTCACCGCCTTGCGAACAGCAGGATCGATCTTCTCCAGATCTGGCAAATTTTCCTTAGGGATATAGACCGTTTTGATTCCATGCTTATAGGCAGCCATGGATTTTTCCCGAAGCCCGCCGATGGGAAGAACACGGCCTGTGAGGGTAATCTCCCCGGTCATGGCAATTTTATTATCCGCAGGAATGCCTGTCAACGCCGAGCAGACCGCGGTAGCAATGGTAATACCTGCGCTGGGGCCATCTTTGGGTACTGCCCCTTCGGGGAAATGAATATGCAGATCCTTGCTTTTATAAAAATCATAGCTGACGTTCATGCGATCGGCAACGCCCCGCAAATAGGAAACAGCCGTTCTTGCACTTTCCTTCATAACATCGCCGAGACTTCCTGTCAGCTCCAGCTTGCCGCTTCCTTCCAGCACCGAAACTTCAACCGTCAGCATCTCGCCGCCCACCGCCGTCCAGGCCAAGCCGTTAACAATACCAAAGCAGGCGGGATCATAAAGAACTTCATCCTTGAACTTTTTGGCACCCAGCAATTGCTCCAACTGCCCCGCACCAACGGAAAGACTGCTCTTCTGCCCTTCCACAATCTGCAGCGCCGCCTTGCGCATGATCTTTCCGATCATACGTTCCAGCTCGCGCACACCCGATTCTCTGGTATATCCTTCGATCAACGCACGAATCGCCGCGTCGTTGATGCGAATCTGAGCACCTTTAAGACCATGCATCTTGCGTTGCTTGGGAATCAGATATTGCTTTGCAATATGGAATTTTTCTTCGTCCAGATAAGAAGAAAGTTCGATAACCTCCATGCGGTCGAGAAGCGGCCGCGGAATGGTATCCAATGTATTGGCGGTCATGATAAAGAATGCCTGAGAAAGATCCATCGGCACTTCGATATAATGATCCACATAATTGCAATTCTGCTCGCTATCCAAAACTTCCAGCAAAGCGGAGGCGGGATCGCCCCGCAGATCGGAACACATTTTATCCACCTCATCCAACAGGATCAGAGGATTACTGCTCCCCGCTTTGATCACCGCATCGGCAATACGCCCGGGCATCGCACCAATATAGGTCTTGCGATGGCCGCGGATCTCCGCCTCATCATGGACACCGCCCAAGCTGACTCTTGCCAGCTTGCGGTTGGTTGCGGTTGCAATACTGCGGGCAATGGAGGTTTTACCAACCCCCGGAGGGCCAACCAAACAAAGGATCTGACCGCCCACCGCATTCAGGGACCGAACGGCCAAAAACTCTAATACGCGGGTCTTAACCTCTTCCATCCCATAATGATCCTGCTCCAAAATCTTGCGAGCGGATTTAATATCCAGATTCTCCTCGGTATAGATACCAAAGGGAACCTCCAGCACCAAGTCAAGATAACTGCGAATCACTGCGCCCTCATGGGAAAGGGGCGGCATTTTTGCCATGCGATCGACTTCTTTGGTGAGTTTTTCTTTCACTTCGTCCGAGGTATTCAGCGCTTCAATTTTGCTATAGTAGCCATCGATATCCTCACCGCCGTCGCCTTCGCCCAGTTCATCCTGGATGACGCGCATCTGCTCATGAAGATAATAATCCCGCTGATTCGCTTCGATGGATTCCCGAACCCGCGCATGGATCTCCTGCTCCATTCTCAACACTTCGATTTCCCGCATCAGGATCTCCAGCAACAACTCGCACCGCTTTACCGGATCGATCTGCTCTAAAAGTTCCTGCTTCTGCTCGGGAGAAAAGAAGCTATGGGCGGCCATGAGGTCGGCGCAACGGCCCAGATCCTGCTCCGCAAAGATTGCAGGCGAAAGATCCTCACTCACTTTCGGAATAAGGCTGATATATCCGCCAAAGGATTCCTTTAGGGAGCGCAACAATGCTTCCCGCTCGGGGGAATCGGCGGGGGCTTCAATCTCGGTAATGGGATAGACGATTCCCAAAAACATCTTACTCTTCTTCTCCGCACGTAAAAGATCGCCGCGGGAAAGACCGCGCACCATCACCCGAACAACCCCTTCGGGCAACTTGGCTACCTGGGTGATCTTGGCGATGGTAACAACATCGCTGAGATCATGGGGCTCGGGCTCCTCTACGCTAAAATCACGCTGAGATGCGATGAGAACAATGCCATCGTGCTTGGCCGCCGCCTCAACGGCCGCCACCGAAAAATCCCGAACAACATCGAAGGATAAATTCGCGCCGGGCATCACCACGATTCCGCGGGAGGCGATCAAAGGATGTTGCTGTAATGTATGATTATTTTCAAAGATATTGATTTCTGCCATGGTTTCTCCTTGGAATTTGCAATATTTAATTAATTATACTAAAGTTTGAACTAATAATCAAGTGTTTTATAAATAGAAAAACGGCAGAGAACTGCCGTTTTTCTATTCTGATTTTTGTTTTTTTCGGTAGGCAAAGGAAAAATCCGAAACGAAATGGGCCGAACGCAATGCCACCGCGCCAAAATATAAGCAAAGTATAATCCCCTCGGTATGGTGAAAAGCGGATATGGATACCCCCGACCAAACCGAAAGATAAGGATATTCCGCCATTTCAAATGCACCGCTTCCCAAAGCCAAAAAAGAAAGGGTCGCAAAAGGGATCAGCAAAAGCCCCAACGCAAGGGGCCCTGCCCGATAATCCTTCCCTAAAGAAAGGGGTTCCAAGAATGCAAGCAGATAAAAAATAACGATATCTGCCGTATTTCCCCAATAAGGCAGAGTTTCCCGTATCTTGACCCCCGGAACGGTTGCAATCAGCATCGCAACGAACACCATCAAAAAAACGGTCATCCACCAACCCGATATTCGCTCTAACTCCTTGATGGGTGCGCGGGTGGCGCCCAATGCAGCCACCGGGGTCAAAAAGAAAAGCATCCATAGACCTCTGCCTTCAAATAAACCACGGCTAACTAAAAAAGCACTGATAAAAATACCGATAAGCGTTATCACGCCATCCAACCACCGCAATCGTCCCGCCTCAATATGATGAAGATAATAAAATAAGATTCCCAGCGGAATCAAAGGCAAAATAGCAATAAACGCAATATCGCTGAGAATGAACCACCCAAAAGCCGCAAGTTCCCCCATCATCAACAGGGAACTACGAAATAATTTCATAAGAACCCTCCCCTTTTATGAAAACCCGTTCCCCTGTTCCGTTCATCAAATCTCGCACCGTATGGCGCTTTTTGAGGTTTTTTGCGCTTTGGGAAATCTCGGTAGAAAGTATTTTTCCTTTACCCTCAAAAATCTTTCCACTCTCCTGATTTTGCGCAAAAAACACAGGGAGATCCATGTTGTCGTGGGAAAATTCCTTGTAATATTCCAGCACCTGCTCTATCATCCCTCCCTGATCACCGCTCAATATCAAAACTTCCGCATCGTCGATATAAAGTTTTTTGCCGCTTTTTCGCTCAATTTCATTAACACACTCTTCGATATCCTTGCCTGAAGACGTTAATACCTGACGCTCTTTTCCGATAGTCTGGTCCACTGAGGGAGAATATAATTCAAAAGTAGCATGGAGCATTCCGTTTTTTTCATCTAAAGCAAAACCTGCCACCTGTCCGATAGTCCGTAGATCACGCCGCGGCAGAAAAAAAGAGCAAATAACCCCAAGAATCAAAAACAGGCTGATGCAACCGTAACGTATTATTCTTCCCATCGCTGCCTCCTCGTATTTGCCGAAAAAGAATGTTGCCTCCAAAGCATCTTCCAATACGGAACCCGAAACAACGTATCCTGCTTGCCACTCTTTTTTCCGAGCGTATAAAGAAACGGAACGCCCATAGAATCCATGGAAGCAAGATGCACCAACACCCCAACAGCGACCAAGGCAACCCCCGGCAACCCAAAGATGGCACCGCTCAAAATACCCGCAAGTCGCAGATAAAAGACAGCCCCTTTCAGATCCTTGACCATCAATCCCGTAACCCCCGAAAAGGCAACGATTATCACCATCGGGGTTGAAACAATATTGCTATTTACCGCCGCATCACCAAGGATAACCGCTCCCACCACATTCAGAGCCAATCCCAGACCGGCAGGCATACGTGTTCCCGTTTCCCGCAGGATCTCAAAGGCCAGAAACAATAAAAGCATTTCTGTTACCGTTTTGATCGGTACCCCCTCCGAAGAGGCCATCACGGTGTAGAGCCAATGGGGCGGCAGAACACCGGGATTGAAATTAACAACCGCAATATAAAATCCCGGAATAAATACCGAGATCAAAAATCCCACCACCCGCAAAACTCTGCCGATATTGGCATAGAGATAGCTCTGATAATAATCATCGGGACTTTGAAAACTTTCCGCAAAAATATATGGCAGAGTAATCGCAACGGGCGAGCCGTCTAAAATCACGCCGATCCGCCCCTCCATCAGCTTAGAGGCCAGAACATCGGGGCGGGATGTTTTTCCAACAGTCTTAAAGAGTGCCTTAGGGCAATCGCGAATCAGTTCTGCAAGGATATTTCCATCAGGAATAAAATCAATATCAATCTTTTGGATACGCGCCTTTAACTGTTCCACCAACTCCGGGCGGGCAACCCCTTCCAGATAGCAGATGGCCATTTTATTATTGCTTTGCCGCCCTGCAACGATAAATTCACTCTTCAGCCGCGGCGTCATGACCCTTTTTTTCAGCAGGCCGAGGTTCGCCATGATATTTTCGTTGAACCCATCCTGAGGCCCAAGCAAGGAGATCTCTGTTTCGGGAATAGCATTGCTACGCTGGGCCATCCCCTTAGTGTCAATGATAATGCATCGGGGATAATCACCGATCAAAACAACGCAATCCCCCGAACCGATCTGAACCATCGCTTTTTGCATATCCTCTGATATCTCCAGATTATGGCAGGAAATACCGCCGGCTACAGCCCCTTCGGGAGTGGGGTCATAAGAATGAGTTTCCAAGCCGAGAATAACATCCCGATTTGCAACATCGTTGCTTACCATCGCGCCCGACATCAACGCAACGATGGGAATCTGCGGATGATGAGGATTTTGGATCATTTTAATCTTCAACGTTTCATCCCGATCAAAAGCATCGGTAAAAGCCTTCAGATTTTGATTGAAGCAACTGGTAAATTTCATAAACGATCCCTCCGCTTTCATTATGCGCAAAACGGGAGGGATTTATCAAAATTTCAATAATAAAAAGACCTCCGACGGAGGTCTTTTTATCATTATTTTTCTAATTTTCGCTGAATAAATTTCACCAACTCAATGATCGGCAAAATGGTAAATGCAATTAAAATGGCAACCGCATATTCCATCAAGGAAATCACTTCAAATCCAAACGCATCAGAAAGGAAGGGAACATAAATGACCGCCGTTGTGAGCAAGAAAGAAAGAAGCATAGACCCCCAAAGCAGTTTGTTTTGGCCGCGCATACTGAAGATCGATTTTCTGCGGGACCGCATATTGAAGGAATGGAAGATCTCCACCAACGACAAAGTCAAAAACGCCATAGTCATACCATCTGCGCTATTGGCAAACTCCCAACGCCCCGATTCCATATAATGACCGATGAAATAGGATGCCATGGTCAGGATAGTGATGATAATGCCCTGGAATGCCACATCAAAGCCCAGCCCGCCCGAGAAGATCCCTTCGTTATTTTGGCGGGGCTTGCGTTGCATAATGTCCGGTTCGCTCTCCTCTGCGCCCAAAGCAAGGGCCGGGAAGGTATCGGTGATCAGGTTGATCCAAAGCAGATGGACCGGCTTCAGAATGGTAAAGCCCAACATCGTCGAGAAGAAGATGGCCAGCACTTCGGCCAGATTGGCAGAGAGTAGGAACTGAATGGCCTTGCGGATGTTATCGTAGATGCGTCGCCCCTCTTCCACCGCATTCACGATAGTGGCAAAGTTATCGTCTGCCAGAACCATATCGGCAACATTTTTGGTTACGTCGGTACCGGTAATACCCATGCCGACACCGATATCGGCACTCTTGATGGAAGGCGCGTCATTAACACCATCGCCGGTCATGGCCGTGATCTTTCCCTGCGCCTTCCATGCCTTCACAATCCGAACCTTATGCTCCGGCTGAACGCGTGCATAAACAGAATAGAGCGCGATATCCTTCTGCAACTGCTCATCAGAGATCTCATTCAGTTCCGCGCCGGTAATGGCTCGCTGACCTTCCCCAAGAATCCCCAACTGATGCGCGATGGCAACAGCAGTATCCTTATGGTCACCGGTGATCATAATGGGGCGAATACCTGCGCTCTGGCAATGCCCGATCGCAACCTTAACCTCAGGCCGGATGGGATCGATCATGCCCGATAAGCCGATAAAGCAAAGCTCTTGCTCCAGAAAATCGGGAGTACATTCTGCGGGTACGTCTTTCCAGCTACGCCGAGCACCTGCCAAAACCCGCAACGCCTGATCGGCAAGCCCCTTATTAGATGCCAAGACCTCTGAGCGTAATTCCTCGGTAAGAGGTTGTTCTTTGCCGTCCTTCAGGATGGTAGTGCACCGCTTCAAAATCTCATCGGGCGCACCTTTTGTAAACTGAAGAATGACTCCATCCTCACCCTTGCAAACGGTAGACATCATCTTACGATCGGAATCAAAGGGCGCTTCTCCGATCCGCTGATATTTTGCGAGCTGATCGCCAAGCCCCATCTTATACGCATCATTGACCAAAGCACATTCCGTAGGCTCACCGATAGCATCCTGCTTTTCATCGTCAAATTTCGCATCACTGCAAAGGGCCATCGCTAAGCTCAGCGCCTCAACATCATCGGCAATATGGTCCACCACCGTCATTTTATTTTGGGTAAGGGTTCCCGTTTTATCAGAGCAGATAATCTGAGTGCAACCGAGAGTTTCTACCGCGGTCAGTTTGCGGATCACCGCATTGCGCTTAGACATATTCGTGACGCCGATGGACAAAACGATGGTAACCACCGCCGCCAGGCCTTCGGGAATGGCCGCTACCGCCAGGCTGATCGCCACCAGCAGAGTATCCAGCAAAACATCTCCGTTGATTTCAGGATAAGCGCGGAAAAGGTTAATAGCAAAGATCACCGCACAGATACCAAGCACCAAAAAGCTCAAAATCTTACTCAACTGATTTAATTTGATCTGCAGGGGCGTGGCATCGTCTTTAGACTGGGTAAGTGCATCTGCGATCTTACCCATCTCGGTGTTCATCCCCGTTCCGGTCACAACTGCCATGCCGCGGCCGTAAACAACGGTACTGCCCATATAGACCATATTCACGCGGTCTCCCAAGGGAACATCCTTTTGCTCCCCCTGCTCCAACGCATCGGCGGTCTTATTGACGGGGACCGATTCGCCGGTCAGAGCCGCTTCTTCTACCTTCATGCTCGCATTTTCGATAATACGCGCATCTGCAGGAACCGAATCGCCAGCTTCCAACAGAATAACATCGCCGAGAACCAGCTCCTCGCTACGCACCAAACGAATATGACCATCCCGAAGAACCTTAGAGGTCGCGGCGGTAATTTCCTTTAAAGCCTCAATGGCTTTTTCAGCCTTACTCTCCTGAAAAACACCCAAAACAGAGTTGATGATAACCACCGCCAGAATGATAATAACATCTGCAAAGGATTCTCCTCCTTCAAGGACGGCCGTTATAGCGGAAATTACCGCCGCGGCGATCAGGACCAAAATCATGGGATCGGAAAGTTCTTTCAAAAAACGAACGATCAGCGGGGTTTTCTTGCCTTCCGCAAGTTTATTCGGCCCCCATTTTTCCAACCGCACCTCGGCTTCGGCAGAAGAGAGCCCATGGGGCGATGAATTTTGCGCCGCCAAAACATCTTCCACTCGCGATAAATATTCCTTCATTCTTTTCCTCCATTTCGCTTTCTTAAACCATATTGAATAGTCTGCCCAAATATGCACCGGAAATAAAAAGAGACTTATCCGCTTTTGGCAGATAAGTCTCGTCATTTCAAAACAAAGCCAGAAGGATATTCCCTTCATGATGTTGGCTTCATCACGCATTTTCAGCGCTGACTACTCCCTTAACTTGAGATAAGTTTATCATACCTTCCTTTTTTTGTCAAGAGCCAATCGGTAATGGAGCGGAATGTAAACGCAGCAAATCAAACCCGCAAAGGCAGTTAGGGCCAACATCAGGTAAAATACGCTGAGCCAACCGCTGCTGGAATCCGCCAATGCACCGAAAACATAAGTACTCAACGTGCTCCCAAAATAGCAGAAGGTATTGGTAATGCCCGCCGTTGCTCCGCTATCCGCCATATCCCGCAATTCCAAAGGAACAACGCTGGTAATGCAGTTATTAATACTCGCCATCATCAATGCCGCGAAAGCAAAGCAAAGCAAGGTGATCAGCCAACTGTTCAGCGGCATCAGTAAAACCATAATAAGAATGGCCAAAAATGCCGCAGCAAAAAAGATGCCGCAAAGCTTAACATGGTCTCGGATCTTCTTATGCACCATAATGCAGATAGTGGATCCGAGCACGGATAGCATCGGCAAACCAAGGGTCAGCAAAATGGAAAGGCTATCATCCAAGTGGTATAATTCGTAAAATACCGACGGTGTCCATGTTGTCAGCCCGTCACGAATAAGATTGTTTAAAACGCCAAAGAGGCAAAGGGTAACAATCAACAAAATAAATACCCGCCCCATTTTATTGCCCTTGATCTGGTGCAATTTCATCTTCGTATGACGTTCCGGAATATCGCAGGTAAGATGATGGAAGGCAAAGAACCAAAGCACACCGATCGCGGCCATGGCAACCGATGCAAACCAAAAGGTCGCCTGCCAATTCAAAATCTCAACAAACAATGCGCTGATACCATACGCCGCAACGGTTCCTACCGCAGTCGTTGTCCCCATAATCAAAATGGAGCGGCTCATCGACGTTGAATCCAAAAAACGGCTTAAGGTGCGAGTCAGTGTCGTCCATAAAATTGCCTGTAAAAAACCGTTTAATGCCCATAAAACATTCATCACGATCAGCGAGGAACTAAAGGGAAAGATCAAATTGATCACCGCAGAACCGATCAAGGATACAGCGATCATGATGCGGGGATTATAATATTTATTCATAAACCCATGAAACAGTTGCCCGATTCCATAGGCGAAGAAGAAGCAGGATGCAATTAGTCCGGCTTCCGCTTTTGTTATATCCAGATCTTCCACGATCCGAATCAGATTTGCGCTGAAATTCAACCGCCCCAGATAAGCACTGGAATACATCAGCCAGCATAGAAATATCAGCTTATTTGCTTGTTTTTTGGATAAATATGATACCATACTAAAACTCCCCCTCCCTAAAGCCAAGGACAGTTTAGCACCCAATGGATCAAAAGTCAATGGATAATATATATTTATAAAAATTTTTCGATCAAAGTATCATAAACAAAGGAAACGCTCGCCTCTCGCACCGCATTTCGTCCAATGGTACCAAATTGCTTGGTTGCAGTATACATTTCACCATTGATATAGAAGCCAAAGCAAACCATGCCGATTGGTTTATCGGCCGTTGCGCCCGAAGGGCCTGCGATGCCAGAGATGCCGATTCCTACTTCGGCATTTGTTTGTTTGGCCGCGCCGATGGCCATTTCCATGGCAACACCTTCGCTGACAACACCGTATTTTTCTATCGTTTCCGAAGAAACACCCAAAAATTTCATCTTAGCCTCATTGGCATAGGTAACGAAGGATGCATCAAGCACCGCCGAGGCATTGGCCACATCCACAATCCCCGCCGCCGCCTTACCGCCGGTGCAGGATTCCGCAAAAGAAATATGCCAGCCTTTTTGAATAAGCAGATCCACTACCCGATGGGCTTTTTCATAAAGGGATTCAAATGATGCGTGATTATTACTCTCGGCGCGGATGATGGCTTGATCAAGATCCTCTCTTTGTTTGATAAAGCTTTGATAAACATTATTGGAGCCAATCAAGCTGCATAGGCTTCGAACCCCCGCCAAATGGGCATCCTCGCCGCCCGATGCACCGCAGTATTGCTGTAAAACAATGGGGCGAATTCCCGCCTCAAAGAGGTCAGTAGCCGTTGCCAAAACGCAACATTCCGTATCCAACCCCGCTATAAATATGCGAGTTGGAAGTTCCCCGTTATTCTCGCTTTTTAGCAAATCAATCAACGCCGAAGAATAGGCAGAATAGGTGGTTTTTTTAATAAAATGGTCACTCTCGGTTTTCGCCGCGCCGACCACCAACTGTTCTTCGGCGGTTTGCAGTTTATCCCAGCCCATCAACCGCTCGATGGGACTATCGGGATAATTTCGGTAGACTGTAGAAATAATGCAATCGAATAAATTGGCCTCGATCAACTCATCGATACGTTCTTTGGTCGAATCGGTCAACCCCTTAGAAACAAAACCTTTTTGCAAATCAATTATCAGCAAAATATTTTTCATATTGGTTCCCTTCATTCAATCGTTCCGATTTTTTTACTTTGAACGATATAAAGAATTTTGCTCAGCATTTTTTCGGGTAATACGCGGCGGAAGAAGATCGCCATCCGCATCAATGCGCCCGGAATAATAATCAGTTTGCCCTTTAACATTTGTTTTATTGCATATTCTGCCACTTTACGTTTATCTGCAATGATCATTTTTGCAGCAGGTTCATTTCCCGATCCGAAGCGAACCTTAGCCACATTTTCAAACTCGGTTTGGACAGGACCGGGGCAAAGAACACTGATTTTCACTTTTGATTTTTCGCGGCGCAGCTCTTCATGCAGCGCTTGGCTCAGCCGCAAAACATAGGCCTTGGAAGCATAATATCCCCCAAACAAGGGGCCGGGGAAAAAAGAGGCCAGAGATGCCACGTTAAGAATATAACCATGGTCTTTTTCCTTGAACTTTTGAGCAGCCAATTTAGAAAGAATATGCACCGCTTTCACATTGGTATCGATCATATTCAGTTCCTGCTCCAGATCGGTGGAACAAAAATCACCGAAAACCCCAAAGCCCGCGTTATTGATCAGAACATCCACCTCATCCAAGCAGGCCGCAATTTCGGTAAGATCCTCTGATCGGGTTACATCCAAGCATTTTATATCAACATTGGTTTTCAGTTGTTTTTTTAATTCAACCAAGCGGTCTTCCCGCCGCGCAACAGCGATAATATCATATCCCATCTCCGATAAAACAACGGCCATTTCCCATCCAAGCCCCGAGCTGGCACCGGTAATCAACGCTTTCATAAATGTTCCTTTCTTATAAAAAGATCAAAAAAATTATACCACATATAAACAGAAAATGAAATATTTTTCTCATAAAGACAAATTTCATTAAAAATCACCTTGCCTTGCGGCAAAGATGGCCTGTAAATAGAAAACCGCCCCGGAGGGCGGCGAGAGAGGAAACGAGATGAATTAATAATCCTACCACGTACCCATCAGGGAACTGAAAACATGATCCTAATTAAGTTCCCTGCGGACATGGTTGGCTAAGATGTCGAGAAATTCCGAAGCAGTCGGCTCGCTGGTCAGCTCATAGCGGGCCATCTTCTGAAGACGCTGGGGCTGCTGACGCCAAGCGCGGATGATTATGGTCCGGATGTTTCGTTCAACGCAATGGGGATTGCACCCGCATTGGTCGGCAACCTTATTATAAACTTTTTCAACAACGGCATATAAACGATCCTCGTCTTGCAAGATCAGCTTTAGGGCCATAACAGTTTGTCGATAGCCTCGATAACATCCGGCGATCGCAAGAGAACGAAGCGCTTCATCAATAATTTTATCCATGGGGTAGTCCTCCTTTTTTGTAGATAATAGTCGAAAAAGGTGGAAAACTAAGAAAAACGACCAAAGTGAACGCAAATAGAGGTTTTGTAACATTTTTCGACGGAGGAAATAGCCATGTCAGAGTCACAAAAACTTGAATCGCAAGTTTCTGCTATATTGATCGACGGTTCATATTCCTATACCAACGTCCCACCTTTCAATTTAGAAACCCTTTTACTTTCGAGCTTCCGCATTTTCTAAACTTAATTTGTCATGCTATTTTAACCCGTCAAGAAACCTTCGCCCCCTTATTTAGCAAGGCAATATATGCTTATCGCAAAGAAACCAATATCACACCTGAGAAGCTCGCTGCCTTTAGGGAAATTGCAAAAGAAAAAGAGCCAAAAACCGCATGAACACTTGGTTTTTGGCTCTATTTCTTATGGCACGCTGAGAGGGACTCGAACCCCCGACCCTCTGCTTAGAAGGCAGATGCTCTATCCAGCTGAGCTATCAGCGCTTAAATGGAGCGGGTGATGGGAATCGAACCCACCTCCTCGGCTTGGAAGGCCGATGCACTAGCCGATGTGCTACACCCGCGCATAAATTCGCTCAAATATATTAGCACATTCTAATACCCATTGTCAAGCATTTTTCAATAAAACTATAAAATAAGCCTCCCGCCGATGTGAACTGCCCCAATTTGTGCGGACAGTACAAAAAAGACTCCTGCGGTAGCAAATATTAAAATTCAAGCAGCGAACTGACTTCTCATTTCAAGGGGAGTCAGTTTTGTTTTTAGTTGGATGCGTTGATGATTGTAGAAATGGATGTATTCACCTATGAGGAGGCGAGCCTCCTCATAGGTCTGAAGTTTCACTCGGTAAATGCACTCTGTTTTGAGAATTGAGAAGAAATTTTCTGCCAAAGCATTGTCATAAGGATTACCGCGTCTTGACATTGACGGCGTAATACCGTATGATTGAGTTAGGCGATAATATCCGTGAGAGGTATATTGAAAGCCTTGGTCACTGTGGAGTTGCAGCTCTGCGGTGACCTTTTCTTTTTTCTTAGCTTCCTTAATAGTACTCAAGACAAGATTTACATTTTGTTCAGTTCCGGTTTTGTAGGCAACAATACTGTTGTCATACAAATCTCTTATGACCGATAAATACAATACACCTTGCTTGGTGTGTATGTATGAAATATCTGTAACCCATTTTTGATTTGGTCTTTCGGCAGAGAAATCTCTGTTTAACAGATTGGGATACTTATGCAGATATTCTCCGTAATTACGGTATTTCTTTCTTCTGATCACCGACAGCAAACCGTATTTTTGCATAACTCTTAATACCGTCTTTGGATTACGATAGACACCTTGCCGTTCAAGCCATATATGCACTCTGCGATATCCGTAGGTTTTGCCGCATTTATCTTGACATTCTTTTATCTTTTTAGCCAATGGCAAATCCCATGCAGGTATATCCATTCGTTTAACATAGTCGTAATATCCACTTCGTGATACTTTAAAGAACCGGCACATTTCACTAATGGAATATTTATCTTTGTGTCGGTAGATTACTATATATTTTACACTCGTTCTCACTTCCTTTCTGTGAGCAAGAGAAAATCCCGCAACAACTCATTCTCCATTTTCAATCGTTTATTTTCGTATTTATATTCTTGTAACGTTTTTGCCGGCTTCCTTCCTCTTGCTTTTGGCACTTTCTCAGATTTGTCGGTCAGTCCACACCAAGTCCTAATTGCCCATCTGCTAATTCCATATTCTCTACTTAAAGAACATACGGATTGTCCTTCTTCAAACTTTTTCTTAACTTCAATTCTAATTGCTGTTGGATATTTTTTCATTCCTTTTATTCCTGGCATAACAAAACCTCCTATGGTATTTTAATTCTACCATAGGAGGTGGCTTTTTTCTATTGTCCGTTTTTAACGGACTTGTTCAATGGCGGGAGGCTTATTAAAAATTATTTAATGATCAGATTGATCAGCTTACCTTTAACGTAGATCACCTTAATAACGCTCTTGCCTTCCAGCAATGCGCCGATCTTCTCATCGGCACGAACGATTTCCAAAACCGCATCCTGATCGGCTTCCGCAGGGATCATTACGCGGCCTTTGATCTTGCCCAAAACCTGAACAGCGATCTCTACCTCGGAGGCCTTGGTCTTGGCTTCATCATACTGCGGCCAGGGGGCGTAGGTCATATCCCCTTCAAAGCCTGCGGCTTCCCACATTTCCTCGCCCAAATGGGGAGCAAAGGGATAAACCATCTTAACGAAGATCTCCAGTTCCTTACGGTTAATGGAGCCCTTGGCGCTGATCTCGTTGATCAGGCTCATCAGAGCGGCCAAAGCGGTATTCATCTTCAGATGCTCGATATCATCGCCCACCTTCTTAATTGTGAGATGGAAGGAGCGCTCCAGATCCTTGGAGATCTCATCCCCTTCGACCATCATATCCAAAAGATTATAAGTCTTTTCCAAGAACCGCTTACAGCCCTTGATGCTGGCGGTATTCCAGGGTGCGCTCTTTTCGAAGTCGCCGATAAACATCTCATAGGTGCGCAGGGTATCAGCGCCATAATCACGGACAATATCATCGGGGTTAACAACGTTCCCGCGAGATTTACTCATTTTTTCGCCGCCCTCGCCTAAAATCATACCATGAGAGGTACGCTTGGCATAGGGCTCGGCGGTTTTAACAACGCCGATATCATAGAGGAACTTATGCCAGAAACGGCTATAGAGCAGATGCAGGGTAGTATGCTCCATACCGCCGTTATACCAATCGACAGGGCCCCAATATTCCAGTGCCTCTTCGGATGCCAACGCATCATTATTATGGGGATCCATATAGCGCAGGAAATACCAGGAAGAGCCTGCCCATTGGGGCATGGTATCGGTTTCTCTCTTGGCGGCCGCACCGCAATGAGGGCAGGTGGTATTAACAAAGCTTTCCATCGCCGCCAAGGGGCTTTCGCCGTTGTCAGTGGGCTCATAGCTTTCAACATCGGGGAGAAGCAGAGGAAGCTGCTCCTCGGGAATGGCAACGGGCCCGCACTTGGGGCAATGAACGATGGGGATCGGCTCACCCCAATAACGCTGGCGGGAGAAGACCCAATCCCGCAGTTTATAATTGGTCTTGGGCTCACCCTTCCCCTTTTCTTGCAGGAACTCGATGATCTTCTTTTTGGCCTCTTCCACCGAAAGACCGTTCAGAAATCCGCTGTTTTCCATAATACCGGTGGCAACATCGGTAAAGGCTTCTTCCGAAATATCACCGCCCGCAACTACCTGAATGATAGGAAGATCAAATACCTTGGCAAACTCATAGTCGCGGGTATCATGAGCAGGAACCGCCATGATGGCGCCGGTACCATAAGACATCAGAACATAATCGGAAACAAAGATGGGAATCTCTTTATCATTTACAGGGTTAATACCGCAGATCCCATCGATCTTCACGCCTGTCTTTTCCTTCACCAGCTCGGTACGCTCAAAATCGCTCTTGGCTGCGGCGGCATTACGATATGCAATAACATTCTCATAATTTGCGATCTTATCCTTATTGGCATCGATCATGGGATGCTCGGGAGCAATAACCATATAAGTAGCGCCGAAAAGAGTATCGGGGCGGGTGGTATAAACCTCCAGCTCGCTACCAACAGTGGTTCCAAACCGAACGGTTGCACCGGTGGATTTACCGATCCAATTGAGTTGCTGAGTTTTAACACGCTCAATGAAATCAACATCGTCCAAACCGTTGATCAGTTTTTCAGCATATTCGGTGATCTTGAGCATCCATTGGCTCTTGACCTTATGGACAACCGGGCTGGCGCAACGCTCGCAAACACCGTTGACCACTTCTTCGTTGGCCAAAACGACCTTACAGCCGGTGCACCAATTGACGTTCATTTCCTTTTTATAGGCCAGACCCTTTTTAAAGAGTTGCAGAAAGATCCACTGGGTCCATTTATAATAATCGGGGTCGGTAGTATTTACCTCGCGGCTCCAATCGAAGGAAAGACCCAAGGATTTGAGCTGGCTCTTAAAGCGAGCAATATTATTTTCGGTAACAATGGCGGGATGGATCTTATTCTTGATGGCGAAGTTTTCGGTGGGCAGACCGAAAGCATCCCAACCCATGGGATAAAGGACGTTATAACCATCCATTCTCTTCTTGCGGCTAACGATATCCAGCGCAGTATAAGAGCGCGGATGGCCAACATGCAAGCCCTGGCCGGAAGGATAGGGAAATTCAACCAACGCATAGAATTTGGGCTTATCGTGGTTGATCTCTACCTTATAGCTTTCATGCTCATCCCAATACTTTTGCCATTTTTTCTCAATGGCACTGTAATCATACTTCATTATTTATTCCCCCTCTTGCTCTATCAACGATTCCACATCCACCCGATCGGCATCTGCCCAAAGATGCTCCAGCTTATAAAAGTCGCGGGCTTCACGATGGAAAACGTGGACGATCATAAATCCATAATCCAGCAAAATCCAATTGGACGAGGGATGACCCTCCCGATGGATCGGCGCCAGATCGATCTGCTCTTTTAACTGAAACTCCACCTCATCACCCAAGGTGCGAATTTGGGTGCTGGAAGAGCCGGAGCAAATAACAAAATAATCCGCCATGACGGTGATATCACCCACATGGAGAACCTCAATTTCTGTTGCCTTTCTGCTATTCAAGGCACGAACAGCGATTTTTACTGCTTCATCCATTCTTTTGAAACTCCTTTAAAATATCATCTCTTGCAGCCAATGTTTTAGGATGCAAGTAAACGTTCTTCTTTTCAAGATAGGCGACCATATGCTCCAAAAGCAGCAAAACGCCTTTTTTTAAATCCTGCTCCCCCGCCTTGCGCAGATCTTCCACTCCGGGATAACTCCGGCCCGGCGCGCAACTATCGGCAAAAAAGAGCAACATATCCAAATCCGACATTCCGATCTTTCCGGTGGTATGGCAACCAACTGCCGAAAGCAAATCTTCATCCTCCACCCCCAGCTCTTCGCGGGCAAAGATGGGTGCGGTGATCTGATGAAGCACCTGCGGGCAGGCAAGATCGGCTTGGGTTAATTCAACATTATATTTCTGCGCATACCAACGATGCCATTCATGGCTGTAACATTTAGTGCAATCATGAAGCAAACCGGCAAGATAGGCTTTTTCTTCATTAACGCCGTTTGGTTTCGCCAAAGCGCGGGCATAATCGGCAACCAGCATAGTATGGCTTGCGCGCTCTTCATCCAACGCATTACTAATATGCTCCAAAATGCGCTCTGCCATCCCTTGACCCACAGAACGCAGGTCGCTGGAGGCGCAAACCAACGGCTCCATGTTGCAAAGCAAAATCCCTTTACAACCATATCTCTCCAGCAACCATGCCCGATGGGCTTCTAATTGAGAGCGATCCCCGATTTCTCTTGTTCCCACAACTAAAACGACTGTTTTGAGTAGTTCTTCAAAGCGAAACCAGGTTTCAAAACTCAAAAACATATCCGATCCCATCAGCAAATGAAGGGTATCATCGGGATACTGCTCTTGCAATTGCATAACGGTATCGATCGTATAGCTTCGGCCACCGCGCTGCTGCTCAATATCCAAAATTTCCAACCCATCGATCTGCCTGAACCAATCCTTGAGGATTGCGGAACGCTTTTCGAAGGATAAGGCGGGCCGATGGTCCTTATGAGGCGGAATATACGCAGGGATCAGAAAAACCCGCTGAAACTCCCGCTCCCCAAGCGCCGATTTCAGCAAATGGAGATGGCCTTTATGAGGCGGATCAAAGGTTCCGCCATAAAGAAGGATATTTCCCATTTTAAAGTTGGATCACCGGTTTTTCCGCCGGGCGGTAAAGAACGATCTTCGCCCCGATCACGGTAACGACAATGCTATTGGTTGCTGCCGCGATCTCTTCTGCCGCTGCGCGACGATCCATCATCGCATTTTCCAAGACCTTGAACTTAATCAGTTCGCGAGCAGACAATGCAACATCCACTGCTTTGATGAAATTCTCGGTTATTCCTTCTTTGCCCAGCTGGAAAATGGTATCTTCCTTGGAGGCAAGTCCGCGCAGTTTTGCGCGTTGCTTACTTGTCAGCGTCATTATAATACTCCTTCAATTTTTCTGCAAACTCTCTTAGTGCATTTCCCCGATGGCTGATGGCGTTTTTGGCATCCCCTTCCATCTCGGCGGTAGTCATATCATAACCATCCGGCAAGAAGATGGGATCATAACCAAAGCCATGCTCACCCCGCGGCTCGTGGGTCAATTGACCGAAAATATAGCCTTCCGCCTCAATCACCCGATCCTTTTCCATCACGCAGGAGATCGAGGAGGTAAAATGCGCGGCGCGGTTTTCTTCCGATTCCATATTTTTAAGCAGCAGGAACATCCGGTCCTTATCATCGAGCCCTTCTCCGCCATAGCGAGCGGAATAGATCCCGGGCTGCCCGCCCAAGGCGTCCACGCAGATTCCGCTATCATCGGCAACCGAAGGCAGACCGCAAATATCAAAAACAGCCTTCGCCTTGATATAAGCATTTTCCCGAAAGGTAGTTCCTGTCTCTTCCGCATCACATTGGATGCCCATCTCTTTTAAGGAAACGCAATGGATCCCCATCGGCTCAAGAATACGCTTAAACTCAATCACCTTATGAGGATTATTGGTAGCAATAACAAACTTCTTTTCCATTTAACCAAGCACCTTACTTTGGGCTTTAAAAATCTTATTACATCCGCTTTTTGCCAAGCTGAGCAATGTATCCAACTGCTTTTTATCAAACTCTTCTCCTTCGGCAGTGCCCTGAATTTCAATAAAACCGCCGTTGGAAGACATGATCACATTCATATCCGTATCGGCCTTGCTATCCTCCTGATAGCAAAGATCCAAATGAGGAACATTATCCAAAACCCCAACAGAGATGGCCGCCACCTGCTTTTTAATGGGATTTTCCTGCAAAAGGCCCTGATCCATCAAACGTTGAATTGCCAGCGCCAAGGCAATAAATCCGCCGCTGATGGACGCACAGCGTGTGCCACCATCGGCTTGGATAACATCGCAATCAATAACAATGCTGCGCTCGCCCAAAAGATTAAGATCCACCGCGCCCCGCAACGCGCGCCCGATCAGACGCTGAATTTCAGTACTGCGGGGGGCTTGCTTGAGTTTACTGATGTCCCGCTTATTGCGGGTAGAGGTTGCGCGGGGAAGCATCGAATATTCCGCTGTTACCCAACCCTTGCCGGTTCCGGCAAGATACGGGGGAACGCTCTCTTCCACCGTTGCGGTGCAGATCACCTTGGTATTTCCCTGGCAATAAAGCACACTTCCCTCCGCATGCATAGTGTAATCTTTAATCACTTCGATTTTACGAAGTTGTTTTTCCGTTCTTCCGTCAATTCTCATATTCTTCCTCAAAATAATGCTTTTGCAAAATCATAACCGTTAAAGGGTTGCAAATCGTCCATCTGCTCCCCTACCCCGACAAAACGGATGGGCAACCCCATCTCCACCTTCAAGGGGATGGCCATGCCACCCTTGGCAGTGCCGTCCAATTTGGTCAGCGCTACGCCGGTCAGGGCGGTAACTTTTTTAAATTCCGCCGCCTGGTTCATGGCATTTTGACCGGTGGTTGCATCTAAAACAAGCAAGACCTCTGTATCCGCATCGGGAAGTTGAGAGGTAATCACTTTCTGGATCTTCGCCAACTCGTTCATCAGGTTCACTTTATTATGAAGGCGGCCTGCGGTATCGCAGATGATCATATCACACCCTCTGGCCTTTGCCGCAGAAATGGTATCAAATACTACCGCCGCAGGGTCTGCACCCTGCTGACTTTTGATAATATCTACGCCCACACGATCGGCCCATGCCGCCAACTGCTCAGCGGCGGCGGCGCGAAAGGTATCGGCCGCACCAAAAATTACCTTTCGACCCTGATCTTTATAGATCTTAGCCAGTTTAGCGGCCGTCGTTGTCTTCCCAACACCGTTGACACCGATCATCAGAATAACCGAAGGGTTGGTGTTCAGTTCCATGGGCCGAACATCCTCTTCCATCATTCCACCGATGATCTCAACAAGCCGGGCGCGGATCTCCTCGGGTTTAGTAATTCTTCCATGGCGAACATCGCCGCGCAACCGATTGATAATCTCCAGCGTAGTATCCACACCGATATCGGCGGTGATCAACGCTTCCTCCAATTCCTCAAAAAGATCTTCATCGATCTTTCCGAAGGCCGCCAGCACCGAATCGATGCGGGAGGAAATATTTTGAGAGGTTTTGGAAAGCCCCTTTTTTAATTTTTCAAAAAAGCCCATTCTTTGCTATACTCCTATATTTTCAGTTGCTCCGCAATTTCATTAACGTTAATGGTCAGCAACTTAGAAATCCCCTGCTCCGGCATGGTAACACCATAGAGGACATCTGCCTCTTCCATGGTACCGCGCCGATGGGTGATGCAAACAAACTGGGTTTTTTCGCAATAACGCCGCAGATAGTTTGCAAAACGGGTAACATTGACATCGTCCAACGCCGCTTCAATTTCGTCGACAACGCAGAAGGGCGTCGGCCGCACCTTCAGGATGGCAAAATAGAGGCAGATCGCGGTAAAGGCACGCTCACCGCCGGAAAGAGAGACCAGATTCTTAATGATCTTGCCCGGAGGCGCCGCCTTCACGTCGATATCGCAGTTGAGAACATCTTCCGGATCGCTCAGCACCAATTTAGCGGTTCCGCCGCCAAACAACTCGGCAAAGATCTTTTGGAACTCGTTATTGAGCTGAGAAAACTTCTCGCTGAAGATATCCTTCATCTGGCTGAGCAGTTCGCGAATGATCTTTTCCAACTCGGCCTTAGACTGGATCAGATCCTGCACCTGGCCGTTCATGAAATCATAGCGTTCCTTAACGGTATTATATTCCTCAATGGATTCCACATTCACGCTACCCAACGCTTTGATGCTACCCTTGAGGGACTGCACCCGCTTTTTAGTTTCAACGCGATCCTCCAAAGGCTTGGCAATCTCTTTGGCTTCGGTAACAGTCAATTCATACATATCCAAAAGCTGAACGATAATCCGATCCGATTGCTCCGAAATGCTATTTTGTTTATTTTCCAAACGAGAAACCTCTTCAATCAGCTTCTCTTTTGTGGAGTTCTTTTCCTTCTGAGCCGCGCGATACTGAGTCTGGCGGCGCTCCTGATCCTGCCGCTGATCCATCAACTCGCGGGACCGCTCTTCGCTATCGCCCTGCATCTTGCGCAGTTCCTGCGCTTGGAGATCCAAGGCCTTTGCCGCCTCGGTAGCTTCCTCGATCTTGGTGCGGGAGGCTTCGATCTGGGCATTCTTTTCATCTGCTTCCCGACCGATCATGCTCAATTGATTTTCAAATTGACCAATCAACGAACGGATACCCTCGATCTCCTTAAAGAGACCCATCTTATTCATTTCGGAATCCGCCGATTGTTGCTTCAAATCCGCCATTTTTTGCTGATCTTCGGTGCTCAACCCCTGCAAAGAAGTCAATTGTTCCTGCAGCTCGGCGGCAACCTTTTCCAGACCACCGATCCGCTCCTCCAGCGCTTTACAACGCTCCTCCGAGGATGCAATGGCATCGCGGATGGTCTGCGCTTCGCGATCATAACCATCGGCCAATTCCTTATAGGAGGCCAAAACCACTTCTTTGCTCTCGCAAAGACCAGCGATACGAGTAAGCTCTTCCTCCAGCAGATGGATGGATTCCTCCGAAGCGTTTAGCCGCGCCTCCAGCGCATTTTTATCGCGGGTAGCGCTATCCAAACGCTTTTCGCAATCCTCATAAATCTTGCTCTTTTCGGCCAGCTCTTTTTCGATTTTTTCCAGCTCGATTCCGCGGGAAAGTAATCCGCCGCTCTTGGCGGCACTACCGCCGGTCATGGAACCGCCGGCATTGATCACCTGCCCATCAAGGGTAACGATCTTATAACGATTCTGGATGGTCTTTGCCAAAGAAAGGGCATGGTCAATGGTTTCGCAAACCAAGGTTCTGCCCAGCAAAAACTCGATCGCCTTGCGGTTTTCAGGCGCAACTTCCACCAATGAATCCGCAATGCCGATAAATCCGGCGCTACGGGAATAATCTTCTTTAATGCCCTTGGGGGTGATGCTGTTGAGGGGAAGGAAGGTGGCACGCCCGCCGTTTTGCCGTTTCAGCCAAAGCATGGCATTTTTAGCGGAAACGCTATCCTTGGTAACAATATTCTGAATCGCTGCACCCAAGGCAGTCTCAATAGCGGTAAGATATTCCTCTTCCACCTTGATCAGCTTGGAAACGGGGCCGACAATTCCCTGCAATACGCCGCGGCGGCTTTGCTCCAGCACCTGCTTGACCGCGCCTCCAAAACCTTCCAGATGCTTTTCCATCTCCGAAAGAATCCTGCTGCGCTGCTCCAAAGCATTGCGTTCCTGAGCGCATTTTTGCTCTTTTTCCAAGGCTTCGGAATAGGCTCGTTCTTTGATCTCCAGCATTTTCCGCAAGCCGGCAGAAGCGTTTTGCTCGCTTTCTTTATCCTCGGCTTTTTGACGATGCTGATCTTTAAGATCGGCCAATTCTTCCTCCACCTGGTTCGTCTGCTCCAGTTGAGCAGAGCGGGCAGCGGCAAGATCAGCTAAGCGACCCTGATAGGATTCGATGCCTGAACGCACCGAGATCATCTCCATCTGAAGCTGATTACGCTCACCGCTATTGGTAAGTAGGGCCTGCTGCAACGAATCGGTTTTGCGTTGCTGCTCCTCGCCTTTGGCGGTTATTTCCTTAATGGTATTGATAATCGAAGAAATCTGCGCATCGATAGTTTCGATAGCGGCAGTCTTTTCCTCGATGGTTGCCTGATATTCCTTGATCTTCCCTTCGGTTTCTTCCCTGCGGGTATCCACCGACGATAGCTCCTGCTCCAAGCGGGCGATGGAAAGTTTCTCAAATTCGGCCTGGCTTTCCAATACCGCCTTTTGGGAACCGATCCCACCTAATTGCTCTTCCCAAGATTTTTGCTGCTGATGAATCCGCTCAATCTCGGTATTGATCTTAATATTTTCCTCAAAAAGCAGGTTGATCTCCTGCTCAATATTATCCACCTCAACGGTCAGATCTTCCAACTGACCCTTGGCGATGGAATGCTGCTCATCGATCTTGCGTGCATTCTCTTTGATCTGATCCAATTCCTCCAGCCAAAGAGCAATCTCCAGATCTTTTTTCTCCTCATACATCGCCAGATACTTGCGGGCTTTTTCTGCCTGACGCTCCAAGCCGGGAAGACGCTCTTCCAACTCGCCCACGATATCATTGAGACGAATAAGATTTTCTTCGGTGGAAGCAAGCTTGCGCTCCGCCTCATTCTTGCGGTAACGGAACTTGGAGATACCCGCCACCTCTTCCAGCATGGAACGACGCTCCTCGCTTTTACCAAGCAGGATCTGATCGATGGTGCCCTGGCCAATAATGGAATAACCATCTCGCCCGATACCGGTATCCATAAAAAGTTCATGAATATCCCGCAATCTGGCCGGCGATTTATTGATAAAATATTCACTTTCCCCGCTCCGATAATAGCGGCGGGTGATCATAACCTCATTATAATCCACGCTGAGGGCATGGTCGCCGTTATCAATCGTCAGGCTAACCTCGGCAAAGCCTTGGGGCTTACGCTTGGCGGTGCCTGAAAAGATAACATCCTCCATTTTGGTGCTGCGAAGGCTCTTATTGGATTGCTCACCCAATACCCAGCGAATCGCATCGGAAACATTGCTCTTACCTGAGCCGTTGGGGCCGACGATAGCGGTAATCCCATGGTCAAATCCAATGCAGATTTTATCCGGGAAGGATTTAAATCCCTGAATGTCCAAACATTTTAAACGCAAAGTTTCACTTCCTCACAAATACTTTAAGCATTAAAGTATATTATATCAAAATAATATATAGATTGCAACTATTTTTCAAGGTAGGCCGTAAGCAACGCGACCGTTGCCTCAATATCTCTGCGATCAGCCATTTCAATGGCAGAATGGCAATACCGAATGGGAATGCTGATACCGCCGACCTGCACGCCTTTGCCCAAAAGCTGTACACTACCGATATCCGTTCCGCCCGCCGAAAGAACATCCCGTTGGGTGGCGATTCCTTTCCGCTTGGCGATATTCTCCAGATCCTCAATGATTTCTCTGGAGCAGATGGCAGAACGGTCGCGCACCTTGATCGCCGCCCCTTTGCCCAGCTCTGCAGCGGTGCTTTCTGCATCGGGATGATCCCCGCTCAAGGTAACATCGATCGCCAACGCGATATCCGGTGCAATCTCAAAGCCCGAAACCTTCGCGCCTCGCAGGCCAACCTCTTCCTGCACCGTAAATACCGCATAGAGTTCGCAGGTGTTTTCCTGCACCCGCCGCAGCGTTTCCATCAGGCAATAGCAACCCACCCGATTATCCAACGCATTGGAAACGATCTTCCTACCTGTTTCAAAGGTATCGCTCATAAAAGAGGCGGTCATCCCGATATCGATCCGTTCCAAGGCCTCCGCCTTATCTTCCGCGCCGATATCAATATAGCAATCTTTGAGTTTCAGATCTTTTTTATCTTCATCACCGGTTGCGAAAACGCCCATCACACCGTTTTCAAACACCACCGGGCGGCCGTTGAGGATCTTGGGATTGACATACCCCACCGAAGAGATGCGAATAAAGCCCTTCTCGTCCACAAAGGTTGCAACCAACCCAATCTCATCCATATGGGCCATCAGCATGACTTTGGGGCCTTCCCCCTTCTTAACAGCCACTAAATTTCCCAAGGCATCTTCATAGACCTTATCGGCAAAGGGCAGGATCTGCTCCTTGATATAAGAGGCGATCGACCGCTCATTGCCGGAAACGCCTTTTAATTGCACCAACTTACGAATGTTATCGATCATAATCATTCACCTCAAAGTAGTTTATTCAAGATGGCCAGGGCCAACTTCAAAGTATTCTCAATATCCTCCAGCGAAGCAACGCTCACCGGCGAATGAATATAGCGGCAGGGCACCGATAAGGCCAAGACCTTGCATCCGCCCCAGGAACGCTGGATGGTTCCGCTTTCATTCCCGCCTGATACCGCCTCTTTCAATTGAACGGGAATATCTGCCTCTTTGGCCGCTTCCAGAACGGTTTTGAAAAATTCACGATTATAGATTGCGCTATGATCCATAAAGGAGACTACCGGCCCATAGCCCACCTTGCAAACACTGGTCTGGTTTTTGTCGGTATGAATATCTCCCGCAGTAGTTCCTTCCAAAATCAAAGCATATTGAGGGCGAACCGCATAGGCCGCCGTTGCCGCGCCGATACATCCGATCTCTTCCATAACGGTAAACGCAAAGGTAACATCAAAGGGCAGTTCCTTTTTGATCATCTCGATCAAAACATAGCAACCCGCGCGGTCGTCCAACGCCTTGGCCCGAACCAAACCTTCACCGAATTCCAAATAGCCGGTATCAAAACCGATCAGATCACCTACCGCCACATGCTCTTCGGCTTCTTGGCGATCCCGTGCACCGATATCGATAAAAAGATCCTCGATCTTAGCAACTTTTTCTTCATCTTTTGCCAAGTGCGGTGCCATAACACCGATCACGCCATGGAGTTTGCGGCGGCCGATGACAACATGCTTGCCCGGCAAAATGCGGGGGTCGATCCCCCCCACCGCCGAGAATTTCAGGTACCCGTCGCCATCAATATGGGTAACCATCAGCGCGATCTCATCCATATGGGCGGAGAGCATCAGCGAAAAGGGTGCTTCCATGCTTCCACGCTTGAAGGCGATAATATTCCCCAGATGGTCCACATCCACCTTATCGCAATAAGGGCGAATCTCATTCAGGATCGCTTGGCGGACATCCCCTTCGCTGCCGGTAGCACCAAACAAAGAGGTCAAATAACTGAGTTCTTTATTCATGGCGCGCACCTCCCTGATGAATATAGCGGCTGATCAACCGCGAGCAGGCCTTCATATCATGAAGATCCACCACCTCGCATCCGCTATGCATATAGCGCAACGGAATGGATACCAGCGCAGTGGGAACGCCGCATCTGCTGGCGGCAATGGCATCGCAATTGGTGCCGGTACGGCCGCTCATCGCCTCCCGCTCAAAGGGAATCTGGCAACGGGTAGCGATATCCATCAACTTTGCGGTCATTCCCCCGCAAAGAATGGGGGCGATCCCGATCGCCGCGCCGCTTCCCAAAGCGAAGGCCTTTTCCTTCGGTGTATTGGGCGAGATACCATGGGTAACATCCACAACAATGGCCTCTTCCGGCTCAATATTCCAGGCCGCATGGCAGGCGCCAAAGCCGCTGAACTCCTCACCGGCAGAAAAGACAACATAGAGATCCACCGGCAGGGGCATTTTCTGAAGGGATGCCAAAACATCCAGCAATACCGCAACGCCTGCGCGATTATCCAGCGCCTTTCCGCAGACCCGATCACTCAAAAGATCGGCGCAGCTCTGGCGCAAAAC
>JAZODI010000082.1:0-10067 GCA_045596965.1 Eubacteriales bacterium | reverse complement strand
CGCAAGCGGTGCGCTTTTCCTCAGTTGCCTTTCCATTTGGTTGGATATTTCCCCTTTTTGGAAAACCCCTTTCCCTCATCCGCTCACCGATTTCAGCGCCATAAGAATCGACCTTGATGCTTTAAGCATCCCGATCGGCGTGGTTGCGCTGATTGCTTTTATTGCGTTGATCATTGTTTATGCGGTTCTGCGAAAAAGAACCGCGTCGATAAAAGGTTTTCTCATGGACACTTTGCAAACCATCCTATCGATGATTCCCCTCTATTACATATTTGCTTCCATCTATCAAATCTTTGCATAAAGAAAACCTCCCCGATCGGGGAGGTTTTCTTTATAGGTCGTTTTCAAAATAAACGTTTTGAACTTTAAATTCCTTTCCGTTGAGATAGGAAAGAAAATGATCGTTAGGAAGTTTGAATTGCAGTTTATAGGCATAAAGGGCTTGATGGCGGTATGGAATATTCTTATTCATCGCCGCCTTGCCATACTTCATGTCTCCTGCCACCGGATGGCCTTCATAAGCCAGGTGGGCGCGGATCTGATGGGTACGGCCTGTTACCAGCTCCACCTCCAAAAGGGAAAGCCCATTCCCCTCTTTGAGAACGCGGTAGCGGGTGATGATCTCTTTATAGCCCTCTTTGGGACTTTGGATCACCTGCACCATATTGGCCTTGGCATCCTTTTTGAGATAGGCCTTGAGGGTGGCCTCCTTGCGGTCGAAATACCCCAAAGCAAGGGCAAGATACCGCTTTTCCACCTGCCGATACTTCACAATCTCATAAAGGGCGCGCCCCGCGGCGGCATTTTTAGCCACGATGACGATCCCGCCGGTATTTTTATCCAACCGATTGCAAAGGGCAGGGGTGAAGGAGTTTTCGACCTTGGGGTCATACTCCCCCTTCTCATAGAGATAGAGCAAAATATGGTTGATCAGCGTATCGCGGCTGCCATGATCATCGGCATGGACGGGCACGCCCGGCTTTTTATCCACCAGCATGAGGTTTTCATCCTCATAGACAATGGAGAGGGCGGGGCGGTAGGCGATGGTGCGGAAATCATCGCTTTTTTCGGTGAAGAACTCATCGTTGATATAAAGCTCCACCACATCCCCCACCGCAAGGCGGGTATTCCCCTCGGCACGCTTGCCGTTGATCTTGATCGCCTTTTTGCGCAGGTATTTATACATCAGGGAGGGGCTTAAGTTCCCCGCCACCTTCTGCACAAACCGATCCAAACGCTGATCGGCATCATTTTGGGTTATTTCAAATCGTTTCATTCAAACTTCCAAATCATAGATTTATGGCGAGGCTTCCAGCCTAAGGTAAACTTAAACCAGACCTCCTTGAAGGGGTTGCAATGCTTAAAGAGCTCTTTATCCAGCTCCTCCACAAAGCTTGCCGCCAACTCCCGCTCCTGCTCATCCATTTCCTGCTCAGAATAGAGCGCCTTTTGGAAAAGGGGCACCATGGGCACCATGGGCTGAGGCGTGAGCTGCAGGTTATCGGCGCGGACGGCAAAGGATTCTAAAAGCTCCCCTTCAAAGAACTTAAAGCCGCGCATCTGCATCAATCGGAGCATCATATAGTAGGCCGCGCGAACACTTTCGGCGGGCGGCAGTCTTCGCAACCGTTTGAGATAATATCCATGGATCCAGAACATCGACGCAAACAAAGCAATGATCGCCAGAATGACCAGCGATAGCTGCATAACTAAAACATCAAAGGCGCTGGTCTGATCAATATTGAGAAGGTTGAAAAACGGATTAACAGGCTTTTCCTCCTCAATGAAGGTGGGATCGGGCAGGGGCAGGTTATAAAGGATAATACCTTCCAGCTCCTCATAGATGATCTCAACATCGGTATCAAAATCAGGAGTCAGACCTTGATCGATCAGATCCAGCAGGAAGTAGTTACGCTCGGTACCAAAGCTGGGAGTCGGCTCGAAATTCAGCCAGCCAAGGCCATCGAAATAGACCTCGACCCAAGCGTGATAATTGCGATCCAGCAGTTCGGTCTGATATTGGTCGGTGGTAATATAGGTCGGGATGCCATAATACCCCGTAACAACGCGGGAGGAAATACCGATACTGCGCAGCATCGATACCATCGCGGTGGCAAAGAGGGTGCAATAGCCTTCCTTATCCTCGTTTTGGAACAAGAAATAGTTGAGCTGATCATAGGCATCCGCCTCGGAACCGTCCTCACGGTAGAGGTTGACCTTTTTTAAGGAATAGGTATAGTTTTGATATAAATACCGCTCAATAGCCTGCACCTTTTCCATTTTGCCGGTATAGCCTTTGGTGATCTCTTTGGCCAGGGGCTGCACCATATTGCCCACCTTGGCGGGGAGGGAATTATAATGGGCCCGAACAAACTCGCTATAGTTCAATTCGTTGCGGAAATAGACATTATTCTCCGCGTTTTTGGAGCGTAGCTTGATATATTCCTGCTGAGTATTGGAGAATTTGCCCAGGAAGATCTGGCTGGAAAGAGCAGGCGTTGCCGTTGTGAAAGTATAGGTACGGCTGCGGGAATCCCGATGATAAAGGGAGGTATCGCCCACCCGCTCAAGGGCCGCATAATTGCTTTGGGGCTCGGCAGTTACTGCCCCCACCGGCACGCCCACAATATCGCTGACGACATATTTGGGCTTGACCTGAATAACATCCTTGATATAACCTTCCTCTTCACTTTCCACCCCATCCAGACCCGATTTCAGCGGGTCGCCCGAGGGGGCGGTGAGAGAAAGATAGTTATAGTACATATTATATTCACAAAAATCAGGATCAACCGCTTCGTCCAGATCCTGCAGGAACTCCCGATCGGGGACAGTCCAACCATCGGGAGAGAAGTTCACCGTTGTCCGATACCGCAGATAAACGGGGGTGCCGGTGGTGGTCTCCACCGTTGCCACCTTCAACCGCCGATAGCTGGGAACATCCAGGCCGAGCATCTGGCCGTCCTTCAAATAGCCGGCCACATTCAGATTCTTCTCATAAGTACTGCGGAAGATCAGGTTCATGGTATCTTCCGCGGCCAGATCGATGGTTTCCCGCACCTGATCCATCTGAACGATGGGGCGGGTATAGATAAAGGCGGCGGTACCGACGGTGAGCACCAGCATAATAATGCCGACAACCACACCGAAACTACCGTTATTGGCCGCAAAGTCAAACCGTTGACCGGCAGACTTTTTAGCCTTCGCCTTCTTTTGGTGCTTTATCCGATGGGTGCCCACATATTGCACCAGGCTTTGACCATAGCAACCCACCAGCGCCGAAAGAAAAACGCTGAACGCCGCATAATGGGGCACGATTCCATAAAGGAAGAAGGGAATCTGAGCAATCATCGCCACCAGGAAGGGAGCAATGACCGGCAAGCGGCGGAAAAAGGCCAAGGCGAAAAACACCGATACGATCAATGAAAGCAGGACCAATGCAATATAAAAATTGCGTTCCAACAACAAGGTATTTTCCAGATAAGGAGAAATATCCATCGTCAGGTGATCGGTATAGTTGGAGTAATTGGGCTGGGAGGCCAGCAGATAAACGGTATAGTTATAGCAGATCTCCACCGCCCGAAACAGCATTCGATAAAACGGGAAGGTGATCTTATATAAGATCACCGACAACAGCCCTAAACCGCCCACAACGCTGAAAAACACCCGCTTATACCACACCAGCAGGATCATCAGCCCGAACGCAACCACGCCGATCAAAACGACGATCGCGGCGGGGATATTCATATCCAATGCGGTGGTATTGCAAAAGAGATAACTCAAAAGCCCTGCAAAAAGGAGCAACATCTCCATAAAAATGCCGAACTTGCGGTTCTTTTTATCAATCGTTACGCGGGGATAGACGGGGATGGGTTTCACTTTATTCTTCATCTCAATCCTCCCCCTCTTCCAAGTCGCTTAGCGTGAGCACCTTCATATTCTCATGGCGCACCATCTCGATCTCAGGGCGAACAACGATAAACTCCCGCTCGCAGTTGATGCCGCGCAGGTAGGTTTCCATGCTGTTTTTCAGATCGTTGGCAGGCATGGAGCTAACAACATAAAGCGCACCGCCCTGCAGAACCGATAGATCCAGCTCCTGCAACGCCTGCTCGATTCTGCCCGAATCCTTCATGGGGTTCATAAAAAGCTGATCCGCCGCCGCCATCTGCTCTTCAACGGTGGAAACCGTTTGCTGAAAGAGGGGGCTTTCATAGGTGGGATAAGCAAGGGTCAACCGAACCCCTTTTTCGGCGAGCATACGGCTGAGCGCCAGCCCGATCTCCACAACACAGTCGGTCAACCGAAGATTCATCAACCGATCCTCTTCATAGGGAAAAAGGTCGGTGATCACCATAATATTATCGCAGGAATTCTCCCAATAGGTCTTAACGATCAATTTGGAAAGGCGGGAAGATAACTTCCAATGCACCCGACGCAAAGTATCCGTTTCATTGAATTCACGGATGCCGGAGGGATCGCCCGTCTGGGTTTCGCGGCCGCCGGAGGTAAGGGTATTTTCCTGCTCCTGACGGTTGGCATGGACCGGCAATTTCAGATCTTCCAGATCCCGCGGAGTGACGGTAACAAGATTACTGCTATTAAGGCGCTTTTTGATGGAGAAGATCCCCAAAAAGTCGCTGAAAACAACCGAATCGATCCCCACTCTATAAAGGCCGCGCACCTTGAATTTCACCGGGATCTCCAGGGTGGTTTTGCCGAAGGCGCGGTAATGCACCTTGGCGCAGCCGGGGGTAGTTGCATCCCCATCGGCATTATTTACCGTAACAAAAAATTTCATTACCGGCAGCATCAGCGGGGTTTTGCTTTTAATGATGACCTTCAAGTAAAATTCCTTCATCCGCGCCTCGCGGGCAGGGAACGGCAGAACCTCGATCTTGACCAATGCCATGCTCAGCAACAGGCAGAGCAAAGATACCACCGGGATCAGGATCACCACCGCCAACGTAAAGAGGGAAATGGAATCATATAGCGCCTGAGAGAAGATAAACGCCGCGATCAGCAACGCAATATAAATCAAGCGTGATAACAACATCGAATTTTAATTCCTTACTTTCTTATTTCACAATGGGGGCTTTCACCGCGTCCTTGATCGCCGCCAAAAGCTTAGAAGCGGTAAGCCGCTCGATCTTGGCCTCGGGGGCCAGCATCAGGCGGTGGGCAACGATCGCCTCATACATATCGGAAACATCGCGGGGGATCACATAATCACGCCCATCCAGCAGCGCGGCGGCGCAGGCGGCACGCATCAGCGAAAGGGAGGCGCGGGGGGATGCGGCCAAAGCGATCAGACTATGGGTACGGGTTGCGCAGACCAGCTCAACAATATACTGCTGCACCGCTTCATCCACATGCACCTGCTCCACCTGCTTCTGCAGGGCAACAACCTCTTCGGCGGTAGTAACGGGAACCACCACATCCAAGGGATTGGCACCATGGCGATCGGCAACAATGCGCATCTCCTGATCGGCGGAGGGATAGCCCATGGAGGTCTTCATCATAAAACGGTCCAACTGCGCCTCGGGCAGAGGATATGTACCAACATAGCCCAGGGGGTTCTGGGTTGCAACGACCATAAAGGGTTCGGGCAACTTATAGGTAACACCATCTACCGTTACCTGGCGCTCTTCCATGACCTCCAGCAGAGCAGACTGGGTCTTGGGAGAGGTACGGTTGATTTCGTCGGCAATCAGAATATTGGTCATGCAGACGCCGGGCTTATAAATAAATTCGCCGGTCTTATGATCGGGGGCGGTGAAGCCCGAAATATCCGTTGCCATAACGTCGGGAGTAAACTGCACCCGCTTAGCATCCAAGCCGGTGGCTTTCGCCATGGCGGCAGCCGCGGTAGTCTTACCAACGCCGGGGATATCCTCGATCAAAATATGGCCCTTAGAAAGAAGGGAAACCAACAGTAAGCGCAACTGCTCGTCCTTTCCGATAATTACCTTTTTCATTTCTTCAATAATGCGATTGCAGATTTCTTTATGGTTCATCTCAGACATCATTTCCTTCTCCTTTATCAAAATAAAATCATACATGATAAATTATATAACATCCGCAAGCGCAATGCAATAAGAAAAAACATTTTTTAAACATCTTTTCCTTCTAAATATATGGCCTTTTATTGACAAAAAAGCGATCGTCAATTATAATAGTTAATTAGTTAACTAAATTAAAGCGAGGGATATTTTTTTGAAAAAAAGAAGCATTGAAAATGCGCCCCCATCCATGCTGATCAACGAGCTTTCCAAGCTCTTCAACGATCGGATGCGGCAACGCACCGAGGCCATGGGAATGGCCGAAGGCTGGCGCAGAATTCTATTTCATTTAAAGCATAATGAACACCTGACCCAATTGGATTTGGTAAAGAAGACCCATCTTTCCGCCCCCGCAGTCAGCGTCAATCTGCAAAAGATGGAGGCGGCGGGGCTGGTCAGCCGGGAAAACGACCCCGAGGACCAGCGGGCCATCCTGGTGCAGCTGACAGAGCTTGGCCATGAGGCCGACCGCAAGGTGATCAGCGCCATTCGCCAAACAGAGCAGGAGATGCTCAAAGGGATCACCGGCGAGGAATTGGAGCAGATCCGCCCCATCCTATTGAAAATGATCCGTAATTTCACCGAGGAGGGTACGAAATGAAACTTTTGAGATACTTAAAACCCTATTGGTTCTGGGCCATCTTAAGCCCCCTCACCATGATCGGTGAGGTTTTGGCCGATCTCTGGCAACCGAAACTCATGAGCCTGATGATCAACGAGGGCGTTTTAAAGCAAAACCAAGAAATTTTGGTAGCTATCGGCCTGAGGATGCTTTTGATCGTTCTTTTGGGCGGCCTTTCGGGCTCCCTTTGCTCGGTTTTTGCAAGCCTTGCTTCCCAAAATTTCGCCTGCGATCTGCGCAAGGACGTTTTCAAACGGGCGATGGGCCTCTCTTTTCAGCAGACCGATAAATTCACCACCGGCTCTCTCATCACCCGCCTGACCAACGATATTACCCAGATGCAGCATTTTGTGGAGCAATGCATCCGTATGTTCATCCGCAGCGGCCTGATGTTTTTGGGCGGTATTTTCATGATGCTTTCCTTAGAATCCCGCTTCGGGCTGATCCTGCTTTGCTCCCTGCCCCTTCAGCTCTTGCTGATGGCATTGGTATTAAAGGCGGCCAATCCCCTTTATGCCAAGGTGCAAAAACGGCTGGATGCAGTCAATAACGTGATGCAGGAGAATGTGAACGGTGCGCGGATGGTCAAGGCCTACGTGCAGGAAGAGCGAGAGGTCGCGCGGTTCAACGAGGCCAACGACAACCTGACCGATACCAACCTGCGGGTAGCCTTTATCATTGCCCGCCTCTCCCCTGTTCTATCCATCATTATGAACTGCTCGGTAGTAGCCATCCTTTATCTGGGCGGTCTGCAGACCATGGCAAGAGCAATGGAGGTGGGCACCATTATGGCGGCCATCGACTATAATACCCGCATCCTTCATTCGGTGATGATGGTGAGCATGATGTTTCAATCCATTGCCCGCGGCCGCGCCAGCGCCAAGCGCCTTTCGGAGGTTTTGGAGACCGAGCCCGCCATCGAGGGCGGCGATTATGCACCCGAAACCTTGGGTACCATTACCTTTGATCAGGTTGGATTCCATTACCCCGGCTTTGAGGGGCGCACCGTCTTAAAAGATTTAAACCTCACCGTTCATCCCGGCGAAAATATCGCTATTTTGGGCGCGACCGGCTCAGGCAAATCCTCCCTGATCCATCTCATCACCCGTTTCTACGATACCACCGAGGGGCAGATCACCATCGGCGGAAAACCCATCCAAGCCTTCGATCTGACTGCCCTGCGGGATAAGATCGCCGTTGTTTTGCAAAAGAGCGAGTTATTCAGCGGAAGCGTTGCCGAAAACATCCGCTGGGGCAATCCCGATGCCTCCGAAGAAGAGATCCGCCGCGCGGCGGAGATCGCCCAGGCGGCGGAATTTATCGAAAAAATGCCCGAAGGCTATGATTCCATCATCGCCGAAAAGGGCGCTTCCCTTTCGGGCGGGCAAAAGCAACGGTTATCCATCGCCCGCGCGCTGGTGCGCAAGCCGGAGCTGCTGATCTTCGACGACAGCACCTCTGCCCTGGATCTTTCCACCGAAGGCAAGCTGCGCGCAGCCATCCGCCGGGAGCTCAAGGGCACCACCCTCATCACCGTTGCCCAGCGGATCGCCAGCGTAAAGGATTGCGATCGCATCGCCGTTTTGGAGGATGGCACCCTCTCCGCCATCGGATCCCACGATGAACTGCTAAAAACCAGCGCGGTATATCAAGAGATCTACCGCTCCCAGACCAAGGAAGGAGGGATGATCGATGGCTGAGCAAAAGCCCAATGCCATGCAAGCCATGCGCCCCGGGCGGCGCGGGCCGATGATGCAGGTAGAAAAGCCCAAAAACATGAAGGAGACCCTCAAAAAGCTGATCGGCTACATCGGCCGTAACCGCCGCAATTTCTTCACCCTTTTAGGGGTGACCCTCTCCATCACCGCCGCCAATCTTTTGGCGCCTGCCCTTCAGCAACGAGCGATCGATGCGATCGAGGCAAGCCTGCCCCAAAAGCTTCTTTTGATGCTGGGGCTGATGGTTCTCACCTATCTGATGAACGCAGGACTGACCTATCTGCAGGGCATCTTTTCGGCTAAATTGGCCCAAGGAACGGTGCGGACCATGCGCAAGGATCTATTTGCCCGCCTGGTGCGCCTACCTATCCGCTATACCGATACCCATAACCATGGCGACATTATGAGCCGCATGACCAACGATGTTGAAAACATCTCTAATTCGGTCTCCACCTCCATCGCCTCTCTTTGCTCCAGCATTTTGATGGTCAGCGGGTGCTTTATCATTATGATCTGCTACTCTCCCCTGCTGGCCTTAGTCAGCACCCTCACCATTGGCCTGACCCTTTTGGCCTCCACCTTTATCACTAAGTTTATGCGCAAATTCTTCGTTCGCCAGCAGCGCATCCTGGGCGCAGTCAACGGTCAGGTGGAGGAGATGGTTTCGGGCTACCGCACCGTTATGGCCTATAACCGCCAGGAGCGGGCGGTGGATACCTTCAACCATACCAGCGACCAACTGAAAAAGACCGCTATCTACGCCAATATCTTCGGCGGTTTCATGGGGCCGGTGATGAACTTTATCTCCAATGTGGGCTTTCTTTTAATCGCCATTATCGGCGGTTATCTGGCCAGCCTGCCCCAGGATCATCTGCTGTTTATCACCGTCGGTACCATTCAGGCCTTTATCCTTTATTCCAAGCAATTTTCCCGCCCCATCAATGAGATTGCCAACCAATATGCCGCCATCCAGACCGCGATTGCAGGCGCAGAGCGCATCTTCGAGGTAATGGATAGCCCCATGGAGGATGAAGGCGGCAACGCCCCTTATCAGCCTCAAGCGGTAAAGGGTGCGCTCTCCTTCCAAGATGTTCATTTTGCCTATGAACCGAAAAAGCCGGTGTTGCAGGGCTTTAATCTGGAGGTAGAGGCAGGGCAAAAGATCGCCATTGTTGGCGCAACGGGCTCAGGAAAAACAACCGTTGTAAACCTGCTGACCCGCTTCTACGACATTGATCGGGGAAGCATCACCATTGACGGCACCGCCCTAACCGATATCCCCCGCAGTAAACTGCGGGAATCCTTAGCCATCGTTTTGCAGGATACCGTCCTATTTTCCGACACCATCGCCCGCAACATCAGCTATAGCAAGCCCGATGCCACCATGGAGGAGATCGAAGCGGCGGCCAAGGCCACCGGCGCGGATAAGTTTATCCGCAAGCTAAAAGACGGCTATGATACCATTCTGACCGAGGGCGGAAGCAACCTTTCCCAGGGCCAGCGCCAGCTGCTCAATATTGCGCGGGCGGTTTTGGCCGATCCAAGCATTCTGATTCTGGATGAGGCCACCTCCTCGGTGGATACCCGCACCGAGATGCACATTCAATCGGCAATGGTGGCGCTGATGAAAAACCGCACCAGCCTGATCATCGCCCACCGCCTTTCCAC
>JAZODI010000081.1:0-18458 GCA_045596965.1 Eubacteriales bacterium | reverse complement strand
CCGCAAGGTGCTTGCCCGCCAACGCGCAAAGGCGGGGGGCAAAGCGGGTATTCATCTCTTCGTTGGCATCCTTGAGCCAGGAAAGGCTGAGGCGGATGGCGGCCAACTGCCGCTCCCCTTCTTCCACCTGACGCTCTAAATCCATATTGATTTGGGTCTGCTCCGTAAGGCGCGCCCAGAGAGCCTGCAGATCCCGATGATCCAAAGCCTCCAGCCGCCCCCGCAGGGCGCGAAGCGCTTCTTCCGCCTCTGCGATCCGCCGCCGCACCTGCTCGGCGGTCTCATCCGTTTCTTTTGCACCTTGAGCGAATGCCTCCAATTCGGCGCGGGTGCGCCCGCCCAAAAGGGCCTGCTCCTGCAGGGCGACGGTCTCTTTCCCTGCGGCACTTTCATAAACGCCCCAGGCGATGCGCAGAGCCTGCAATTCTTCTTTTTCAAAGATGCGGTATTTTTTTCTCAGCTCCTCCAACGCGGCGGCCGCCGCCTCGGCGGCGGCTTGAGCCTCTCCCCGCTGGGCTTGGGCGGATTGCAAAACCTTTTCCAGGCGCTTGCGCTCCGCCTTTTGAGGCAGATAAAGGGCCAACGCCCCCATCAGCAACGCCCCCGCCGCCAAATAAAGGGGCCAAAGGGGGATCACTGCGGCGGCAACCGCCGCCGCACCGCCTGCGATCAATAAGATCGGCGGCAAAAAGGAGGGCTTTTTACCCTGAAATTCCTTTTGAAAGGCTTCCATATGCTCCTCCGCCCGCCCGCAATCAAAGCGGGTGCGCTCCATTTGCTCAAAGGCCTGCTCCAAAGCGGAAATTTCCTCTTTGGAAACCTGAGGTTTTTCGGCGCGGGGCAGATTTTTAAGGGCATCCAGCCGCCCAAGCAGTTTCAGGGCATCGCTCCCCTCCGCCTGCTTGAGCCGGGCGCGCAGTTGCTCCAACTGCCCCTCTTTTTGGGCCGCCTCTTGAGAGAGCTGCTCCCATTCTTTTCGCTCGGTGATGCGGGCATCCACCTGCCTGCGCAGCTCCTGCTGCTCCATGCGGCCGGCGGCCAGCCGCTCCTTCATATCCAGGAGCGGGCCTTGGTTTTTGCCCCGATACATATAGCGGGTATGCTGTTTATTGAGATATTCCTCCGCCTGACGATAGGAAACGTTTTCATCGCCGGTGGCGGCCATATTTTTGAGGGCAACATCCAGCCCGTCGGTACGGGAGAAGATCAGATCCCCCTGGGTAATGCAAAAGGACCGCAAAAAGGTCTCGCTATCCAGCCCCAAAAAGCGGGGGCCGGGCTGTTCGCGGGCGGGGAGGGTGAGCTCCTCGCCGGTATCCAGGCAGAGCACCTGCCGCTTTTCTGCGCCCCTTGCGGGATGGCGGCGCTCGATCTGCCAGCGCTTGCCCTCCTGCTCAAAGAGGATGCGCCCCGCCGCCTCCTCCCCGCTCCAGGGAAGATAGGGCTTGATCCGCTTGGCATCATAGCCATAGAACATATAAAAAATGAAATAGATCAGCGTTGTTTTGCCAAACTCATTGGGCTTACGCAGGATATTCAGCCCTTCTTCGGGGCTCCATTCAAAGTCCTTGAGCTTGCCGAAGCGCTTGACTTGAACGTTCAAAATTCTCATAACCGCGCCTCCTTCAGAGCCTGAAGCCCTAACCGCAGGGCCTCCTCCAGCAAAGGGCGATCCTCAGGGCTTGCCCCATCCAGCTCCGCCATGGCGCGGCGAACAAAGGCACCCTGCAGGGTATTTTGCTTGCAGAGCAGCTCCACCGAAAGGGAGGGATCGGTTTGATCCTTGACCTCCCGCCCGTACCGCGCGGTATAAACGCCGATGGCCGCCGCAGGGTCGGCGGCGGGGCTTCCGACCAGCACCAACCGCCCAACGATATGGTCGGCGATCTCCACCGCCTCCATCCGCGCCAGCATCTCGCCATCCTCGGCGCAGCCCGAAAGGTCGATAGGGTATTCCCGCCAGACCTTCTCCGCCACCGAAATCGGCTCGATATGCATGGAATCGGTATCGATCAGATAGATATATTTTTCGCCCAACTCATCAAAGCCCTTGCCCTCGGGAATGCCGGGCACCAAAAGAAGGCATCCGCCGTAGCGCCGTTGCTCCCCTTTATGGATATGCCCCAAGATGGCAAGATCCAGCCCGCTTTGGGCCAGTTCCTCCCCCGAAACGGGGCGGAATGCCTCGCGCCCCCCTTCCGCCTGCCCATGGGCCAGCAGGATATTGATCCCGCCGGCAGGGGCGGTAAAGCCCTGCAAGGGACGATCCTCCGCCTGCTCGCGGGCAGAGGAATAGCCAAAGAGGCGAACGTTTTCCCCAATGGTCAGCCCCGAGATCCCTTCGCTAAAGCAATAGACCCCCTCGGGCAGATTTTGATATAGAGATGTAACCGCCAGCGGATCATGGTTGCCCGCCGCCAAGAAGACCTTGATGCCCGATCGGGCAAGAAGTGCACATATTGTGCTCCCCGTCTCGACGTCAAGGAACGGACGATCCAAAAGATCGCCTGCGATCAGCAGAGCCTCAGCCCCCCGCTCTTTGCACGCTTGAAGGATGCGGGCTAAAAGGGCGGTATCTTCGGCCTTGCGGATATGGAGATCGGCGGTTGCCATTAGTAACATTTTTTAATCACCTCACCTTTTATTTTATAATTTTTGCAGTTAAAAGTCAAATAGATTGACATTATCCCAAAAAATAGATATAATTACTATAATTATGCAATGCAGGAGTTGAAGAAATTGAGTAATAATAAAAAAATGGTGAAAGAAATCACCTCCATGGACGTGGATTTCGCCCAATGGTATACCGACATTGTTAAAAAAGCAGACCTTGCCGCCTATTCCAATGTGAAGGGCTTTATGATCATCCGCCCCTATGGCTACGCAATGTGGGAGCTGATGCAGGGCGCGCTGGATAAGATGTTTAAGGATCTGGGCCATGAGAATATCTGCATGCCCATGCTGATCCCCGAAAGTCTTTTGAATAAAGAGAAGGACCATGTGGAAGGCTTTGCCCCCGAGGTGGCTTGGGTTACCTTCGGCGGAAGCGAAAAGCTGGAGGAGCGGTTCTGCATCCGCCCCACCTCCGAGACCCTTTTCTGCGATCATTTTAAAGACGTTGTTCAATCCTGGCGGGATCTGCCCCTGCTCTATAACCAATGGGTATCGGTGGTGCGCTGGGAAAAGACCACCCGCCCCTTCCTGCGGACCCGCGAATTCCTCTGGCAGGAGGGCCATACCCTTCACGCCACCCAAGAGGAGGCCGAGAAGGAAACCATCCAAATGCTGGAAACCTATGCAAAGTTCTGCAAGGATTATTTGGCTATCCCCGTTGTGGAAGGCCGCAAGACCGATAAGGAAAAATTTGCAGGCGCCGAAGCCACCTATACCATCGAAGCCTTGATGCACGACGGTAAGGCGCTCCAGAGCGGTACCTCCCATTATTTCGGGGACGGTTTCTCCCGCGCCTTTGACGTTACCTTCACCGATAAAGAAAATAAACTCTCCTATCCCCATCAGACCTCCTGGGGCTGCACCACCCGCCTGATCGGCGCGGTGATCATGACCCATGGCGATGATAACGGCTTGGTGATCCCCCCCATGATCGCGCCCACCCAGGTGATGATCGTTCCTGTTGCCCAGCATAAGGCGGGCGTTTTGGAAAAGGCCGAAGAGGTTCTTAATACCCTCAAGGGTGTTTGCCGCGTGAAGATGGACGCTTCCGACAACAGCCCCGGCTGGAAGTTTGCCGAATATGAGATGAAGGGCGTTCCCCTCCGCTTGGAGCTGGGCCCCCGGGATATCGAAAACGGCGTTTGCATCCTCTCCCGCCGCGATACCGGCGAGAAGATCACGGTGGAGCTGGAGAAGCTGACCGAGGTCATCCCCGCTCTCTTGAAGGAAATTCAGGAAAATCTTTATAACCGCGCCCTGGAGCGCCGCCTTTCCATGACCTATACCGCCCGCGATCTGGCAGAGATCAAAACGATCGCCGCCGAAAAGCCCGGCTTTATCCGCGCCATGTGGTGCGGGGATGAGGCCTGCGAGCTTCAGCTCAAGGAAGAGGCGGAGATCACCTCCCGCTGCATGCCCTTTGCCGATCAGGAGCAGGTCAGCGATGTTTGCGTTTGCTGCGGAAAACCCGCTAAGAAATTAGTATACTGGGGTAAAGCATATTAAGAAAAATAAAAGGGCACAGTTGATACTGTGCCTTTTTTCAAAAGTATTGCAACATTTTTCGAAAGTCGTTCGTATTATAAGCGAAAGGAACTGCCATGGCCTATTCAAATCAAGAGCTGCAACAATATATTGCCGAATACGGGCCAAGCGTTTACCGCCTGGCCCTGGCTCAGTTGCGCAATAAAGAGGACGCGGAGGATACATATCAGGATGTTTTTTTAAAGTTGATCCGTTTCCAACCCGAATTTCAAAACCCCACCCATCGTCGGGCGTGGTTTTTGCGGGTAACGTTCAATTGCTGCAAGGATACCCTCAAAAAAGCATCCCGCCGCGACCTTCCCCTGGATTATCAAGAGCCCGCGGCCGATACCCCGCCTGAAAATTTAGCGTTGGAGCTGGCGCTCGGGGAGCTTTCGGATCAGCAGCGGGCGCTCATTCATCTCTATTATTACGAAGGGTTCAAAACCGATGAGATCGCTTCCATCCTGCAGATGAACCCCTCCACCGTTCGCTCGGGGCTCAAGCGCGCCCGCCAAAAACTCAAAGATTTCATGGAAGGAGAGGAGGATCGCGATGTTTAAGGATCAATATAATAAGATCTATCAGGATGCCGCCCCCTCCCCCGCCTTAGAGCAGGAGACTCTGGCGCGGATGGCAGAGATGCAGGAGCATCTCTATTTAGAAAAAGAAACCCGCCCCGCGCCCAAGCGCAAGCTCATTCTTCCCCTTTCCCTCAGCGCCGCCGCGGCGGTGGTGGCGCTGACCGTCGGTCTTTCCTTCTGGCTCAACCGCCCCGATTATATCGACGACAGTATGGGCGATATGGATACCATCATCTCCAATGCCCCATCCCTCAAGCCCGAAAACGATTCGGATGGCAACGACTATCTCGGCGGCTATGCCCCCGATGAGGAGAAAAAGGGGGATAGCAGTTCCTCCGATGACGAAAATAAAGGCTCGCCCAAGCCCGATTCTACCCCAAGCGATGAAGGGGAGGAGGAAAATAAAGCCCCCGCCGATTCAGGCGATGATTCATCCACCACCGAGGATGAGATGAAGGGCGAGGAGCTCCCCGAGGACGATGCGCAGGAGCAAGCACCCGCCGATCCCACCCTGCCGGTGGAGATCAAAAACGCATCCACCACCACCTATGCCAGCCTGCAGTTTTTCCTGGACGATCTGAGCCAAGGCACCGCCTTGGGGTATAAAAAGAACTACTATGCAGATTCTTCGCTGATCATCGTCCCCTCGGTTTTGCCCCAGACCTCTCGTTTCCGCCAGATTTATCTCTATAATAGCGGGAAATACAGTTATTCCTATTGCTTTACCGCCGAGGGTCAGCAATATTTTCTGGACATTGAGGTGGGGGCCACCCTGCCCAAGACGCTGCGGGATCTCAACCTGCGGGTGACCAGCGCAAAAACCGAAAAGATCGGTTTTGATAAAAAGGGCAATCAGCGCATTTATTATTTCGGAAACTTCGATAAATGCACCGTTACCCTCCGCCCTGTGGATAGCAAGGCGGCGGTCCCCACATTGGAGCAGACCGATACCCTGCTGGGCAATTTCACCCTCGCCCGTTGCACCGCGGAAAACCCGCTTTTATCGATGACTTATTAAAAAAATGTGTTGCGAGGCCAAGAGCCCTTAGGGCACTTGGCCTCGCTATAAATTCCTTCGGTATTTTCGATATACGCCAAACCCCTCTTGCAAATTTGCAAGAGGGGTTTCATATTCGATATAGACTACGTCTTCGAAATGCTTTTGAGAGAGCTCAAAAGCGAGAAAGACTGCCGACATCTCGATTCCAACACAATTCATTTGTGTTGGAGTACAATTTAATTGTACTTTTTTGCGTTGCAGACTATTTGTACAAATGAATTGTACTGCTGCGGGTGGCCAAGGATGTCCACCCCTACAAAAGGGGATGTTGCGTATCAACAAAAAATCTATTTGTAGGGGGCGATGCCCACATCGCCCCATTGATCTTCCCTCCAACACAAATGATTTGTGTTGGTACATTCAGCATGATCGTATTTTTCCTTGTAGGGGCGGTCGTCCTCGGCCGCCCTTAACACAAATGATTTATGTTAAGAATACAATCAAATTGTACTCCATAACTATCATCTGCCTTGTAGGGGGTGCCGTCCTCGGCGCCCCGCCGATCTTCCTCCTCAACACAATTCATTTGTGTTGGAGCCTTCAGTACAATTTAATTGTACTCCATAACTACCGTCTGCCTTGTAGGGGGTGCCGTCCTCGGCACCCCGCCGATCTTCCTCCTCAACACAATTCATTTGTGTTGGAGCCTTCAGTACAATTTAATTGTACTCCATAACTATCGTCTGCCTTGTAGGGGGTGCCGTCCTCGGCGCCCCGCCGATCTTCCTCCTCAACACAATTCATTTGTGACGGAGCACAATTTAATTGCACTCCAAAGCGGATATCAATTCCTTTTCATCGAGCCTGAAAACCATATATTTCCCACCTTTTTGTTTGCCAAAAAGTGTGTCGAATATCCAAAACCCATCGTCAAACACTATCTATTGTGAGGTGTTGAAGACGATGAAAAAGTTTTTGAAATTTTTAAGGATCCCGGCGGCTTTATGCACCGCCGCCGCGTTATTCGGTTTTTATTATACGCAAATTCCATCCGAATATTCCTGCTATCCCGGCCAGTCCCCCACCGATAGTGTGATCTACACATTGGAGGGCGAGCCAGCCCAAGCGGCCGATAGCGAAAGCTATTCCGCCAAGGTCAAGCTTTTCGGCCTGCTCCCCATTAAAGACGCCACCGTTCACCAAATTTCCCAAAAACAACTCACCGTTTTAGGTACGCCCTTCGGCGTTAAGTTATATACCGAAGGGGTGATCGTTGTGGATACCGAAGAGGAAAGTCCGGGAGTGGAGGCGGGGATTCAGGTGGGCGATATTATCCTGACCTATAATAATGAAGAGATTCGCTCCAATGCCGACCTGCGGGAGCAGGTGCAAAAATGCAACGGCAAGCGGCAAAAGGCCACCATCCGCCGCAACCAACGCACCCAAACGGTTTGGGTCACCCCCGCCAAAACCGAGGAGGGCTATACCGTCGGCCTCTGGGTGCGGGACAGCACCGCAGGTCTGGGCACCCTCACCTATTATGATCCCCAGACCAATACCGTTGCGGGGCTGGGCCATTCCATCTCCGATGTGGATACCGGGCTGACCATGCCGGTGAAAAGCGGCACACTGGTGACCGCCGAGATCACCGGCGTTCGGGCAGGGGAATCCGGCGACCCGGGCGAACTTTTGGGCCACCTGGCAGACCGCACCCTCGGCACCGTTACCGCCAACAACGAAACCGGCCTTTTCGGCATCGCAGAGACCCCTTTTGAAGGGGTGAGCTACCCGGTCGGCCTCAAAGACGAAGTGGAGGTGGGGGAAGCGCAGATCCTCTGTACCCTCGGCGGCAATGCGCCCGAGGCCTATACTATTCGTATAACAAAGGTCAATAATAACTTATCGGAATTAAGAAACCTCTGCATTCAGGTAACGGATGAGCGCCTCTTAGCCAAAACGGGCGGGATCGTGCAGGGCATGAGCGGCAGCCCGATCCTGCAAAACGGCAAGATCATCGGCGCGGTGACCCACGTTCTCATCTCCGATCCCACCGCCGGCTACGGCATCTTTATCGAAAAAATGCTGGCAAGTGCGGAATAAAAAAGAGTTGCACCACACCTTCGGGTGTGGTATACTCTATTTAGAGGTGATGTTTCAAATGAGCGAAAAGCAAATGGAACGTTGCATAAAAAATGCGACTTTCTCTCTTGAAATAGAGGGTTTTTCGGTGGATGAGCAAACCAAAGAATGGTGCCGCAAGCTCTTGAAAAAAGAGATCACCATGGAAGAATATCTTGCCATGGCAAAAGCAAAGGCAGGTGTTACCGCATAATGGGCTACAGTATCGATCCGATTTCTGCAAACTGTTATGAAGGTACCACCTGCCTTATTAATTCGTTTGACATTCGAAATGAAGCGCAATTGGCATCCCTTGAAGCCACCATCACCCACGCGAAAACATCCCTTTTGGAGAGCCAACCTGCCAAACTGCCGTTGGATTTTGATTATTATAAATCCATTCACCGCTTTTTTTGAAGACCTTTACGATTGGGCGGGTAAGTTGCGAACCGTTGATCTCTCAAAAAAGGGAACGGCATTTTGTCCTGCCGATCAATTAGAATCCCTTTGCTCCGCTTGCTTTGACCGTCTGGCAAAAATGAATTATCTTGCCGATTTTTCCAAAGCTCGATTTTTAGAAGAGCTTGTCGATTTTTATTGTACCACCAACCTTTTGCACCCGTTCAGAGAAGGCAACGGCCGCACTCAGCGCATTTTTATCTCCAAACTGATTGAATATAATGGTTACCAATTTGAGTTTTCCAATATCGACCCTGATGCGCTGATGACCGCTACCATCCATGCGGCAAACGGTGTGACCGATCATCTTTATGCACTGTTTCAAAAGGAATTAAAATAACCGCCGGCTACGGCATCTTTATCGAAAATATGCTCAAAGATTCAGAATAGAAAAGCATCCCGATCAATTTCGGGATGCTTTTGCATATTCAGACGGACTTTTTCCTGTGTATTGTTTGAACATTTTAGAGAAATGATAAATGCTGTTATAACCAACGCTGAGTGCTACTTGTTCGATAGACTCGTAATCACTGTGAAGAATTGCTTTTGCTTTTTCTATGCGAAAATTGTGCAAATATTTAATAGGAGAAATGCCGTATACCGATTCAAATGTCTTACGAAAATATACCGTACTTATTCCGCAAATTTCAGCAAGAGAAGCATTGGTAATATTCCCGTCGAAATAGTTTTCGGATATATATTTAATTGCAGGATATAAAATTTGATGTTTTTTAGGATGTATAGGTTCTTTTGAGGTGGATTTAGCCAAAAACAAAAGTATTTCGTATAAATGGTTAAAGCATTCAAGCCGATAATAAGACTTTTGCCTGTGAATGCTTTTCTCAATTTTTGAAAAGGCATTAATAATAGTGCTGTTATCACTTGTTTCAAAAGAAAAAAGAGTAGAGCATTTTATTTCGGCATCAAATTCAATGATCAAACATTCTCCGGGTTCTTTGCATACCCAGGAGTAATCGCTACCTTTAGGCAAGATTACAGGATGTAGGCTATCGGACAAAACGTTTTCGTTACCGACGGTATAAATTGTTTTGCCGTGTAGTTTTAATGCTATAGCCCAACCGTTACGGTTATGACGATAGGTTGTTACCCCAACAGGAGAGTTCATCAATCGATTGGCAGAAAACACTTCGGTAACGGTTATATTAGCAACAGAATCAACAAACAATTTTTTCACCTCTACTCATATTTTAGCAGAAATACAGGACAGATGCAAATATTTTTTGTATCACAATTGATAAAAATATCATAACTGACATTTACTTTTAAATTTCAAATGTTTAAATTATATTTGAGGTGAATTTTATATGAAAAAATTATCAGGGATTGCTGCGCCTGCCGTTGCAGGTGTGATAAGAGAAAAGACCGCGGCCGCAGCCATTGCGGAAATCACAAACTGTATGTATGACGGTGCGGATATGATCGACTTGCATTTGTCTTGTCTTGAAAACAACGATGTGGACTATTTGCGTAAGATTGTAAATGCTTCCAAATTACCGATATTAGCGCTTAATTACAACAAAACAGCAAATTGGGCCGATTGCGGTCTTAATGAACAAGACCGTATTGAAAGCTTTTACAGAGCGATCGAGGCAGGCGTTGCCGGGGTTGATATGCAAGGCTATACCTTCCATATCCCTTCCAAAGACGGCTTTTGCGGGGAGGATAAATATTCTTTTACCAAAGGGAACCCCAAAGAAATCGTTACCGATGAAAAAATCATCTCCAAGCAATGCGAATTTATAGACTATGCACACAGCAAGGGTGCGGAAGTTTTATTATCCTGCCATCCGGGAATTCCCATGAACAGCATGCAGGTGGTGGAGCTGGCGCTGTTTTTGGAAAAGCGAAAGCCCGATATCATCAAGATCGTAACTGCCGCAACCAACGAGGAAGAAATGATCGAAGCGATCAAAGCGATGGTGCTCCTTAAAAAGGAGGTAAAAACGCCCGTCAGTTATCATGCCAACGAAAGGTTTGGCGGGCTGACCCGCATTGTGAACCCCACGCTTGGCGGTCAGATTGCGTTCTGTGTGGACCGATTTACCGAGACTTCAACCGTGGGGCAGTTGGATTTGAAAACGACAAGAACGGTTCTCGACAACATTACAAAATTATTATAATCAGGCGGTATAAGAATATGGCAAGATTTTGTGGTAAAACCGTAATGGTTACGGGTTCAGGGAAAAATATCGGCAGGGAAATTGCCCTTGCCTTTGCTTTGGAAGGGGCAAACGTTGTGGTTTGCGACTATAGCAAAGAAAACGCCGAAAAGGTTGTTGCGGAAATTAACGCAATGCCCAACGCAAGTGCCATGGCGGCGGTATGTGACGTGCGGGATAGAGCCGCAATTTTTACCTATGTGGATCAGGCAATTTCCCGTTATGGCAAAATTGATATTTTGGTAAACAATGCGGGAGGCAGCGCAGGGCTGTTAAATAAGCTGACTCGTTTTGCAGATGCCGAGCCCGAAACGCTGGATTTTGTGCTGGATGTCAACATAAAAGGAACCTTTCATTGCACCCAGGCGGTTTTGCGCTCTATGATTGAAAATAAGTATGGCAAGGTCATCAATATATCTTCCATCGCTGCGGTATGCGGTCTGTATGACCGGGTGGATTATGCGGCGGCAAAGGCGGCGCAAATCGGTATGGTAAAAGCCTTGGCCATGGAGGTCGGCGAATATAACATTTGCGTCAACTGCGTTTCTCCCGGCGCCATTAACCGCGACGGTGCGCATTGGAAGCACATGACCTATCTGGGCGAAGAGGGGCATGCGGGCAACCCCAAAGACATCGCAGATACGGTGATGTTCTTGGCTGAAAACGATTATATTACCGGGCAGAACATTGTTGTTGACGGCGGCCGAACATTAGGCCCCGGTCACAGATAAACGGTGCTGACGTGAAAAAATATAAAGAAAATTCTATAGGGGTATTATTATAATGAAATCAAAAACAATTGTATTCACAAAAGCGCAAACAGCCGAACTTATTGAAAAAGAAATTGGTATTGCCACCGGTGACCGTGTCAAAGTCAAAATGGAATATACCGTTGTTTCGGGTGGTACAGAGCGTGCGTGTATTATGGGAATGAATAATACATCACAAAAGTTTCCCATGTCTTTAGGTTATTGCGGTGTGGGATATGTTACAGAGATTGGTGAAAAGGTAGAAAAAATCAAAGTCGGTGATCGGGTGCTTGTTTATCACGGAATACATACCGAGTATAACATCGTACCCGAAAGCGATGTAACAAAGGTTGAGGATGAAAACATCAATTCCCTTGATGCCGCTTTTGTGGTAATTGCTTCAATGGGACTTGGCGGAGTCAGAAAGCTTGAACTTGAGCTTGGCGAATCTGCAATGGTTATGGGATTAGGATTACTTGGTATGTTCTCGGTTCAGTTTTTAAGACTTTCGGGGGCTAATCCTTTGATTGCGGTTGATTTGAATGAGCAACGCAGACAATTAGCTTTAAAGCTTGGGGCAGATTATGCTTTAGACCCCTCTGACGAAGCTTTTTTGGATAAGGTTAAAAAAATAACCAAAGGCAAAGGTGTGAACGGTTGTGTGGAAGTGACGGGTGTTTCTTTGGCTATGAAACAGGCGCTCGAATGTGCATCTTGGATGGGCAGGATATCATTGCTTGGATGTACCCGTGTTTCGGATTGTGGAGTGGATTATTACAGCCAAGTTCATCGGCCCGGCGTTAAGCTTATAGGTGCGCATAATTTTGTTCGTCCAAAGGTTGAATCTTATCCGCACCACTGGACACATCACGATGATTGCCGAGCAATTTTAGATATGATTGCAACCGGTAGAGTTGATGTGAGATCGATTGTTTCAAGAGTTGTGAAACCCGAAGAAGCTCCGCAAATTTATACCGAGCTTTGCAACGATAAGAATTTCCCGATGGGAACGGTTTTTGATTGGAGATAAAATTGAATAAAAAGTTTAAGACCATTTTATTGGCCTTGCTTGTGATGCTATTGTGGGGAAGTCTGTTCCCTTGCGTGAAAATGGGATATTCCGCTTTTCATATCGATACAAGCAAGATTTCCAACATTTTAATGTTTGCGGCAATGCGTTTTACGGTTTGCGGCGGTTTGGTGACGATCTATTGCACTTTAAATCGCAAGAAAACGATTATGCCGACAAAACATGATACATTCAATATATTGCTTGTGGGACTGTTTGCTATCATACTGCATTATGCCTGCACGTATATCGGGCTTTCGCTTACCGATAGTTCAAAAACGGCATTGCTGAAGCAAGCCGGCGCTTTGATCTATATTTGTTTTGCCTTTCTCTTTTTCAAAGACGAACGGTTCAGCGTATATAAAATAATAGGTGCAATCGTTGGATTTAGCGGAATCATAGCCATCAATTTTTCATCAAGCGAAATCACCTTTTCATACGGAGATCTTTTGATCCTCGGGGCATCTGTTTGCACGGTGGTTTCAAATATCATCAGCAGAAAATCTTCCCAACAATGTTCCCCCTTGTGGATCACGGGAATCTCTCAACTGTTCGGAGGAATTATTCTTTTTATCCTCTCCTTCTCATGCGGTGGTGCGTTTCCGCAACTTACAATAAACGGGGTGTTGGTTTTTGCATACATATGTACCGCATCCATCATCTCCTACACGCTTTGGTATCACATTTTAAAAACCAATGAGCTTTCAAAATTGTTTATTATCAAATTTGCAGAGCCGTTGTTTGCTTGCGTTTTCGGCGCAATTCTTTTGGGTGAAAACATTTTCCGATTACAATATTTATTGGCCTTTATTTTAATTTCTTTAGGAATCGTTATCGGTCATAAATCGAATGAAAAGAAGGTGATAAGATGATTAAAATAGGTCAAATTGGTATCGGTCATAACCATGGTGAAACAAAAATGCTGGCGGTGCGAAAGTTCCCCGAGCTTTTTGAGGTGGTAGGCTTTGCCGAAGAAAACGAAGAATGGATAAAAAGGCGCGGCAACCTGAAAAGCTATGAAGGTTTAAAGAGGTATTCCGTTGATGAACTGATCGAAAAATGCGATGCATTGCTGATCGAAACGGATGTTTGGGAATTGACCGCGACCGCTCAAAAATGCATCGATGCAGGCAAGCATATCCACATGGATAAGCCTGCAAGCGGTACGTTGGAGGAATATAAAAAACTGTTGGACGCGGCAAAGGAAAACCGCCTGATCGTTCAGCTTGGATATATGTATCGCTACAACCCGGCGGTTCAAAAATGTTTCGAGCTGATAAAGAATGGTAGCCTTGGCGAAATATATTCGGTCAATGCCGAAATGAGCACCTTTCATAGTGCGCCGTATAGAGCTTGGCTTAAGAACTTCAGCGGCGGTATTATGTACATTCTCGGAAGTCATCTTGTGGACCTTATTGTATATATGCTTGGGAAACCTCAAAAGGTACATTCCTTTTTGAAGCACACGGGTCTTGACGGTGTGGACGTAGAGGATAACAACCTTGCGGTGCTGGAATATGAAAAGGCGCTTGCAAGGGTATCTGTTTCGTCGGTAGAAGTCAATGGATGGGGAAGACGCCAGCTCGTCGTTTGCGGAAGCAAGGGCACGGTTAATATCGCTCCCCTTGAAAATCCGACGATCATGACTTATTCGGATTTGGATATCGCTAAAAACCCCTATAAAGATTTGAAAACCGTTAAAACGATTGAAGAAATACCGATGGATTGCAGGTACGATCAAATGGTGAAGGATTTTTATGATTACATCATCGGCAAAAAAGAAAACCCCTTTACCTATGAGCACGAATTTGCGGTACAAGAGGTTTTAGATAAGATTGTTGGAGGTGTAGGCTTCAATGGCAAAAATATTGATTAAAAACGGTCGGGTTTGGGACGGTGAGCGGTTTTTTTATGCCGATGTTCTAACGAACGGTGCTGAAATCGCTCAAATCGCGCCCGACCTTTCCGAAAAAGCGGATTTTATTTATGATGCTTGCGGAAAAACGGTCTCGGCAGGGCTTGTGGATGCCCACCTTCATATGAGGGGGCTCAATAAAGAGTTTGGCATACACGCCGAATTGAGCAGTATTCCTTTCGGTGTAACGGCGGCCGCCGATGGGTGCGGCGCTTGCGGAAATAAGGAGCTCCTCGATACCTTTTTGCTGAAGAACGTCGTATTTGTCCCTGCGCAATTTCGCGGTAACAAAGCGTATTTTGATTCCATAGAGAAAATGATGGGGCAATACGGGGAAAGAGTTGCCGGCATAAAGGTCTATTTTGATACGCAGGTATCCGATATTTGCGATATCCAACCGCTTTATGAGATCTTGGACTTTGCGGAAAAGAAGAACCTTCGGATTATGGTTCATTCCTCCAATTCGCCCATTCCCATGAAGGCGCTTTTGGGCGCATTGCGAGAGGGAGATATCCTGACCCACGCTTATCACGGCGGGAAAAATAACGTTAGCGAAGACGGTTTTGAATGTATAAGGTCGGCCAAACGCCGCGGTGTGATCATCGATGCGGGCTTTGCAGGCCACGTTCATACCGATTTCAAGGTCTTTGAAGATGCAGTCCGTTGCGGCGCCATCCCCGATCTTATAAGCACGGATATTACAAAATTCAGCGCATATATCCGCGGCGGAAGATACGGTATGACGATGTGTATGAATATCGCAAAAACCCTCGGTATGCAGGAAGAAGATATTTTCAAAGCAGTTACCGCCAATCCTGCCAAAGCGCTTGGCAAAGAGAAGGAATGGGGATTCTTAACGGTCGGCAGGTGCGCCGATATTGCGGTATTTGATGATACCGATGAGGGCTTTGATTTAACCGATCATGCAGGAAACCGAGTGGAAGGTAAACGGGGTTACCGATGCGTTTTAACCGTTTGCGACGGTCAAGTAGTTTATAAACATTAAGGAGATTGATTTTTATGAAAAAAAAGGTTTTGGTTTTAGGTTCAAGCGGAGCTATGGGACAGTACATTGTGCCATATCTTGCGGATATGGGATATAGCGTCACTGCGGTTTCGCTTGACGATGAAAAGCCTTATAATGATAACGTTACTTGTGTTAAAGGTAATGCAAAGGATAAGGTGTTTCTTGGAGGATTACTTTCGCAAAAATTTGATGGCGTCATTGATTTTATGTACTACACAAATCAAGCGTTCAGAGAATATTATAAACTGTTTTTAGATAACACAAAGCATTATATTTTCTTATCTTCTTGTCGTGTTTATGCAAATGAAGAAGTACCTGTGAAGGAAAGCTCTCCAAGACTTCTTGATGTTTCTTGCGACCCACAATTACTTTCTTCTGACGATTATTGTATAAATAAGGCTAAAACAGAAAATATGCTGCTTTTATCCGATTACGATAATTGGACGATTGTCCGACCTGCTACTACGTTTTCAAAGATGCGTTATCAGCTTGTTACCCTGGAAGCAGTAAACTGTGTTGGCAGAGCGCAAAAGGGCAAGAAAGTAGTTTTGCCGAAGCAGGCAAAGGACGTTCCCGCAACACTTTGCTGGGCGGGGGATGTATCTATGATGATAGCAAAACTCCTTTTTAACGAAAAAGCAAAGCGGGAAATTTTCAATGTTTGCTCAAGCGAAGCCCGTACCTGGGGCGAAATCGCCGAGTATTATAATAAAATCTGCGGTCTTGAAGCTGTATGGGTAGATAAGGAAGATTATCTTAAAATTTTAAGTCCGGAACTTAAGCTGAACACTCGTTGGCAGCTTGAATATGCAAGACTGTTTAATCGTAGTACGGATAACACAAAGGTGCTTGAATTTACGGGGATGAAACAGGAAGAACTCATGCCTTTATATGATTCACTTAAACTGATGGTTGAAGCGGTTCCGGAGGATTTTGTCTTCCCCGAAACCGATATAAGTATTCGAATGGATGAATATCTGAATGATAACGGTAATATCTGATGGTACGATTTAAGAATGGAGACAGGGTGTGTTTTATCGGCGACAGCATAACTGCGCAAAACCGCTATGTCGCGCTGATAGCAGACCATTATAAAACAAATTTTCCGCAAGAAGATATTAAGTTTTTTAATTGCGGTATATCGGGTGGAACAGCATCGCTTTTGATGAAATACTTTGATGAAGATGTGCGGCCGCATAAACCAACGCATATTTTTATTATGCTTGGTGTAAATGATTCCAACCGCGATGCGCTGTTTCTTTCGAACACAAAAGAAAGGGATATGCAACTAAAAAAAGCTTATGAAAATTTCAAAACGAATTTTAGTAAGCTTTGTCAAATGGCGGTTGCCGAAGGTGCCGAACTAACCGTTTTAACACCGCCGCCTTATGCGGAATACCAACCTTCCGAGCGTGAAGTTCATAAAGGCGGTTTTAAACTGATTTTTAAATATGCCGATTATATTAAAAACCACTGCGAAGAAAAAGGTTATCGCGTATTTGATATACATACATTCATCGCGGAGCAAACAAAGACAAACATCCTATATAATGACGATCGAATTCACCCAAACGATTTAGGACATTATTATATAGCAAAATGTTTTCTTAAAAATCAAGGTTTGGAGATTGGCGAATTTAAAGATTTTCCTGCATATTTAGAAAAATGGCGCCAAACGGTCATTTCCTACCGCAAAATTTATGCTGTTGAATATTTGATCATTAAAAACGATGAGATTTCGGCAGAAGAAAAAATTGCATTGATAAAAGATTATCTTAAAAAAGAAGAATATATAAAACCATATCGCACAGAAAGTCTTAATCAGTTTTTCAAAGAGATTGCAGAAAATTATATTGCTAATAAACCAAGGCAACGTGAAATGAAACTTCAAATTGAGCGACTTTTTGACGAAGCTACTAATTTAATGTAAATGAGAGGAAATATTTATGAAAGCAATGCTTGTGGATGAAAACAAAAATTTGGTTTGGTCGGAGGTGGCCGAGCCTGTTATTAAAGAAGACGAGGTGTTGGTCAAAATATATGCCGCCGCATTAAACAGAGCCGATCTCTTGCAAAGGCAGGGCAAATACCCCTCCCCTGCCGGCTGCCCTGAATGGATGGGGCTGGAAATTGCAGGCGAAATCGTTGCGCTGGGCGCCAAGGTTACCGATTGGAAGATTGGTGATAAGGTTTGCGCGTTGCTGGGCGGCGGCGGTTATGCCGAATACGTTGCTGTTAAAGATGATATGCTAATGCCCGTACCCAAAGGCCTTACTATGGAAGAGGCCTCTGCACTCCCTGAGGCCTATGCGACCTCTTACCTTAATTTGTTCATTGAAGGTCATTTGGAAGAAGGCCAAACCGCATTTGTTCCTGCAGGCGCGAGTGGACTTGCCTCGGTTGCCATTCCCATGGCCAAAGCCTTCGGGGCAAAGGTCATCACCTCGGTGTTGTCGGACGAAATTGCAGAAAAAATCAAACCTTTGGGCGCGGATGTCATTATTAACTCAACCACACAGTCGGTGGAAGAGATCCTCCAAGCAGAAGAAGAAAACGGCACACCCGTTAACGTTTCTATGGACTGCCTCAGCGGAGAAACCCTCGGTAAGAGCCTGCCTTATATGGCAAGAGGCGGTTATTGGATCGTGATTTCTACCCTTGCAGGAATTGAAACCAATATACAGTTAAGACCTTTGCTTACTAAAGGTTTGCATCTTGTGGGCTCAATGCTTAGAAATCGTACTCCTGAGTTTAAGGCATATATTTTATCTGAGCTTGTCGAAAAGGTATGGCCTAAAATTGAAAGCGGTGCAATTAAGCCGTCTATTTACAAGGTTTTGCCCATCGAACAGGCAGAAGAAGCCCACGCTATTTTAGAGCGTGGCGAAAATGTAGGCAAAGTGGTGTTGCAAATTTTAAATGAAAACTAATTTGTTGACCTTATATTGACACACGTGCGCGCCCTATCGAAATAATGCTGGCGAGTGCAGAATAGAAAAAACAGCGGAGTGGATAACCACTGAAATAGTCAATAGTTAGTAGACACAAAAAGAGCACATTAAGCTGCCAGTTCAATTCTATATTGGACTGGCGGTTTTCTTTTTAATTTACGAACAGGTTTTATGTAATTGAAATAGTAGACAGTATCTGCAACTACCTG
>JAZODI010000080.1:0-7895 GCA_045596965.1 Eubacteriales bacterium | reverse complement strand
TCGGCGCAATTATGCAAGGTGCCGAAGGTATTGACGCGATTGCCGAATAAGGTGACCTTCAAGGTATGCTTGCCTGCATCCACCTTTTTAAAGGTCACATCATAAGGCGCAAAGGCCAAAGGCTTTGCCTCGCCGTCGTCCAGCGCCACCTTCAAAAGCGCGCCCGCATATTTGCCGCAATGGAGGGTGAGATCCCCTGCATTTTGGGTCTCGAAGGGCAGTTCATAGGTCAGGTTGCCGCCATAGAAAGGCAGGCCCTGCTCGGCCACGCTCCCGAAGGAGAGCCGGTCGGTGGGCGGGATGATCTTGGCTTCTGCGCCCCGCACCGCAACATCAAAATCGCCTAAGATGAAGCAGTTTTCCAAATTGCTCCGCTTGCCGAAGGGGAGGGTGATCTCCAAAATGTTTTTGCCCTTTTTGATGAGCGGGAGAGCAACGGTCTGAATGGCTTCATCCACATACCGGCCCAAGATTTCATTGGGGACTTCCTTACCGTTCCAAAGGATGGTGGCCTCGGCGGCATTTTCCAGCGCCAATTTGGCGTCCTTCACCTTGAGGTCGCTCTCCACCACGAACCGCAGAGAGGCAGTATGCTCGATGGCCTCGGCGGGAACGGCCCAGGGCTGAACGATCTTGGCGGTGCGCAAGGGCCAACCCAATTGCTTACGCAGAGCGTTATCCAGCAAAAGGATCTCCTCTTTCGCCTGCCATTGCTGCTGATCCAGGCGGTATTCCGCCATATCCAGCACCAAAACATTTTCCTCTTCCCGCGTTACCTTCACCGCTTGTTTCCAATCCTTGCGCATCAGCAGAATCTTTTCCTGCGGTTGGATGGTAAATTCATGATAGATGGGGGCGGAAAGCTGCAAAAGCAGGCTATCGGAGGGGAAGAACTCATAAGTAATAATGGTCTTGCCGCCCTGATGGCGGAAGGAGAGGGGCATGATCTTGCCCGAAAGGGTATCCAACCGCTGAGGCTGATATTCCCCATCAACGGTGATCTCCAGCATCTCGCCCTTGGGCTTCGGGGAGCCCATCTGAGCGTCAATACTGCCCATCTGCTCCTTTTTATAGCGGGCGATAAAGAGCCATTGAACATCGCCGTCTTGGCGCAATTGATAGGTCATATGATCGGCCGAGCCGCCGCCCCGCTTGGAAATTTCCACCATACGGCAGGGGGCAAGGGCTTGCATCAATTCAGTCTTATCGAAGGGGATGCTCTCTGCATCTTTCAGGAGCTTGGCGGCCGCCCCGCTCAAAATACCGTCGGTATAGGCGGGCATGCGGCCCATCACCAGAACCTTGCCCCCCGCTTTGGCAAAGCGGGCAAGATATGCGGCGGTGGTTTTGCGCAAGGTCAGGCAGGCAGGGACCAAAATGGCATCATATTCCATCTTGCCCACCTTGCGGGGGGATGCTTCATCGGCGATCTCCGCCAGCACCGCTTCACTAATGTAGTCAAAATCCTGATGGCCTTCCAAAAGCCAGCGGTTAAGGGTTTCATAGTTTTCATCCAGCGCCTTGCGGGCGTCGGCGGTCTGATCGGCAGGGCCGGTCAAAATCCAATAGCTCTCCACCGGCTGAATAACACCCACTTTAACAATGGGGGTGCCGCGAGTCAGAGCAGTATTCAGGCGGGCAAAATGATCCTCGATATAGGGGTATTCCTTATACCAGGGGGATTGATAGAAAAGGGAAGCAGGATAATCCCGCTTGGCTTCTCCCCCCATGCTCATCCAGGCCAGATGGGGCACCCGCAGGGTAACGCCCATCGCCGCCTGCCAATCTCCTTGGAATTTATGGCCGCGGAAATCATAATCCCAATTGGTAACGCCATAGAGCTCGCTCATCATACCCTCTTTGCCCAACTGGCGAACCGCCGATTGGGCTTGCTTGGCGGTGGTCAGCTCGGTGCGGTCGCAGAGCATATCGATGCCCGGCAGATGGAACGCCCGATATTGGCGCAAAAGATCACCCGCCGATTCAGCCTGGCCCGAAAGGGTAGGCTCTTCAAAAATATGGCCGGTAAAGGCAATGCCATGCTCCTCGCACCATCTGCCGCATTGGGCGGTAAAGGCGGTATAGAAAAGATCGGCGCAAAAATCATAATAGCGGTATTTGATCAAGGAATCGCTGCCGTCGGCCTTCTTCCAGAAAAGCTCGGGCAGACGGTCGAGAAGATCCTCGCCGTAGCGCGCCTGATATTTTTCCTCCATAAAGCGGGTCCAGGTATAAAGAATGGTGCCGTCGCTATGGGCGGAAGGGATGGTATGCTCCCCTTTGCGGCAGGAGAAGGTGGGCTCATCGGTGAAGATGGCGGGAACGGTCTGATCAAATTCTGCCCCCACCGCCTTTTCATAGGCGCCATAGGTTAGATCGATAAAACGGGCGATCGCCTCTTCGTCCATAATATCAACGTAGCCTTCGCCGTTATAGCGGGGCTCCCCATCGGCGGTCAGGACCGATGCGTACCATTTTTTTCCCTCGGCCAACCCATCTTTTTCGATCCGTCGATAGGAGGCGAGCATCCCCTGCTCATCAATAGAAACATCATAGGCGGCCAGATAATAAGGCTTGCCCTGATCGAAGGCCTCTTCTTTCGAAAGATAGACCGCAGGGGCTGTCTGGCTGAAAGAAAGCGTTTTGCAGCGGTATTTCTTCTCCTTGGTGACCATACCGCCCGCCACCCCGCTGGGGTAACGGTCCTCATCATAAAGCCAGGCCAGCATCCCTTGGCTTTTCGCCTTCTCGGCGCAGGCCTTGACATGCTCCATAAATTCCTTATCTAAATAAGGGGAGGCCATGCCGGTGCGGGAATGGATATGAAACCCGCCGAAGCCCATCTCTTTGAAATAATCGATCTGGCGCAAAAGCTGCTCCCGATCCAAAGTGCCGTTCCAAGCCCAAAAGGGCGCGCCGCGGTATTCCGCGGTGGGGGCGCGGAACAGCTCCATATTCAGTTCTTTTTCCGTATTTTTCTTGTATAACATTGCAAAAACCTCTTTGTTTTGTTATTGACACTATTATAACACCAATGATATAATAAAAGCAACCGCTATTATTGCATAAATAGGGGGTGATTTTAATGCCGCAAACCAAATACTTTTCCCAACTGAAGCAGGAAAAGATCCTGATGACCACCTGCTCCAGCCCCTCTGCACCGCCCCACGACCATGATTTTCTGGAGCTTACTTACGTTGTCCAGGGGCAGGCGAACCACCGCATCGGGGATCTTACCTCGGTGATCGGGCAGGGAGATTATTTCATTGTGGACTATGGCGTGCATCATCAATATAAGCAGATCGGCAAGACCCCCTTCGTTGTGATCAACTGCCTCTTTCTCCCCCGCCTGATCGATGAGACCCTCTCCAACTGCCATCATTTTCAGGATCTGGCGGATAGCTACCTCATTAAATTCGATTATCGCAATTTAAGCGACCGCCCAACAGGCCGCATCTACCATGATGCCGATGGGCATATCGGCCGCCTTATCACCCGCCTTTCCAAGGAATATAACGAAAAGCAGGCGGGCCATCAGGAGATGATGCGCTGCCAGCTGATTGAGATTCTGATCGATACCATGCGGCAGGTGCACCGCCCCGAGGAGCTTCCCCAAAGCAGTAACCTTGTGCAGTATATCACCGACCAGGTGGAAAAGAACTTTATGGACCGCCTATCTTTAGCGGAGCTTGCCAAAAAATGCTGCTACAGCCTCGCTTATGTCAGCAAGAGGTTCAAGGAGGAAACGGGCATGACCTTCCAAAGCTACCTGCAGATGGTGCGGGTGCGGGAGAGCTGCCGCCTGCTGGCCAATACCCCCAAAAAGATCAGCGAGATCAGCGAGCTGGTGGGCTACGCCGATCCCAAATTCTTCAACCAAATCTTTAAAAAGCAAACGGGGATGACCCCCCGCGAATTCAAAAAACTTTATCGAAAGGATTCCTTATCATGAAAAAGATCGTTGCAATTCTTCTGGCTGTTTTTATGCTGATGCCTGCGGCCCATGCCGATGGCGAACCCATGACCCTCCGCCTCTCCGGCGGGAGCGGCAAGATCGGCGATACCGTTACCGTTACCGTTTCGGTGGAAAACGCCCCTGCCTGCGCCTCCTTCCAGATGGTGATCACCTATGATTCCGATGCGCTGGAGGTTTCCGGCCCCGGCGAGAAGCTGGATGTGGGCGGCCTTTTCTACCTCAATCCCAACACCAAGCAGGATGACCAAAAGGCCATCAAGGCCACCTCCGCCGGCATCGGCAAGGCCGCGCTGGAGGGGGATATGGATCTCTTCAGCATTGATTTCAAGATCATCGGCAAGCCCGCCGATGCCGAGGGCGCGGCTGTTTCGGTCCATTCGCAGGTCTTCTCTGCCAACGATACCAACCTAACCGCAGTCGATTCCATTATCATCCCTCCCTGCCGCATCACCCTGGCAGAGGAAGGGCAGGTTGAGCCCTCCAACCCCGATAATAATACTTCCTCCAACGAAGGTACAGGGGAAGTTCCCCCCACCTCCGAGGAGCCCGATAGCAACGACACCACCGTCGGTACTGTCCCCGATGGCTCCACCGGCGATGGAGATACCACCGGCAGTGATGCAGAGACCGCGCCCGAATCCAACGCCCCCACCGGCGATTGGTTCTTCCAGGGCGAGGACGTTTTGCATCATTTCTATACCGGAGAAGATACCCTTTATAAGGGCGAATATGAAAAGGATGAAGAGGGAAAGATCACCGGTGTTACCCTCTATGATGAAGAAAAGAACGAGCTGGGCAGCCTGAAGGTGGAAGAGGATGCCGAGGGCAACCTCACCGTTTTGGAGCAAAACCTCCCCCAGGAGGATGATAATAAAGAGGATGATAAGGATCAAGGCGGCTTCTCCCCCTGGTTCTTCCTGCCCATCGGCGCGGCGGTACTGATCGCCATCGCAGGTGTTGTTCTCTACACTAAGAAAAAATAAAAAAAGCAAAACTGCAGGGTGTTCCAACGGAACACCCTGCAGTTTTTAAAATGGGATGGAGTTTACAATTTTCAAAAGATCTTCCTCTGTATACGGGCTTGCGATGGTGAGTAAAAAAACGCTGTCGTCCACCGTAAAGGTTATGCTGTTCTCGCCTTTATTTTCATAATAAAGCGCTTCGATCGTATCGTGGATCATTATTTTCTTATAATCGGTTCCTTCTGTATCGATACCGATGGTTAATTCTCCCAGCGCGGTTTGCATAAACATCAGCCGTTGCCCGCTTGCTTTTTGATAAACATACTGAACAAAAGCCTCGTTTTCCACCTCTGCCACCAATTCAAATCCTTCCGGGATGTATTGGGGACGTTTCGGTGTTATAGCAACGGCAGAGGAACGATCCTCTCCAAAATCACCGGAAAAGAACAGTGCGGTAAATTCTTCGTATGTTTTAACAACGAATTGAACAAAGGTTTCTCTGAATGCCTCAACACTAAAGGTTGTTGCCGCGGCAAACAAGAACACCGCCGCAACAACGCACGCCGCACGTTTGGCCGCAGTGTTGATCATCCGATAATAAAAGTGCTTTTGATGATAGATCAACCGATCCATTCGTTTTAAAAATCTTTGGGAAAAGGTGATCGCATTCAGTTGCACCTCAGAGGGCAGGCTCTTGCAAAGTCGTTTGTTGTATTCCTCAAAAGCAAGGCAAATCAGTTGTTCTTCTTGCACATCAAACATATATTCCACCTCGGTCAAATAAAAGATTTCTTGCGCGCTCTGATCTCTTACGAACTAACGCTTCGGAAATGCGCAACAGTTTTGCGATTTCGCGGTTGGTCATTTTATAATAAACTTTCAGTTGCAAAATGTCCCGATAAATGTCGGGCAATTCTTCAATTCTTTCCAGACACTCCTTTACATATACCGATTCAAAAGGATCTGTTTTATCCAACGGAAGGTTCGCATGGTCTTCGATATTCTCTTTTTTCCACCGCGTTTCCTTTTTCAATCTATTCAAGGATACATTACGGATAACGATGTATATAAAAGACTTGGTTTTCTCCGCGTAAACATCCTCGATCCGATCTAAATTTTCAATCAATGCAACCATTGCATCCCCCACCGCATCCTCGGCGGTCTCTTCGTCACGCAGGATCTTCATTGCCATATATTTCATCAAGGTTCTGTATTGATAATAAAGTGCCTCCACCTTATCTTTTTCTTCCGGCGTTTCCACCAGATTTAAATAAAACGTGAGCATTTTCTTTTCCTCCGCTCTGCTCAAAAATATGAAGCAAAGTATATCAACCGCCTAAAGAAAAGTCAACATTATCTTCTCAAAGAAAGCCATAACCTTTGGCTAAACCGAAGGTTATGGCTTTTTTGTTTAATTATGATCCCTTTGCGCAACGCGAAATCTCCCGGCTGTTTCTTTACTGAAAATGCGGTAATCTCCGTCGACGTAATCATCGATCTCAATATCGTCTATGGTGATCTTTTGGCCCGAAAAGGTGAAAACTTTCGTCTTTTCATCGGCGATTATTTCTTCACAGTGCTCATCCATACCGCTGAAATTAGAAAGTACAAATTTTCTCGTTCCGTCTTCTATCAAAGAGATTTCCTTAACTTTTCCTCCAAAATCCACCTTTCCGGTAGTCCTTATCTCGTTCCCCAAAAACAATAAAATAAAAAGAATGATTGCTATTCCAAGAATTCGGACGATCACTTTGGATATTTTTAAAATAAGTTTTTTCATTATTTTTCCAACCAAAATACTTTCAAAACTGCTCGGGAAGGGAATCGACATATTGGATCTTCAGCACCTTGCCGTAGCGTTTCTTGAGATCCTTTTTCAGTTGTTCTTTTTGAGAATAGCCTTCATAGATCGAAACGACCACGCAGTTATCCAAAGGAGCCGAATAGATCTCTACCACCGAGGGATACTCATAATAATCTGCTTCCACCGTGATAAGTTCCACTACCTCGTCGAGATATTCCTGGGAATACTTCTCTGCGCATCCGCTCAGCAGGGTAAGGCCCGCCGCCAGAATCATGGCCCAAGCGGTTATTTTAATTTTTCTGCCAAACATCATTTTTCCTCCGCTGTACATACGATGTTGTATACCTCTTGCCGCAAGACCTCATAGTCCTGCCCGCTCGCAAGGGATTCCTTTGCGGCGATCGCCCCTACCAGCAGATACTCCTGCACCTCTTGGCGGGCGCGCAGGCTGCAATCCAGCTCGAACTGCTTCTCGGTCCATTCCAGTTCCTCGGAGAGGTATTCTTCCCATTCCCATCCTTCCGAAACGGCCTTCTTTTGCTCTTGACGAGCCAGTTCTTCCGCCTTTTCAGCCAGGCATTCTTCGTTTAAATCAAACGAAGATCGCGCGATCATCGCCCGCAGGGATTGCTGCCAGGCCTCCTCTTTCTTTTGGGCTTCCAGGTCTTTGAGGATGGCCGCCTTCCATTCCGCCATCGACGAATAGTCTAAATGGGAGCGGACATATTCATCATCCAATTGCGCCGTTTCATCAACGGTATAGATATATTGGAGCGTTATTTTGCAAGATCCTTCGGCGATCTCCGGCGTTGGATTTTGATAAGGGATGGTATAGGTCTGCCCTACGGTCTTGCCCACCACCGATTGCTCGATCTGCGAATCGAAGTTGACGATCCCGCCCTTAACGACCTCTTTTTTCACCTGCATAACCCTTTGGTTTTCGGCGGTGATCTCATAGGAAATGATCGCCAGATCTCCCTCCTCCATCACCTTTTTATCCGAAATACAGATCGGCGGATTTTGGTTAAAATACTTCTTCATTGCCAGATCCGCCTCTTGGGCGCCTACCTCTTGGGGCAGGTGTTTGCATCCGCGGTAGTCCCCCAATTGCAGGATATGGCAATCCTCATAGTCCATCGCCTCCAGCATCTGC
>JAZODI010000079.1:0-6654 GCA_045596965.1 Eubacteriales bacterium | reverse complement strand
GGACGGATAAAGTATGATCAAGCTAATCGCTTTTGATATGGACGGAACCCTCACCGATTCCGGCAACCTCATCACCACCTATGCCAACCGCACCCTGGCCCATTACGGCAAGGGTCCCCTGCCCCCCGAGAAAATTCATTGCTATGTTGGCGCAGGAGCAAAATATCTCCTGCAGGGCATTATGAACGAGGTGGGCCTGGATCTGGATGTGGAGGAGGTCTATCCCTATTATGATGCCCTTTATATGGGCGACCCTTCGGGGCTGGTTACCGCCTATGAGGGGGTAAAGGAAATGCTGGACGCGCTGGGCAAGCAGGGCGTTCGGCGGGTGGTGCTCTCCAACCGCCCCCATAACCAGACCCTGCGGATCTGCGAAACGGTGCTGGATGGATATCTCGATGAAGTCTACGGCCAGCGGGAGGGCATCCCCATGAAGCCCGACCCCACCGCGCTCCATGCCATTTTGAAAGAAAACGGCGTTTCCCTGGAGGAATGCCTCTATGTCGGAGATATGCACTATGATATGGATGTTGCCATCAACGCAGGTGTCAAATCCGTCGGCTGCGTTTGGGGGCTTGGCGGCTATGAGCAGGTGAAAAATGCCGATTATGTCCTGCAAAAACCTTTGGAGATTTTGGAGATTATTAAATAAAATGCGTAAGAATTGGAATTGGACTCTTTTCGCCTGCTTCACCTCAGCGGTTACCCAGGCGATCATTTGTAATTTTGCGCCGTTGCTCTTTCTGACCTTTCAGCGGTCCTTCGGCATCTCTTTGGCCCAGCTTTCTCTGCTGGTAATACTGAATTTTTCCACCCAACTGGTTACCGACCTTTTGGCCACGTTTTTTGTCGATAAGCTCGGCTACCGCCCCTGCATTACCGCCGCCCATTTTCTTTCCGCCTTGGGCCTTTTGGGGCTGGCCTTTTTGCCTGCTCTGATGGGTGCCCCCTTTTGGGGCTTGCTGATCCCCACCATCCTCTATGCCATCGGCGGCGGGCTGATCGAAGTGCTGGCCTCCCCCATTGTTGAAAGCTGCCCCACGGAAAATAAGGCGGGCGTCATGAGCCTGCTCCATTCCTTTTATTGCTGGGGGCATATGGGCGTTGTTCTCCTATCGGCGCTCTTCTTTTTGACCTGCGGGATCGAAAATTGGCGGATCTTAGCCGTTCTTTGGGCGATCATTCCCTTGGCCAACGCCTTTTTGTTCTTAAATGTTCCCATCGCCGACCAACCCCCTGCCGAAAAAAGCGGCGGGATCGCCGCCCTTTTGCGCAAGCCGCTCTTTTGGAGCTTTTTGCTTTTGATGTTTGCAGGCGGTGCCACCGAGCAGGCCATCTCCCAATGGGTTTCGGCCTTTGCCGAAAGCGGTCTTCATATGAGCAAGGCGATGGGGGATCTTTTGGGTCCCTGCCTCTTTGCAGGATGCATGGGGCTTGCCCGCCTCCTCTTTGCCGGCGGGCAAGAAAAACTGTTGCGTAAGCTCTTGGCGGGCGGAGCGGTGCTTTGCCTTATCACCTATATTGTGGCGGCCTTTTCGCCCATCCCCCTGCTTTCCCTGGTCGCCTGCGCCCTTACCGGCTTCGGCGTTGGGCTCTTTTGGCCCGGCACCTGCACGCTGGCGGCCCATGCCCTGCCGGGCAGTACCGCCCTTTTCGCCCTTTTGGCGCTGGCAGGAGATATCGGCTGCACCAGCGGCCCTGCCCTTTTGGGATTTGTTGCCGATGCCAACGGTGGGGATCTGCGGATCGGGATCGCGGTTGGAACCATCTTCCCCCTCTGCCTCATTATCGGCTTAATTTTATCTAAGAAAGCAAAGAAAAAACTTGCATAATATTGGCGAATTTGGTATGATAAATTCAAGTTTCAATCGGAGGTTTTAAAATGAATATTGTTTGTTTGGATATGGAAGGGGTTTTAGTTCCCGAAATTTGGATCGCTTTTGCAGAGGCGAGCGGCATTCCCGCCCTCAAGCGCACCACGCGGGATGAACCCGATTACGATAAATTAATGAAATACCGCCTGGATATCCTTAAGGAGCATGGACTGGGCCTCAAAGAGATTCAGGAGACCATCGCCAAGATCGATCCCCTGCCCGGCGCCAAAGCGTTTTTGGACGAGCTGCGCCGCACCACCCAGACCATCATCCTGAGCGATACCTTCGAGCAGTTTGCCGCGCCGCTGATGGAAAAGTTGGGGATGCCCACCATTTTCTGCAACACCCTGGAGGTAGCGGAAGATGGTTCCATCACCGGTTATAAAATGCGGGTGGAAAAGTCTAAGCTTTCCACCGTTAAGGCCCTGCAGTCCATCGGCTTTGATACCATCGCCGCCGGCGATAGCTTCAACGATCTGGGCATGATTTTGGCCAGCAAGGCGGGTTTCCTCTTCAAATCCACCGAAGCCATCAAAAAGGATTATCCCCAATTGCAGGCTTTTGAAAAGTTTGATGATCTTTTGGCCGCCATCAAAGCCGCTTTGTAATAAACCGCCGAAAAAGGCACATTTTTCGTCGATCCCGCCACTCGGAGTATCGACATACGCCTTCGGGCGTGCTCAACGAAAACTGCACTCTTTTTTGGACAGTTTTCATTTTAAAACAGCAACACCGCGCAGAATCTTCCTGCGCGGTGTAAATTTATACCATTTTGAAAGGAGCCACCGTTGGGAAGTTTTAAAGATCTATCAAAATTTGAATGGGCTCTTTGGGGTGTTTCCATGGTGGTTGTGGGCTGCTCCTATGCCCTTTCGGGCGGCGGGGATGTTCTTACCATGATAGCCTCGCTGATCGGGGTTACCGCCCTCATCTTTGTTGCCAAAGGGTATGTTTTGGGGCAAATTCTAACGATTGCCTTTTCGGTTTTCTATGGGATCATCTCCTTTTATTTTCGCTATTATGGCGAGATGATCACCTACCTTTTCATGACCACCCCCATGGCTGTATGCGCCCTCATCTCCTGGATTCGCCACCCCCATAAAGGCGGCAAGGAGGTGGAGGTGCACCGCCTATCCAGGGGGCAATGGCTGGGCTTGACCTTAGCAACCATCGCCGTTACCATCGCCTTTTATTTTATCCTCGGAGCATTGGAAAACGCCAATCTCTGGGTCAGCACCCTTTCCATCACCACCAGCTTTTTGGCCTCGATGCTCACCTTCCTGCGCAGCCCCTATTACGCCCTCGCCTATGCCGCAAACGATATTGTTCTGATCGTTTTATGGGTATTGGCAACCATTGCGCAGATCTCCTATCTGCCGATGGTCGCCTGCTTTGTTATGTTCTTTGCAAACGATCTCTATGGATTCATCAATTGGAAACGAATGCAAAAACGCCAAGCCCTGCATGAATAACCGCCCATTAGGAAGCATAAACTGCCAATGAAACCATTTTGGGGAGGGTCCGCATGAAAAAATCATCGGCTTTTTGGCAGTTTATCGGGTTTATCTTCACGTCTATCGCAGGGGTTTTGCTCCATTTTGCCTATGATTGGAGCGGCCAAAGCCCGCTGATTGCCCCTTTTTCAGGGGTCAATGAATCCACCTGGGAGCATATGAAACTGCTCTTTTTCCCCATGCTGATCTTTGGGTTGATCGAAAGCCGCTTTCTCCGAAAGGATCACCCTGATTTTTGGTGCATTAAGCTCTATGGAACCCTTTTTGGCCTTGCGCTCATCCCCATTATTTTTTATACCTTCAACGGCGTTTTCGGTCCTTCCCCCGATTGGTATAATATCTCCATCTATTTTCAGGCGGCGGCCGCTGCCTATTTGCTGGAGTCCACTCTTTTTAAAAAAGAGCAAGTGTTCTGCCTCTCCCCCGCCCTTGCGCTGGGAGTTCTGCTTTTGATCGCCGTTGCCTTCGGGGTATTCACCTGGTCACCCCCCAATTTCCCCCTCTTTTTGGATCCTGTTACCGGCCGCTACGGCCTTGGGTAATAAAAAAGGTAGATCTATGGAAAACCGCCATAGATCTACCTTATTTTTATATTGTCGCAATTGCATTGATGGTTACTGCGCCAATGCTATGGTAGGTTTCGGGCTGATAACCCATCACGTGCAATTTTATCTGCGCGCCGGATGGAATCGCTCGTTCCAATTTCACTGCCCGCAAATACTCTCCCGGCTTTAAAAGGCCGCTCTCGCCCAATAAATTTCCCTGCTCATCCAGCAAGCGAACCTTGAGCCACGCCTCATTCTCCTGATGATTGGTGAAAAACAAAACAGCTTCCCCTTCATCGGCCTGCACCATTCCGCAAACCCCAACCCGATAGGCCATACCTTCTTGATAGAGTTCCGCATAACCAAGGTTTGAAGGAACTTCCGGAACGCCTTTGATCGCTTCGCTCTCAAAAGCCGGCGGGATGAACGCACCCTCCCGCTCATGGGGCCAAAATAACGCAACACTCATCGCCCCAAGGGAAATCCCTGCAATGAGAATCCAAAAAAGAAAGGCTCTTTTTTTCAACATTTCTTAGATCGTTACCGTGATGATGGGGAAATATTCAACGCCTGCAGTTTCGGCGATCGGGATGCTTTCCACTGTCAAAGTTCCATTATTCAAAGTGACCATTTGAGATCCATCGTTCAGATTGATCGTTCCGCAAAGATACGGTTTTCCTTCCTCTAAGGAAATACCCTCCTTCGCTTGCTCGATCTGGGCCTTGGTTGCATAAGGAATGCTTTCATTCTTGATATTGCCGAGGGTTTCGGTTTCGGCAGTCTTACCGATCAAGGTTGCTTCATTGCCGTTGACCTGCAAAACGATCCATTCCTTTTCGTCATGGATAACCGTATTTCCTACCGCATAATTGTTGGCGGGTGCAGAGGGGGCAACCGCATTGTTGGTAGCATTTCCTGCGATGGAAACGGTTACGATTCCGATCTCCCCATTGGTATTCTTGGGAAGCGAACCTTCCAAAGTCAGAGTAGCAACGACCTTATCCGCCGCGCCGGCCTGATTTTCAATACCCGCATTGAGCAAAACAGAGCCGTTGGTGATCGCCCGACCGCCAACCGTTGATGTGCCTTCAAAAGAGCCGGTCAGGGAGGTGCTGATCCCGCTGTTTTTAGTGAAGGAAAAGCCTGCGTTAACGGCAACATTGGAATGGTTGACAACCGTAACCGTATTGCCCTCGGCCTGCCAGAAGCCTTGAGCTTTATCCACATAGGTATGATCGGTAGGATTCCAGGTGCCCTGAGAAGGTCCTGTATAAGTAAATTCCATGCTGCCCCAAGTAATATCGGTCGAGATCCGCTCTGCCGAAGCCGCACCGTCTTGATATATACCATTTACAGGGATAGACCTACCCTCCGCCCCTGCAGAAAATGCAACAACCGCTACGCACATCATCAGAGCAACCCCGATAACACACGATAATACTCGTTTCATCTTTATTTCCTCCATAGTAAAAAAAATAAAGCAACACTTGCATTAAGGGGCTTGCGCAATGCAAGGTCACTCTGTTTTGAGTATACCATGAACCATAAAGAGATGCAATAGTTTTTGTCGAAAATTGTGTTTTTTCCTTTCGACCATTTTATAAAATTTTCAAAACATTCCGCCTTGCTCATTTTCATTTGACAACGTCTCCCCTATTTGCTATAATAATGAAGCAATTCCATCGGGGTGTAGCGCAGTTGGTAGCGCGCCTGCTTTGGGAGCGTGTCGGGCGTTTAACGCCCTGAAAAATTAAAAGCCTCAAACCCCCTGTATTCATGCGGGTTTCGGGCATTTGTAAAAATCAAAAAATCGGTCAAAAATCGTTTTGACCACAGTTTATCCCACAATTGAGAAAAATTTAATAAACATCCGGGTGTGGCGCAGCTGGGAGCGCGGGTGGTTTGGGACTAAGAGAACGGCTCAAACCCCTAACCTTGAAAACCCGCATAAACACTGGGTTTTTCGCACTTTCAAATCTTGTTTTTTGAGGTTTGACCCTATATTTGACCACAACTGTGGAACTTGATTTTTCAAGTCTTCTTTGATACAATTTAATAAATCGGGGTGTGGCGCAGTTGGTAGCGCGCGACATTTGGGATGTCGATGCCGCAGGTTCGAACCCTGTCACTCCGACCAAAAATCCTCTGGAATCAAGCGATTTCAGAGGATTTTTTCTTTCTTCTTTGACTACTGCGGCTCAAAATTTGAGGGTGTACTTAATTATCTATACTGCAAATATTCAATAAACCGTTTCACCGCAAGTGAGGCGGTTTTCTTATCTCTCAAAGCAAGTCCGATATTGCGGTACGCCGGAACATCAAGTTCTTTGGCTATAATTTTGTACGGTACACGCTTTAATATCAGTTCGGGAAGTATCGCAATGCCGAGTCCACTTTCCACCATAGACATTACCGCATAATCATCCCAAGTGGTAAATTTAACATTTGGGGTTAAATTATTACGCTCAAAGATTTCAGATATTTCTGCTTTTGCCCCTTTTTCAAGAAGCATAAATGGTTCCTTGCAAAGAGCAGCTACGGGGAATTTCTCACAATCCTTCAGTGGATGCTTTTCGGGGATAATTGCCATCAGTTTATCTTCTTCTAAAAAGATTGTATCAAAATCAGTATGTGTCGGCAGTCTTAAAAAGCCGCAATCAACTCTTCCGGAGTGAAACCACTCTTCAATTTCGGTAAAATCTCCGAGCAAAAGTTCGTAAT
>JAZODI010000078.1:0-11358 GCA_045596965.1 Eubacteriales bacterium | reverse complement strand
CCGGAGGCGAAGCCGACGATGAGGGTCTCGGCATTGAAGACGCGGGAGATATCCCGCTTGGATGCGCCGATGGCGCGCAGGATACCGATCTCCTTGGTACGCTCCAGAACCGAGATATAGGTGATGATACCGATCATGATGGAGGAAACCACCAGCGAGATGGCAACGAAAGCGATCAGGACATAGGAGATGGCGTTGATCACCGTTGTTACCGAAGACATCAGCAGAGCCACATAATCGGTATAGGTGATCTGCTGCTCTTCCTCCTTGCCTTCGTTATAGGCATCGATGGCATCGGAGATGAGGGTCTTATTTTCAAAGGTGCTGGCATAGAGGTTGATGGCGGAAGGATGCTCCAGATCCACATGGCCCAGCTTTTTGAGATTTTCCTTCAGGGTTGCCTCCGAAACGGTGGGGGGCATATAGCGGTCGTAGTATTCCACCCATTGCTCCTCGGTATAGCCGGGGATCGCCTGATCCAAAAGCATGGCCAGCTGAGTGGCCGGTACATTCGTCAATTGGCTGCCGGTGGCTTCCGCATATTGGGCGGTAATCTGCTTTTCCAGCTCCTCGCGAATATACTCAAAGAGGGTTTCATCGTCCATGGAGGAGATATATTCCTTAATGGTCTCTTCCTTCATATTGGAGGACTCTTTGGCCGCCTCCATCACCTTTTGCTCGATGGTGGCCCGATCCATCCCCTTGAGCATCCCATCGATCGTTTGATCGAGATAACTTTGGGAGGGGGTGGTCATAATGGCGGTATACATCTCTGCCTTACCGGCAGTATCCAAGCCTTGGAAATGCTCTTTGATCAGCGCCACCTTTTCCTCCCCGGTGGGCTCTTTTTCCTCGCCGGTGGCGAAGGGCAGGCCGGTAAAGATATCGGTCTTTTCATCCTCAAGCTGAGCCTGAACGATCTCCCGCTCATTGGATTGCTCCGCCGCATAGCGGGTGAGGGCGCTTGTATAACCAATGGAGCCGCTCATCATATTGGAGGCCGCATCCTCATTGGGGCGCAAAATGCCCGTGATCTTCAGCTCGATGCCGTTATCATAAAGGAATCTGAGGCCGGTATCGTTATCGGAAATATCCGATACTTCCCCGCTCTTGGCATCATATTGATAGCGGTCGGCATCCAGAATCAGGCGGAAGGTACGGTCGCAGATCTCCTCATAGGTCCAGCTTTTGAGAGTGGTATCGATCTCTTCGGCGTTGAGATAAGCATCCATCACCGATTTCATATATTCTTCCGATTCCAAGCCAAGAGCATAAAGAGCGATATCGCTGACCTCATTATTCTTATTGAGGATCAAAACAAGCTCATTATGAGATTTGGGCCAGCTGCCGTAGATCAGGTCATATTGCTCTTTAACCAAGGGGTTGATGAGTTCGCCGTTTTCTCCCTCCAGCATCTCATCCCAGATGCTCATGGTCTGCTGATAGCCCTTCATCATGGCGCTATTGGCCATGGTGCTGTCGGTAGAGGTGCCGAGCATATTCTCCATCAGCTCCATAACATCGGATTTCATGATCTTGCCTTCGGCATCCTTGGTATAGATATTAAAATCCAGGTCGTAGGAATATTGCACCGCGCTGAGATATTTGGTGATCTCATTCTCTTCATTTTCCAGATAGGTTTTAAAGGTTTCCAGATCGTTGGTCTCCACATCCGCATTGGAAAGGGCGTTCATCATTTCATACATCGCGGAGCTGGAATAAACCTTATCGGTATCGTGAGTCAGGGCGCCGGGGTCGGTGCCCATAACATTGGTCAGCACCGAGGAAAGATCCACCGTTTCCGCCTCCAAGGTAATGGGATAGGAGGCAAGGGTATCTTCCTGCACCCCATCGATATAGGCCTGCACGCCCTGGGAAACCGAAAGGATCAGCGCAATACCGATAATACCGATCGACCCTGCAAAGCTGGTCATAAAGGTGCGTCCCTTTTTGGTAAGCAGGTTATTAAAGGAGAGGGAAAGAGCGGTCCAGAATTTCATGGATGGCTTTTTCTTGCGATCCTCGATCACCTCTGCCGCCTCTTCAGGGGCATAGGGATCGGTATCGCTGAGCATCTCGCCATCCAGCAAGCGGATGATGCGGGAGGAATATTCCTCCGCCAGCTCAGGGTTATGGGTAACCATGATGATCAGCTTATCCTTGGAGATCTCCTTTAAGATCTCCATGATCTGCACGCTGGTTTCGCTATCCAGCGCACCGGTGGGCTCATCGGCCAAAATGATCTCGGGATCGTTGACCAGGGCGCGGGCAATGGCCACCCGCTGCATCTGACCGCCGCTCATTTGGTTGGGCTTTTTATGCAGCTGATCGCCCAAGCCCACCTTCTCCAGCGCCTCGGCGGCGCGGCGGCGGCGCTCCTTTTTGGAAACGCCCGAAAGGGTGAGCGCCAGCTCCACATTGGCCAGCACTGATTGATGGGGAATCAGATTATAGCTTTGAAAAACAAACCCCACCGAATGGTTGCGATAGGCATCCCATTCTCCATCGCGGTATTCTTTGGTGGAGCGGCCGTTGATGATCAGGTCGCCGCTATCATAGCTATCCAGACCGCCGATGATATTAAGCAAGGTGGTCTTACCGCAGCCGGAAGGGCCCAAAACGGCAACAAACTCGCTCTTGCGAAATTGCATGGAAACTCCGCGCAACGCCGCAACAACGCTATCACCCACCTTATAGGTTTTAACGATATTTTCTAAATGCAGCACTTTTTAAAAAGCACCCCTTTCATACAACAAAAAAGATTCATTACCACACTAAATTATACCTATATTCTTAGCTTTTTTCAATATTATAGGTATACTATTTATTTTTTATTTACAAATTAAAAGGAACCCCTTTCAGGATTCCTCAAAATGCACTATTTTTCGCGGTAATACCAGCAGATCCAACCGCTGATCATGGGGCTCGGCGGGGATTTTTTCCAAAAACTGCTCGTCATAGCCCATCCCAACGCAATAAGGGCGGATGGGGCAGGCGGCAAGATAGCGGTCGTAAAACCCTTTGCCATAGCCCAGGCGAGAGCCATCCTGCCCGAAGACCAACCCCGGCAGGAGCATTAGATCTCCCTCCTCGGGCCATACCTCCTCGCCTCCTTGGGGCTCGGGGATGCCCCGATAACCTGCCTGCAGCTTGCCGCCTAAAAAGAAGCGCATCTCCCCCTCCCCCATCACCTTGGGGTAGGCTACCCGCGGATGGGCCGCGGCAATTTCTGCGGTGGAGAGTTCATCCCCCACCGCCGCATAGCAAAAGAGAGTCTTTGCGCCCTTAAATTCAGGCAGAGCGTAAATCCTTTGAAAGCAAGCGCGCGCCGCCTCCGCCCGCAGAGCGGGGGAAAGGGCGGCGCGAATCTTTTTCATTTCAATGCGTAATGCCTTTTTATCCATTAAATGGTCTCCAAAGATTTTTGCAAAAAGGCGCGGGTCTTGGGGCTCTTGGGATGGTCAAAGACCTCCTCGGGCGTGCCCGCCTCCTCAATAACACCATCGGCCATAAAGATGATCTTATCCGCCACATGCTTGGCAAATTCCATCTCATGGGTAACAACGATCATGGTGCTATCGGAATTTTTCAGCTCCTTAATGACCTTTAAAACCTCGCCGGTCAGCTCGGGATCCAAGGCAGAGGTGGGCTCATCAAAGCAAAGAATATCCGGCTCCATCGCCAAAGCGCGGGCAATGGATACCCGCTGCTGCTGACCGCCGGAAAGCTGCTGGGGATAAAAATCCATCCGATCCTCCAGCCCCATGCGGCAGAGCAGGGCTTTAGCCTGCTCCTCGATCTCCTGATGGATAGCCTTGCGGTTTTCTTTATAATCTTCCCGCTCCTTGGCCAAAAGTTCCTTGGCCAACATCACGTTCTTTAATGCGGAATATTGGGGAAAGAGATTAAAGTTTTGGAAAACCAACCCAAAATGCAGCCGTTTTTTGCGGATCTGCTTTTTATCCAATGTTGCGGGATCTTCAGCATCAAAAAGGGGCGCACCCTCCAAAAGGATCTTGCCACCATTGGGGGTCTCCAAAAAGTTGAGGCACCGCAAAAGGGTGGTCTTACCGCTCCCCGAAGAGCCGATGATCGCCAAAACTTCGCCTTTTTCCAAGCCGAAGCTGATATCCTTCAGCACCGTATTGAGGCCGAAACGCTTTTCGATATTTTGAATTTCTAAAAATGCCATCGCGTTCCCCTCCTTAAGCCTGGAAATAGCTGAGCTTCTTTTCGATCCTGCTGAAAAGAATGGTCAGCAAGCCGTTGAACAGCAGATAGTAAACGCCGGTGAAGAAGAGCGGCCAGATCTGGCCGGAGATGCCATGGGAGCCCTTCAGGAAGGCAAAGCCCGCCCAGATCACCTCTTGCAGGGCGATGATCCGCGCCAGAGAGGTATCCTTCACCAAAGTGATGATCTCATTGGACATGGGGGGAACGATCCGCTTGATCATCTGCAAAAGGGTAACCTTGAAGAAGATCTGCCCCTTGGTCATGCCCAAAACAAGCCCTGCCTCCTGCTGGCCGCGGGGAACACCCTCGATGCCGCTGCGGTAGATCTCGGAAAAATAGCAGGCGTAATTAAAGATAAAGGCCACCGCCGATGCCCAAAACCGCCCGAATTCGCCGCCGCCCCAAAGGGTGATGCCGAAAAGGTAACCGGGCATATAGAAGATAATAAGTAATTGCAGCATCAACGGGCTGCCGCGCACAATCCAGATCACCGTCTTGGTGAGCCACTTTAGGGGCTTAAAGGTGCTCATGGAGCAAAAGGAGATCAAAAGCCCCAAGGGAAGCGCGCCGATCAAGGTGACCGCAAATAATAGAAGGGTGGTGCCAAAGCCTTGGTTCAGCGCCTTGACAACGACCGGTAATTGCTCTAAAAATAACGACATTATGAACCTCTTTTAACAGTCTAAAAGCAGAGAGGCGCAAACCTCTCTGCTTTTATAGATTTTTTGAAAGAATTACTGAGCGATGATGTTCTCGTTGGAGATGCCGTATTCCTTGGCCAAATTCGCCATGGTACCATCGGCATAAGCCTCTTTGAGGAAAGCATTGAGCTTTTCGGTCAGCTCGGAATCCTTGGCAAAACCAATGCCATATTCTTCGCTGGTCAGCTCAACAGAGAAGACCAACTCTTCATAGCTGGTGCCTTCGCCGATCATGGCGCCTGCCATCAGCAGGTCGATGATGGCGGCATCGCTGGTACCGGCCTTCACTTCCATCAGAGCGGTAGCCTGATCCAGAACCTCGGTCTTCTTCAGGCCGTTATCATCGGCGGCAGAAGCGCCGGCAGAACCCTTTTCAACTGCAAACTGCAGATCCTTCATGGCTTCAACGGTGGTATATTTTGCCGCATCGTCTTTCTTCATAACAACGACCTGAGCATTCTTCAGATAGGGATTGGAGGTGCTCATACCGGCCTTCACTTCATCGGTGAGGGTCATGCCGTTCCAAACGCAATCGATGGAGCCGTTTTCAACCTCGGCGATCTTATTATCCCATTCGATGATAACAAACTCCGCTTCCATACCCAAGCTCTCGGCAAAGGCTCTTGCCAGATCTGCATCATAGCCGATCCATTCGCCCGCTTCGTTCTGATAATCCATGGGAGCGAAATCGGTGATACCAACAACTAACTTCTCCGTTGCACCGCAGGATGCCATGGTCAGCATCAGCATCGCGATGGCCACCAGGGCCAAAACTCTCTTGAAAACTTTCATTTTTATATCCTCCGAAAAATAATTTATTACTTTATCTCGCTAAAGTGATAACATCATACCATGCCGCCAAGGATTTGTCAACCGCTTTTCGGAATTTTTTTAAAATGTTTTGGACTTTTTCATATTTATAAGGTATAATGGTATAAAATGAACGGCAAAAGGAGATTTTCATGAAACGATTTCTTTCCTTTCTTTTAATAGGAACCGCCCTGCTGAGCCTTGCGGGATGCAAAAATGATGGCGGCGAGTTTGTTGAGCCCGATTGGATGGAAGATCCTGAGGTGATCGATTTTGTTGATTTCCAGGATGAGATCCCCGCAATGACCGAGGCCGAGGCCGAAACCTATCTGGAGGGGGAAAACCTGGACGTTACCACCCCTGAATACCGCAAGGCCGTCTATATCGTCAATGAGGTAACGGCGGCGGATATCATCACCGAAGCCTATGAAACCAAAACGCAGACCGAGGAGGTCAAGGAGATCTTCTCCGGCGTTGCCTTCCGCTTTATCGAAGGGGATCAGTTTGGAAGCGAAACGGTGCGCAAGCGTATCTTCAAGCGCGGCACTTACGCGCTCAATGAAGAAGACGGCTGGTATTATTTTGAATTTTACGACCGCACCTTAGCCCAGGCCGCAACCAACCTTAAAGACGATCATTCCTTCTCCGCCTATACCGAGGTTCTGGAGCTTCTTTTGGAAGATCCGAATGTGGAGGTCCGCCCCATTTATAAAGATTATACCATTGAAGAATAAAAAAACGGCTCAATTGAGCCGTTTTTATTATTTCTTTAATCTCTCATCTCGTTCCATAATCATAGCAGTGAAAAGAGTAGAGCTCCAGCCGAAATCGCGAACGATCTGCAGGCGGGCCACCGCGTAGCTGGGGTTAACAGGCGGACCCTTGCGCCAAAGCTCGGTGGGGCTGACCAACGCGCGGGGATCATAAACCTCATAGATGGTTCCATCCCGCATATACCATTCGGTCACCATCTTGATGGTGGCATCCACAATGCGGTCGGCAAGCTCGGTATATCCGTTTTCCCGCAAGCCCTGCTCGATCAGATAGTTATAGCTGATCCAGGTGGTGCCGCGCCAATAATCAATGCTGAACGTTTCATGATTCTTGGCAACGGTGGGAACCATATAGGGCAGGCCGAAAGTTTCGGGGTTTGAAAGATCCTCCGCCAGCTTCTTGGCCCGCTCAGGGGGGCAGATGCCTGCAAAGAGGGGCAGGAAGCAGGAAACGGTGGGAATATCATTGAATTCCCCGCCGCCCAAAGCGCGGTCGTAATACCGACCGTCCTTTTCGCAATAGAGGTGATCATTGATCTTATCCCCCATTTTTTGATAAATCTCGGCATATTTCGCCGCTTCTTCGGGCTTATTCAAAAGGGTCGCCAAAGCCGACATGCACCGCATCTCATTCGCCATAAAGCAAGAAAAATCGATGGCATCCCATTTGGTATCGGTATCAAACCGCGGGGTATTATCCATTCCCGACTCGCCGCAGCGGCAATCGGGCTGATCGGGATCGGTGAACCATTCCAAAAGCAGGTTCTGATCCTCATCCCGATTTTTAAAATTCCAATCTAAATAACGCTCCAGAATGGGGAAAGCTTCCTCCACCCAATCCAGGCGGCCGGTCTTATTATAAAGCTTCCAGAAGGCCCAGGCCAGGATGGGGGGCTGGGTGCGGTCGATCCTGCCGCCTGCGGGGGTCTGGCTATGGAAGATCATGCCATCTTCCCGCTGACCGTAAAGCACCGCGCGAATGGTTTCAAAGGCCAGCTCCGGCTCTAAGTAAACATTCCCCATGGAATGATAGGCCGAATCCCAAAGCCACATCAGCTTATGGGGAAGTCGGTCCGGGGTGGTATAGCGGCATTTGAGAACCCCCTCGGGGCTATTGACCTGATTTTTCATAACAGAGAAGGCCTTCGCCAAAGTGCGTTGCTGATCCTCAGTCAGCCAATCGATCCGAGGCACCCGCTCGAAATAGGCGCGGCGGACAGGGGCAATCGCCCGAACATCCGCCAAAAGCCCCGCCTTGGCATCGGCATAAGCCTCTTCAAAGGTGGCGCGGCGGGCAAAAGAGAAGGCAAATTCCTCGCCCCGCTCTTCGGCCAGGCAGCAATAGGCCATATCTTCATAGGCATAGGCCTTCCCGCCTTCAACAGGAATCTCCCGCTCGGCCTTATCGGCGTGGAACGCCCAGCCTGCAAATTCCTTGGGCGCATAACCGACGATGGTGCTCTGGTTCAGCGCCAAAAACGCGAAGGGCTTAGGATCGCGCCCTAAAATTCCTTCGATCAGATCGGAGGAAACGATGCTAAACTCGCAAACGCTGGTGCGGGGGACAAGATAAAAATCGGCGCGCCCGTAATCCAGCCGCATTCCCAGATTATCCTGCAAGAGCTGGCCGGTAAGGGTGCCCATCATGGTGCACTCCCCCTCTAAGCCGGAATAGGAAAAGAGCTGCCCTCTTCCCCAAACATTGGGATATAATACCTCTTTCATCCTTGGACCTCCTCGGAGAATATTCTTCCATAATAGTAACATAATAACAAATTGCATGCAATAAAAAATCCTGCAAAAAATTTGCTTTTTGCAGGATTTTCTTTGGTTTTTTTAATTTCTGAGAGAATGGATGGGTGCAGGGATGCGGCCGCCGCGGGCGATGAATTTTTCGCTGCTCTCCCGATGGACCGGCATGATGGGGGCTTCACCCAAAAGCCCGCCGAAGGATACGCTCTCGCCCACCCCTTTGCCGATGGCAGGAATGACGCGCACCGCAGTGGTCTTATTATTGATCACACCGATGCTGATCTCATCGGCGATGATGGCCGAGATGGTGGAAGCGGGGGTATCGCCGGGGATGGCGATCATATCGAGCCCCACCGAGCAAACGGCGGTCATGGCCTCCAATTTATCCAAAGTCAGCACCCCTTCCTCGGCGGCGCGGATCATGCCCGCATCCTCTGAGACCGGGATAAAGGCGCCCGAAAGGCCGCCAACATGGGCGCTGGCCATAGTACCGCCCTTTTTCACCGCATCATTGAGCAGGGCAAGGCAGGCAGTAGTGCCATGGGTTCCGCAACGCTCCAGCCCCATCTCCTCTAAGATATGGGCTACCGAATCGCCCACCGCAGGAGTAGGTGCCAGGGAAAGATCCACGATCCCAAAGGGAACGTTCAGGCGGCGGCAAGCCTCATTGGCCACCATTTGACCCATGCGGGTGATCTTAAAGGCGGTCTTCTTAACGATATCGGCAATCTCGGTAATATCTGCCTCGGGATGCTTGCGGATGGCGCTGGAAACAACGCCCGGACCCGAAACGCCAACATTGATGACACAATCTCCTTCACCAACCCCATGGAAGGCACCCGCCATAAACGGGTTATCCTCGGGAACGTTGGCAAAAACGACTAATTTCGCGCAGCCGATGGAATCCTCCTCGGCGGTCGCTTCAGCGCAATCGCGGATGATCTCACCCATCAATTTAATAGCATCCAGATTGATGCCTGCCTTGGTGGTGGCAACATTGATGGAGGAGCAAACGCGGGAGGTCTCCTTCAGGGCGCGGGGCAGGGAGCGGATCAAATTCAGATCGCTCGGGGTAGCCGCCTTATGCACCAGCGCAGAAAACCCGCCGACAAAGTTGATGCCGCAGGTAACCGCCGCCCGCTCCAGGGTCTTGGCCACCTTTACCATATCCTCCACCGAATAGCCGGGGGTTACCAGGGCGATGGGGGTTACCGACACCCGCTTATTGATAATGGGCACTCCATAGGTGCGGGCGATCTCCTCGCCGGTCTGCACCAGGTTGCCCGCCAGGCGGGTAATCTTTTCATAAATACGATCGCAAAAGGCATCCACATCCCGATCCACGCAATCCAGCAGGGAGATCCCCATAGTGATGGTGCGGATATCCAGATGCTCCTCATCGATCATTTTGATGGTTTCAATAATTTCACTTCTTCTCAGCATCGGCCCACCTCATCAGATCCGATGCATGGAATCAAAGACATCCTCATGCATAACATGGACGATCAGCCCCATCTCGGCACCCGCCTCTTCCAGCTCTTTAGCGATGGTGGCAAAATCCTTTTCGCTCCCCTTGAGCTCCACCCACATGATCATGGTGAAGGTATCATGGAGCACCTTCTGGGTAATATCGTTGATATTCACATTATTATCGGCGCAGATATTGGAGATGCGGGCAATGATGCCCACCTTATCTCTGCCGATGACCGAAATAACAGCTTTCATAAAAATTCCTCCGAAAATTTAATACTATTATTTTACCATGTTTCTTGTAAATTGCAATCTTTTGTTGAAAAAAACAACAAATATGATAAAATAGAAATAAGAATCAAAAAAGGAGCGCATTATGAGATCGGTTACATTACGCGCCTATGCAAAAATCAATCTGAGCCTCGACGTTACCGGCAAGCGGGAGGATGGCTACCATCTGCTCCGCTCCGTCTTTCAGGGCATCTCCCTCTATGATGATGTGCAGGTTATAAGGGATAACGGCACCCCCGGCATCACCATCACCTGCAACCTTCCCTATATTCCCACCGACGAACGCAACATTGTTCATAAGGTGGCAACCGCCTTTTTCCGCGCCGCCGAAATAGAAGATTATTCGGTGGCCATCGACCTGAAAAAGACCATCCCCTCGGGAGCAGGTCTGGGCGGCGGGAGCGCAGATGGCGCGGCGGTCTTTTCCGCCCTCTGCCGCCTTTATGAAGTTTCCTTTACCGCGGAGCAGGCAACCGCCATTCTTGCCCCCTTGGGCGCGGATATCCCCTTCTTTCTCCATAGCGGCACCATGCTGGCCGAAGGGATCGGCGAGATCCTCTCCCCCCTGCCGCCCCTGAAGGATTGCTATATTGTCATCGCCAAGCCCAAGGCGGGGGCGAATACCAAGCAGATCTATGAGACGCTGGCCAAGGCGGGCATCCCCGCCCATCCCGATACCGAAAATGTTATCAAGGCGCTGGAGACAGGCGATCTTGCCCTGCTGGGGCGGTCCACCGGAAATGTTTTGGAATATGCCACCATCCCCCTATGCCCGCCGGTGCAGGCGCTCAAAGATGCCTTTGCGGCGGAGCAGGCAACCGTTACCCTGATGAGCGGAAGCGGAAGCAGCGTTTTCGGCATCTTCGAGACCGAAAAGGCCGCCCGCAGGGCGATGCGCGCTCTCCAAAAGGAGACCCGCACCCTCTTTCTGACCCGCCCAATCTGCCGCCCCATGCGAACCAACTAAAAAAACGGCAATCTTTCGATTGCCGTTTTTATTATTTCTGATGGCAGCTGTTGCTCATGGGGCAGGCGGCGCAGCCGCTGCCGCAGGAGCAGGAGCTTTTGCCCTTTTTCTTTTTCATAATCTCATTGATAATCACCGCGGCCACCGCCCCGATGATCAGCATTAAAATAATTACTGAAGGCCAGTTCATCTTTTCTTTCCTTCCTTATAGGGATTCGGACGCACCAGCATATAAATCAAAAATACAAGCACCAAGGCCGCAACGATCGTTCCGAAAATATTTCCGCCGCCTATAAACCAGCTCCCGAATTGATAGACCATCAGGGAAATCGCATAAGCAAAGGCGCACATATAGGCGATC
>JAZODI010000077.1:0-7422 GCA_045596965.1 Eubacteriales bacterium | reverse complement strand
ATATTGAAAAAGAAAAATATATTAAGAAATTAAGAGATAGAGGGCTGTCGATCCGACAAATCAGCAGGCTGACAGGGGTAACAAAAGGTTTAGTCGAAAAGTGGTCTAAACCCTAAGACACAGAACCGTCCCCTGTCTTCCAAAGTGGTCTAAACCCTAAGACACAGAACCGTCCCCTGTCTTCCCCCTGTCTTCCGACACAGAACCGTCCCCTGTCTTCCTGTCTTCCTCTGTCTTCCCCCTGTCTTCCACGCTAACCGTCCCCTGTCTTCATTGATATTCTTGATGGTAAATGGGATGGTTGGTTAGCAATTTAAACTGTATTAGGAGGACATGGGTATATGATTGTGGAGCTATATAATGCAAGTACAGAACCTATCTTTGTTGGTTGGGAAAACAGTATAAAGATTTTGCAGCCACGTCAGGCTATCAGTCTTTGCGGGGAAGGTGATACTGTTAATATAAGATTGCTACACCAAAATAATAATAAGTTTAATTTATGGTGGTACTTACTGAATGCGGTATTTACTCTGGAACAGATGCGAACAGTTTTGGTTGTTGATGGTGAATATGAAATTAATAGAAGCTCAGATGTTGTTCGAGTAAAGGTAAAAGACTGTGAGTATGTTTTTCATAAAAACACTTCGTACCAAACATTTGTCTTTTCTGCCAACGACGGAACCATATTTCCTAAAAAGCTAAATGTGGCACATAGGGATGCAGTTCTAAAAAAGGCGAAGTTTTTATACTTATTTGGAGGTATAAAAACATTATTTCCTATTACAGGTATTGCACTAATAATAGCTATACTGAAAATGGTGTCTTTGGCTAAAATATCGTGCGAATTTCTAGGAATAGTAATATTTTTATCTTTTTGTTTCACAGTATTTCTAGCAAATTATATCAAATCCCTAACACTCCTCAAGACGTATACCATGGAAAAAAGCATTTTTCGATATTTATCCTCTGAAAGAAAAGAGTATCGTAAATTATCTGACGAAATAGTGCAAAAGTATATGGATACAAATGCAGGGGATGAGGTATATTGGTAAGGTTCGCAATCAAGGGACTGAAGACAGGAAGACAGGGGACGGTTAGCGTGAAAACGAAAAAAGACAGGGGACGGTACTGTGTCTTGAAAAAACAGAATAATGTTTCAGCCGCATCTACGGATGCGGCTGTTTTCTTTAATCCGGACATTTTTGAAAGGCGAAATCAACTTGAGATCTTTTTATGCGTTTATACGCGCTTAATATAAGACACCCCCTGCGGTAGTTTTTTTAATCTACCGCAGGGGGTGTTTTTTTATTTGGAAATAAATTAAAGATATTTTTTTAATGTGGACAGGAGTTGTCCACATTGAACTTTATGATTAGAGCAAGAAAGGGGTGAAACAGAATGGGAGGCGCCGAAAGACGTGATCAGATTATGAGTATCCTTTACCGCCGCAGACATGAAACAATCGATAATCTTGCCAACGAATTCGGCGTTTCCGAGCGAACGATACGCCGCGACATTGAGCGGTTAAGTCTATCGGCACCGATTTACACAAAGGTGGGGCGTTTTGGCGGAGGGATATATATTCTTGAGGGATATATACCCGAGCGAAAATATATGACAGAGCAAGAAATGAATGTTTTCAAAAAGGTATACCATGCGGTCGAAAAAGATGAAGGATATCAATTAAAAGAGGATGAAATAGAAATTTTAAAAAACATGATTCAAAAGTATGAAAAACCAACATTAGAAAGAAGGAAAAAGAAATGAAAAAAGAAGAAAAAATGCTATTAAAAGAGCTTTGCAGTTTTAAATCTGCAAAGCTTGAAGAAGAATTATTGGCTTACGCAACGGCGCCGGTGCTGGGCCATTTATTTTTCAACCGAATGCAGGGCGTTGCATATGGCAAATTGAAGGAGAGCGGCTTGCTTGGAAGGGTGAATCGGGAGTTTCGCAATTCCATTAAAAGCGCGTATGATCAAAACGTTGAGAAGAACCGAAGTTTTTTTGCTTGCGTTGAGCGGTTGGGGGATATTTTATCGGTATGCAATTTTAAATACGCGATGTTGAAGGGTGCATATTTATGCCGCTATTATCCCGAAGGCTATCGCACATCCAACGATATTGACCTATTGGTGCTGCCCGAGAATGTAACGGCGGTTGGCCGCCTTTTGGGTCAGGCGGGATTTCGGCAGGGATCGATCCGAAACGGTGAATTTATCGCGGCCACGCGGAGAGAGATCATTGAATCGAAGATGACGCGGGGAGAGACTGTTCCCTATATTTTGGAGGTAAATCTTCCCGGGATGCGGTTTTTAGAGGTGGACATTAATTTCTCCTTAGACTATCAAAACGGCGATGGGGAAGTTTTAGAGAAGATTTTAAACCGCGTATGCGAGCGGGCGGTGGGGGATTTTCATGTTCAAACATTGGACCGCTATGACTTTTTTATTCATTTATGTTGCCATTTATATAAAGAGGCAACCACCTTGCCCTGGATCGAAATGAAGCGGGATATGACCCTTTATAAATATTGCGATATTTATATGCTGCTTTCGGAAATGACGGATTCAGAGGCGGAAAAAATGTTTCAACGGGCGAAAGAAATCCATGTTCAAAAAGTATGCGCTTCTGCCATTTTGCAAACCGCCGCTTTATTTGATTGGAATAACGAGCGGGTAGTTGCGATGGCGCAGGAGGTGCTGGAAGAGGATAAAGATTTCATCGACAAAGTATTTTCGCCCAAGGAAAAGAAGACCTACTTATATAGAGAGAAGGATGTATCCAAACGATTCTTTTCGGAGGATCGGAAAGGGCTTTTAGAGGAGGTGCTTGCATCATGAAAAAACTGAAAATGAGGCCCAATCAAACCAGCGGGTTGCTGATTACTTTTTGCGGGCTGGATGGGTGCGGAAAGACCACCATGATCCGAAAGCTTTTGGGCGATTTGGAGGAGGAATATCAAATATTCCTAACAAAACAGCCCACAGATTTTGTTCGAAAATCCGACATTTTTCGCACTTATATGGATTGCCCCGATCATAGCGCCTATGATTACCGAAGCCTTTCGTTGCTTGCGGCCAGCGATCGGGTGCAACATGTAAATAAAGTGATCGAGCCGCAAATGAAGAGGGGAAAGATCGTTTTGAGCGATCGCTATTTTTATTCCTGCCTGGCCAATCTGCGGGCGCGGGGCTTTGAGCGGGATCAATGGATTTATGAGATCGCGGAGTCCATCGTTCGGCCGGATATTGCCTTTTTCTTCGATGTGCCGGTAGAAACGGCTGTTTCGCGCGTGAGAAGCCGAATCGAAGAAAAAGATCGTTATATCGATATGGACCTGCAAAAACGCCTGCGCGACGAATATCGGGCAATTTGCACCGCAAACAACGGCGTTCTTATTTCCACCGACGGTGCAGTGGATGAAAGTTATAGTATTGTTAAAAAAGAAGTTGAAAGGATGATTCAAAATGAAAATGGAAGAAAGAGTTTTTGAAATTATAAAAGAGTTGAGCGGCAGAGAGGAGATTCAAGAAACGGATAATCTTCAAGACGATGTTGCTCTGGATAGCCTCGGGATGGTTACTTTGCTGATGGAGATCGAAGAATGCTTTGAGATCGAGCTGGAGGAATCGGATATGAATCCCTTTGATTTGACGGCGGTTTCGGATGTTTTAAAACTTGTTGAGAGGTATGTTGAAAATGAGCAAGAAGAGTGTTGAACTGCCGATTTTAGAGCCGATGTATAGCACGCTCCATAACCAAGGGCAAGGCACGGCAACAATTGCCGAAAATCCGAGCATTCGCAATTGGTACTTAAATCATGCGATGATTTTTACCTGCAAGAAATGGTTTTTGAACGGGTTTACCACCCCGCGCCTGGAGATCCTGCAGTCTTCGATGGGGGAGAACCCCTATTTTATCAGAGAATGGTGCCCGATGAAATATACCAAAGGGTATCTCAATTATATTATCCGCGCGTTTTTGGATGATGGGTATTATGTCGGTTTCGGGGGGATCGATGATTATTATGTGGAGGGAAAAAGCTGGTATCAAAAGCGGCATTTTTACCATGACGGCATGATCTGCGGATATGATCAAGAAGAAAAGACCTATACCCTCTATGCCTATGACCAGAATTGGGTCTGCCGAACATTCAAGGTTTCCCAAGAATCCTTCAATAAAGGGCGGGTGGAGGCCTTCAAAAAGGGGGTCTATGGACATATTTGCGGGATCAAGCCGAAAACTCATCATATTCTTGAGCTGGAGCCGCAGGTTGTTTTGGAAAAACTGCGGGAATATCTGGATTCTTCGCTGGAGAAATACCCGCCCGACGAAGAAGGGGATGTTTTCGGCATTGCGGTTCAGGACTACATTGCAATGTATTTGGATTGCCTTTATAAAGGCTCCATCCCCCATGAACGGATGGATCGAAGGGTATTTCGTTTCATTTGGGAACATAAAAAGGTGATGCTGGAGCGGTTGCAGAAGATGGAAGAGGCATTAAACTTGGATTCCGAAATCAGTTGTGCATATGAAAAAATCGTTTCCGAAGCCAACGCCTTGCGGATGCTTTATGCATCCCATATGATGAAACGCCGCGATTCCATTCTGCCCGGAATGAGCGCGCGGCTGATTAAAATACGGCAAGAGGAAGAACAGCTTTTGCACGCATTTCTCAAAAAAGCGGAAGGGGTGGTAAAAGATGATGCTATGGAATGAAATTAAAAAAGCGATGTTGGACCATCCGAATCAAAAGATCAGCGAAGCAAAAACAGAAATGACCTATCGGGAACTAACGATGTTTGCCGAAATGTTTGCCGAAAAGCTTGCCGGCGAAAAATGCTGCGCCATTTTATGCGGGTCTGAAATGGCGGCGGGGATGGCTCTATTGAGCTGTTTTGCGGCGGGGGTAACGGCGGTTCCCCTATCGGCGCGGTATGGCGAGAAGCATTGCAACAAGATTTTAGAAACGGTAAGTCCGACGGCGGTGCTTACCGATCTGGACGGTCAGCTGCAGATTATGACCCTGAAAGATTCAACTTATATCGAGCCGGAAGAACCGCCTGCATTGATCATGTGTACTTCCGGGACAACCGGCACCCCCAAGGGGGCCATGCTTTCGGAACATAATTTACGGACCAATGTGCGGGATATTTGCGCCTATTTGGATGTAGATCAAACAGATACCATTCTGATTGCGCGGCCCCTCTATCATAGCGCGGTGCTAACCGGTGAGTTTTTAATGGCTCTCTTTAAAGGGGTGAACATTTGCTTTTATTCCCATGCGTTCAATCCAAAGGAATTATTGGCGCTGATCGATGAGCGAAAAATTTCCGTTATGGGCGGAACCCCGACCCTTTGGGAGATGATGGCACGCTTCAAAAGAAAACGCTCGGTCGATTTGAAAACGATTTTTATCAGCGGTGAGTGCATGAGCGCAGAGCGCGGGCGTAAAATTCGGCAGGCTTTTGCTGCAGCAAAAATCCATCATGTCTATGGTCTGACGGAGGCCTCGCCGCGGGTCAGTCATTTGCCGCCCGAACTCTTTAATGAGTGGCCGGAATGTGTGGGGATTGCGTTGGATTCCGTTACGCTGAAAATTATCAAAAAAGACGGTAACGTTGCCCAAACAGGGGAAGATGGGATGCTTTGGGTTTGGGGCGAAAATGTGATGCTGGGTTATTATAACGCCCCTGAGCAGACCGCAAAGGTGCTCAAGGACGGATGGCTATGCACCGGCGATATTGCAACAATGGATCCCAACGGGCTCCTTCGAATCAAGGGGCGGGGGGATGATTTGATCATCCGCGCCGGGATGAATATTTATCCTCAGGAGATCGAAAGAGCGTTGAAAAGGGATTGGCGCGTTCGGGATGTGCTCGTATACAAATTTGAAACCCCAAACATGGGTGAGCAGATTGCGATGACGATTTCGGGTGCCTTTGAAAATATCGATGAGGTGCGGCATCTTTGCGCTGAGGTCTTGCCGCATTTCCAGATCCCAAATCGGATTGAATTGGTAGATGAACTTCCCAAGAGCGGATCGGGGAAGATGGTAAGGAGGTGATATGAATGATTGAATTAGAAAAAAAGGTTCCTTTATCGCAGGATGAATATGCGGTATTAATGCGATTATTTGGGAAAGATGCCTTATCTTTTACCCAAACAAATTATTATTTCGATACCGATGACTTCAAGATGAATAACAAGGGGATTACCTACCGTGTTCGCGAGAAAAACGGAAAATATCAGGCGACGATAAAAACTCATGAACGAGATGTAAAAGATAAAAGCATCGAAATTTCCAAAGAAGCGCGCAATGAGCGGGATAAACGCTTATTCAAGGGCAAGGGAATTAAACCGCAGGGAAGCCTGGTAACCGAGCGGACGGTGATCCATCAGGATGATATCAGCAAGGTGGTGCTCGATAAAAATTTCTATCTGGATACTACAGATTACGAAATGGAGATTGAATACCTGTTGTTGCACGAAGACCGCGCAGAATACATTCTTCGCTACTATGCAAAAGCGTTGCGTGCATTCGATCGAAAGATCGATATACCTTCCTTTTGCGAGCGGGCAATGTTTTCTAAAAATAAATCCACCCGCTTTTTTGAACGAAAAAGAAGGGTTACTACCATGAAAGGAGGTGATAATAATGGACTCAATTATGAAGCAGATTTGCAGGATTCGAAAAAATGAGGATCTGAATATCGATTATAGCAACAGCAATCGTTATCGCGTGATTGTGCGGGAACCAAACGGCACCAAAACAGCCTACTGTTTCAGTACGCCGATTTACAATCAAAAAACAAGAAAGCTGCTGGATCTGAAATTTCATCAAGAGAAATCGACAATTTTAGCGTGTGGCAGTAATGCGGATATTACGATCGGCAACGAAATTGTTTTGGAAAATGCCGGTGGATATTGCCGACTGTCTTTGAAAAAAACTCCGACTTATATTTCGGATCAACTTGTTTTATGCGGCAGAGATCAGATCTCGCTGACTACAAACGGGATTGTTTATAAAGCCGATATTCAAGACCCAAAACCGATGGTTTTTAATTTAACGGTAAACGAGTTATATAAAGACCTTCGGGTAAACGATGTATGCTTTGCGGTTATGAAGGAGAAATTCAAGCCGTTTTTAACCGTTTCGGCAATCGGCGTTTCGGATGCAAACGGAACCATCCTTGCTCCGGCAAAAATCGGGAGCAAGACGATTGGTAACGGGCGGTATGAACTGACTTTCGATCCCGGCAACGCGCCCGGCAAGTATATTTTGTTTGAACTGAATCTTTATGAAGATAAGATCATTCAGGATACAACCGTTGAAAGCGGTAATCCTCAAAAAAATAATGCGTTCGGCAGCACAGCCTTTATCGGCAAAACCGATGCATTCGGGGAGCAATGGCTTTATCT
>JAZODI010000076.1:0-24567 GCA_045596965.1 Eubacteriales bacterium | reverse complement strand
ACCGATCGGTTGGATGAGATCGAAATGTTGCTTCATAAATTAAATGCCTATCTCAAAGAAGAGGATTATAATGAGATCGAAGCGACTGCAGCCGAACTGCGTGCGCGGATCAATCTACTTTATTCAACAAATATTTATCATTGGTACCATCCCTTTCGGTTTCGCATAGAATAATGCAAGAATATTTGGCAAGGGAGGGCGGTAAATGAAGAAAAAACATCTATTCAGAATGCTCGGTTGTTTTGCGGCGGCAGTGGCGCTGGGCATTCTGATCCAGATCTTTCTGCCGGATATCCTGATTATTGCAATTTGCTGCTTGCTGGTGTTGATCATGGGCATAGCAATTGCAAAATTTACATAAGGAGTGATTTTATGCAGATCGTTGTTGTGAAACCCTCGAAATTCTGGCGCGGCGTGTTGATGCGATTTTTTAAGATACATAATACAAACGGATAGGCATATCCATTTTATCCACGGCATAGAAATTAATAAAAAACGAAGGAGCCGTGGACCATGGAGTGCAATCAGCAACAAACAAAGGTTGCAGCGACCAAAACGCTGTATGAAAATTTTATTGAGGAAAAGTGCGAAAGCGATCTATTGATCCCGGATTATTTTCCGGCGGCGGAAAAAATCATCCAATGCAGCGCGGTGCCGGTGATCTTTCGAAAAGAGATTGATGGAGATCGCCTGAATCTGGAGGGGAGTTGCCGCTTTTCGGTGATCTATCAGGGGGAAGAAGATGGCGGAATCAAGGCGCTTAGTGAGACCTTTAATTTCAGCGAAAGTTTTCCAATAAAGGAAATGGGGGAGGATGCCTGGACGCAAGCGATCTTGCGTGTTTCCGGCACCTCCTGCCGTTTGCTTAATCCGCGCAAGGTCAGCGCACGGGCGACCGTTTCGGTGGCTTTAAAGGTGAAATGCCAGCAATATACGCCGACCATTGAGGCTATCGATTGCAATGAGGCGGAGGCTTTGTTTCTGCCTAAAACGGTTTATACGGTTTTAGACCGTGTCGCTGATTCGGCGAAGGTGCAGGGCGAGATTGCCGTGCATACCGATGTGCAGGAGGTTTTGAAGACCGAAGGGGTTGTTTGCATCAAGGATGTGAAGATCATGCCGGGGAAGGCGATGGTCAAAGGAGTAGTGGATCTTTATGTTCTGTTTACCCCCGAGGCAGACCCTTGCAAGGTGGAACATACTTCAACGGCCATTCCATTTACTCAAGTTTTGGAAATTAATAATTCCTTTCAAGAAGCGTTGATGGACCCCTCTGCGGTTATTCAGAATCTCAGAACCGATGTGGAGACGGATGAAAACGGCAAAAATCGCTTGATCTCCATTACTGTAACGGTCATGACCGAAGGAGAACTCTATACCAATAAACAGCATCAGTTATTGGTAGACGCCTATTCTAACCGTTATCCCATCGAACTGAAAAACGAAACGATAACAATGGAGGAGTTGGTGGGGCAGGCTGAAATCTCTGAAAATATCCGTTATGAACTGCCGTTGGATGGGGAAGACGTTGAAGTTCTTCAGGTGATCGGATCTCCTGTTGTGCGCAAAATCACCGGCCAGGATCATACCCTTTCTATTGATGGCGTGATGGATGTCTCTCTGTTTGTGCGGGATGGGGATCAGTATCGAAGTTCTGACAAGTCTTTTCCCTTTACACTAAAAAAAGAGATGCGTAATCTTAGCGGGAGAATGCGTTGTGAGGTGCACCCTTGCGTGATTGGTATGGATTGGAACAATGCGGGGGATCATATGGAGTTAAAAGCGGAGATGCTGTGCTCTATTATGGTGTTTTCTAAGGATATGGTGGATGTAATCGGTGGAATTGAGGTAGATCTTGATCATCCTATGGAAAAGGATGGTCCTGCTCCGTTGGTGGTTTATTACGGCGAAAAGGGGGAGCGCCTATGGGATATTGCTAGAAAGTATTCCACTTCGGTTTCTTCTATCAAACAGATCAACGATATGAATCGGGATGTTTTGGAGGATAAAAAACTGCTTTTGATCTCCCGATAACGGAATAATTGAACACGCTTTTTTGATTTGTCAGAAAAGCGTGTTTTTTTATTTATATTATTGAATATTTTAATATATAGTGTTATAATATATTATTATTTTAGAAAGGGGTATGATGATGCGTAGCTGGAAGATCAAAGAGCAAGACGATTCCTTGGTTCAAACCTTGCGCCGTTCGTTGAATTGTTCGCATTTTTTTGCGCGCATTTTGATCAATCGCGGCATCGAAACCCCTGAAAAGGCAAAGAAGTTTCTTCACGCGGATAAAAGCATGCTGCATGATCCTTTTTTGTTTTGCGGTATGGAGCGTGCTGTGGAGCGGATCGGTGAAGCTATTCGCAAGGATGAGCGTATTATTGTATACGGTGATTATGATGTGGACGGTATTACTGCCACAGCGCTGTTGATGGAAGAATTGCGCTCCCTTGGCGGAAATGTGGGTTACTATATCCCCAATCGGTTTGCCGATGGATATGGAGTGAATTCGGCCGCGATCCAAAAAATCGCCCAAGAAGGGGCGAACCTCATTATTACCGTAGACACCGGTATAACCGCTGTTGCCGAGGTGGAAGAAGCCAAGGCGCTGGGAATGGATATTATCATAACCGATCACCATGAATGCCAGGAGCAACTACCTGATACGTTGATCATCAATCCTAAATGTGAGCAATCCGGCTATCCCTTTGAAGCATTAGCAGGGGTGGGCGTAGTGTTTAAACTGGTCTGCGCATTGGATCAAACCTATGGCGGGGGAGGCGATCCTGATCGCTTTACCTCTTTTGCGGCGATCGGTACCATCGCGGATATTATGCCGATGGTGGGGGAAAACCGCTATATTGTTCGCCGCGGACTGGAAATGTTGCGGGATACTCAAAACCCCGGTCTATCCGCCTTAATTGAGCGTTGCGTGGGGGATCGCCCCATTGATGCCTCAACGGTTGGTTTTATTCTTGCGCCTCGCATTAATGCGGCGGGGCGGATGGGTAGCGCTTCGGTTGGTGTGGATCTCTTGACGACTCGCGATCCTCAGGTCGCTGAGGCGCTTGTGGATGAACTTTGTAAAGAAAATAATCAGCGCCAGGTTACCGAGAATCAGATTATGGAAGAAGCCATCGCCATGTTTGAATCGGATGAGAAGAATAAGAATCGAAATGCTATTATTCTTTGGGATGAGAATTGGCATAACGGTGTTGTAGGGATCGTTGCATCCCGCCTGAAGGATCGCTATAATCGCCCTTGCATTTTATTTTCGGTTGGCGATGAATTTGCCAAAGGCTCGGGGCGGAGCATGAAGCCTTTTAATCTTTTTGAAGCGCTGGAAGGGATCTCGGATTATACCAAACGCTTTGGCGGACATGCCTATGCCGCAGGTGTTTTGGTGGATAAAAGGAAGCTGGATGCGTTTCGCGATGCTTTTTGCGCCAAGGTGGATGCCTTTTTGGAAAGTAATCAGTTTGATGAAAGCATCGAACTGGACTGCACCTTATCCGAAAAAGATTTGAGCGTATCTAAAATTAAGGAATTGGGTCGTTTGGCACCCTTTGGGCGCGGAAATGACGTTCCTATCTTTTGCATCCGGAATGTTCGTTTGTTGGAAGCCTCGCCTACTGCCAACGGCAATCATATGCGCCTTTCCTTCCTTTGCGGCAATAATCGGTTGACCGGTTTTTATTTTAATGTTGCTCCCAATCGATTTTTATATCAGGCGGGGGAAACGGTCGATATTGTTTTTGAGGCGGATATCAATACATATAATGGGCGGCAGAATGTACAGTTGCTCATTAAGGACATCCGTTTATGTGAAAAAGAATCGGTCCAAACCCGCAATGAATTGCTTCGTCTGGCGGGTTCTAATCTGCGCGCCGAGGATATTCCTTCCCGGGAGGATGCGGCAACCATTTATCGGTATTTGCTCAAAATGCTGACTTTTGGGGTTTCGGAATTTGATTTCTCCGCTTTGGTCAAACGTATTGCATCGGAGCGTCATTATAAAATGACAGTCGGTGCTGTGCTTTTTTCAATGGAGATTTTAAAAGAACTTGGAATTTTGGATTATCATCGGGACGATTTATATTTCAGGGATCTGAAGATCCATGCGGATAAAAAGGTTTGCCTGGATGATTCTTTATTGCTTAAGGAGATTAAAAGAAAGGCAGGTGATACGGTATGTGTATAGCGGATAAACTTTTTTATGACTTTTTGGAAACGGTAAAAAACGATGAAAAAAAGTTTGATATTGAAAAGATCGAACGTGCATATCTTCGCGCCAAAAGTTGCCATGAAGGGCAATTCCGAAGCTCGGGGGAACCGTATGTCTGCCACCCCATTGAGGTGGCCAAATTGGTCTATGAATTCGGTTTGGACACCGATTCGATGGCGGCTGCCTTTTTGCATGATACCATCGAAGATACCGACCTTACTTTTGAGGCGGTAAAAAAAGAATTCGGTCTGGACTGCGCCAATATTGTTGATGGCGTAACAAAATTGGGCCAGATTCAATATACCACCAAAGAAGAGGCCCAGGTGGAATATTTGCGTAAGATGTTTCTGGCGATGGCGAAGGACATTCGCGTGATTCTGATCAAACTTGCGGATCGTTTGCATAATGTCCGCACTCTTGGCGCACGCCCGCGGGAAAAGCAGTTGAAGACTGCCCATGAAACTCTGGAGATCTATGCACCGCTGGCCCATCGCTTGGGTATGCAAAAGGTGAAGCAGGAGATGGAGGATATCTCCGTTTCCTATCTGGATCCCGACGGATGTAAAATGATTCGCGACCGTTTGCGGGAGTTTGAAAGCAGCGGGCATGAATTTGTTGAAAATACAAAAAAGAATATCTGCGAAAAACTAAAGGCTTATGATATTCCTTTTGAACTCACTTATCGGGTAAAGCATATTTTCAGCATCTACCGCAAGCTTTTCACTCAGGATAAGACCTTTGAAGAACTTTACGACATTTATGCCTTTCGTCTGATTGTGAATACCGTTAATGATTGCTATTATCTGTTGGGCGTAATTCACGATCTATATAATCCTATTCCCGGGCGGTTTAAGGATTATATTTCTACGCCTAAGCCGAATATGTATCAATCGTTGCACACAACGGTGATCGGTAAAGAAGGTATCCCTTTTGAGGTGCAGATCCGTACCTGGGATATGCACAACACGGCGGAATACGGCATTGCCGCGCACTGGAAATATAAGAACGGTATTCAAAACAGCAAAGCATCGCTGGACGATAAACTTAAATGGGTCCGCAATATTTTGGAGACCCAAGAGGATGTTTCGGATACGGAAGATTTCATCAAGGCATTAAAAATTGATCTTTTTGATGACGAAGTCTTCCTCTTCACTCCGCGGGGTGATGTTGTTAATCTACCGGCGGAATCAACGGTGATCGATTTTGCCTATGCCATTCATAGTGCAGTTGGTAACCGAATGGTGGGCGCAAAGGTCAACGGTAAGATCGTTGGTTTGGAATATAAACCCCAAAACGGTGAGATCATCGAGATTTTAACCACTTCTTCGCCCACTCATGGCCCGTCCAGAGATTGGCTTAAGATCGTTAAGACCAGTGAAGCCAAGCAAAAGATCCGCCATTGGATCAAAAACGAGCGGCGGGAAGAAAATATCGAAACCGGCTTTGATGATCTGGAAAAAGCTTTGCGGCGCGCAGGGCTACGCTTATCAAAAGAGCAAAGAGATGAGATAATGAGACCTATTGCTCTTCAGCTGCAGTTCAATTCCCCCGAAGATCTCTATGCTGCAATTGGTTACGGCGGAATTACGGTGGCCAAAGTGGAGCGTCGGGTGCGCGATTATTGCGACCAGCTTCAAAAGGAAAATAAACCCATCGAAATTATCACCGATTCTAAGCCGAAGGCGAGCGCGGGCGGTGTTGTTGTAGAAGGCATCGATAACTGCCTGATCAAATTTGCAAAATGTTGCAATCCCTTGCCCGGCGATTATATCTGTGGGTTTATCACCAAAGGATACGGTGTTTCCATTCATAAACTGGACTGTCCTAATGCCCAGCGCGGAATGGATGATGCGCCGGACCGATGGCTCAGTGCCAGATGGGATGCATCGGAGAACAATAGTTTCTCCACCACGCTCATGATCCATGTTAACGATTCCATTGGTGTTATGGCGAATATTACCCGCATTTTGGCGGATATGAAAGTCAATATTCGCAGTATTGCTACGCGGGAAGAGGAATCCGGTGTTTCGGTTGTTATTATCACCATCGATGTTAAGAGTCTGGATCATCTGAATTATATCGCTTCCAGAATTCGCAAGGATTCGAATGTTTTAGATGTCCATCGCGCCAATCAATAGGAGGTAAAAATGCGAGCAATTTGTTCCGTTGTTAAAAATGCAACCCTGCGTGTCGATGGAGAGGTGATCTCTTCGATTGGCAAGGGAATGTTGGTGTTTTGCGGATTTTCTCAAAAAGATACAGAAGAAGGCATTGAAAAGGCGCTCAAAAAAGTGGCAGGCCTTCGGGTGATGGACGATCCCGATGGGAAGTTGAATTGCTCCTTGGCGGATGTAGATGGGGAAATGCTGTTCGTATCCAACTTTACCCTTTATGGAAATGTTGAGAGAGGCTTTCGTCCCTCCTTTATTGAGAGTATGAAATATGAGCCGGCGCAGGAGCTTTATCAATATGCCCTGAAACGGCTCGGCGAGATGGGCGTTAAGGTGAAAGGCGGCGTTTTCGGCGGTGATATGAAGATCGAGGCATTGCACGACGGTCCGATCAACATCATCATCGATAGTGAGGCTTTATAATGAATATTTATCCTATTACGGTCGGTGCACTGCAATGTAATAATTATTTAGTTACGGAGGGCGATCGGGCGGTATTGATTGATTGCTCAGGCGATGGGGCGCAGGTGATACGCTTGGCGAAGGAGTTGGGTGTATCGATTGATGCCATCCTTTTGACCCATGGCCATGCCGATCATATTGAGGGTGTGGACCGTTTGGTTGCGGAATTTTGTTGTCCGGTCTATATTCATGCTGAGGATATTTCATTTTTAAAGCGAGCAGACTATAATCTCTCGACAATGATTTATCCGAGCCCGCTTGTCGTTGGAGCGGATGCGATTTCTTTTGAGGATGGGGAGATACTTCGCTTTGGTGCACTTTCCTTTGAGGTGATTCATACTCCCGGTCATACTCCCGGATCGGTCTGCCTTGGTTGCGGAGGGGTTCTTTTTACCGGAGATACTTTGTTTCGCGATTCCATCGGTGCGATTTTTCCACCCTTCGGTGATCAGCGGATGGAACTGCATTCTATCCAAATGCGGGTGTATGCCATTGAGGAAGATATGGTCTGCTATCCCGGCCATGGGGAGCAAACTACCCTGGGGTACGAAAAGAAAAATAATCATTATTGTAGGTTATAAATGGATATTAAAATCAGCGGTCATGAATTTGAATATGACGTAACCGGAATGTCGTTGCTCTTTTTTCCCGGGGAATCGGTTGTGTTTAACAATCGTTCCAAGCATCCGGTGCGCTTGTTTTCCCACCTTCGGAAGGTGGGCGATGGATATTGCGCAAAAGCGACATTTCGCTATAATGGCGAAACGTTCACTTGCTCTAAAAAAGCAGGTGGAACCGATAAGGAATCCTTGTTGGCGGCAGTGAAATTCTCCATTTATCAGGTTTTTCACCGTGCAACGGGAATTACCCCGCCTTGGGGGATTCTCACAGGTATTAAGCCGACAGGGATCTATCAGCGCATTCTGGATGAAAAGGGCGCAGCGGAAACAAGACGCTTCTTGCTGAATGAATACCGCATGCAGCCGGAAAAAATCCCTTTGCTTCATCAGATCTGCATGGTAATGAAAGAGGTGCAGACCGATAGCAAGCGAGAGGCGAGCCTTTACGTTGCCATTCCGTTTTGCCCTTCGCGGTGTTCTTATTGCTCCTTTATCAGCGTGGCGGCGGAAAAAAGTAATCGTTTGATTGAAAACTACCTCCAATGTCTGGAAAAAGAAATCGCTGAAAAATGCGCCGTTTTAAAGAAGCATGATCTCTCTGTTCAATCGGTTTATGTGGGTGGGGGTACTCCCGGAATTTTAACGGAAGAGCAGATTGAGCGGTTGTTGACGGTGATTCAAACGAATATTGCTCAACCTCTTTCGGAGTTTACCTTTGAGCTGGGACGCCCCGATACGGTTACCGAAGGAAAACTGCGGGTCTTGAAAAAATGCGGCGTGACTCGCGTTTGCATCAATACCCAGACGACCAATGATGCGGTTTTGGAGGCGGTGGGCAGAAAACATACCCGCGCCCAATATTTCGATGCCGTTTCCTTGACAAAGGAAGTGGGGTTTGATAGTATTAACACAGATTTGATCGCAGGTTTGCCCGGCGAAAGTGAGCAATCTTTTGCTCATTCCTTAGAGGATGTTTTGCAGGCGGGGGTGGATAATATCACGATCCATACCCTCTCTATTAAACGCTCTTCTCGCTTGCATGGGGATGGGATCTATTTCGATCCGGCCAACGATCATGTACAAAGAATGCTGGATCGGGCGTATAATACCTTATTGAGCAAGGGATATGTTCCATACTACATGTATCGGCAGAAGAATACCGTTTCCAATGGGGAGAATATCGGCTTTTCCAAGCCGGATAAGATCTGCGCCTATAATCTTTTTATGATGGAAGACCTTCATACTGTTGCCGCTTGCGGCGCCGGGGCTTCTTCTAAGATCATTTCTTCGGATAATGGGCGGATCGAGCGGGTGATTAATATGAAATATCCCTATGAATACATTAACGAAAATGAAAAAATAGCGATAAATACTCAAAAATTTGATCAAAAACTTGAGGAGAGTTTATGACACAGGATGCTGCAAGAAAAGAAATAGAATATCTTTCGAAGCAACTGAATGAGCATATCCATCATTATTATGTGGAGGACGCCCCCATCATATCAGACTATGAGTATGATATGATGATGCGTAAGCTTTCCGCTTTGGAGGAAGAATTTCCTGCACTGAGATCGCCGATCTCGCCAACCCGGCGTGTGGGTGGTTCGGTTGCGCAGGGATTCGATTCCTATCGCCATGAAGTTGCCCTTCTAAGCTTGCAGGATGCTTTTTCCTATGAGGAGCTTTTGGCCTTTGATGAGCGCGTTAAAAAGGAGTGTCCCAAGGCTCGCTATGCGGTTGAATTAAAAATTGATGGACTTTCGGTGGCGCTCACTTATGAAAATGGTGTTTTCGTGCGGGGAGCAACTCGCGGCGATGGGCAGGTCGGGGAGGATGTTACCGAGAACTTAAAGACTATTGGCAGTATCCCTCTGCTGTTGAAAAAGCCGTTGAATATCACCGTTCGCGGTGAGGTTTATATGCCGCGCAAAAGTTTCGAACGTCTGAACCGGCAATGCGAAGAGCAGGGCAAGAAGACTTTTGCTAATCCGCGCAATGCGGCGGCAGGTTCTCTCCGCCAGTTGGATAGCAAAATTACCGCGGAGCGACGGCTGGATATCTTTATCTTTAATGTTCAACAATTCGACGGGGCAATGCCTGAAAGCCATGCTGAAAGTTTGACTTTTCTGAAAGAACTTGGCTTTAAAGTCAGCCCGTATTACAATTTGTTTTCCGATATTACCGAAGCTTTTGCCGAAGTGGCGCGCTTCAATGAGATGCGGGACGAGCTGGGCTTTGATATTGATGGTGCTGTTTTGAAGGTGGATTCCTTTGCGGATCGAGATTTATTGGGTGAGACGGTAAAAGTCCCCAAATGGGCGGTTGCTTATAAATATCCTCCTGAGCAAAAGGAAACTTTGCTGAAAGGGATCACTATTCAGGTGGGAAGAACCGGGGTGCTGACTCCTAATGCTGAGTTGGAGCCTGTTCGCTTGGCGGGAACAACTGTTTCTCGCGCCACTTTGCATAATCAGAATTTTATTCGGGAATTGGATGTGCGCGTGGGGGATACGGTGGTTGTTCAGAAAGCGGGGGATATTATCCCTGAGGTTGTCCGGGTAATTTTGAGCAAGCGGCCTGAAGACTCCGTACCGTTCGTTATGCCATCGGACTGCCCGGTTTGCGGCGGAGAACTTGCTGCGGATGAGAGCGGTATTGCGTTACGTTGCGCAAATGAACTGTGTCCTGCAAAGATTCGCCGCCAGTTGGAGCATTTTGCTTCTAAAGCGGCGATGGATATTGAAGGTCTGGGGCCTGCAATCGTGGATCAATTGCTGGAAAACCATCTGATTGAAAAGCCCGACGATTTATATCGCCTTGAAAAAGAGCAACTATCTGTATTGGAGGGTTTTGGCGAAAAATCTGCCGAAAATCTCTTGGCGTCTTTGGAACGTTCTAAAGACGCAACATTGGATCGGGTTATCTTTGCCCTTGGCATTCGCAACATCGGATCTAAAGCGGCCAAGCAATTGGCGGAACATTTCGGGTCCATGGATGCGATCATGTCTGCTTCGGCCGAAGAGATTGGGGCGCTTTATGATTTTGGTGAAATCATGGCTGAAAATGTGGCGACCTTTTTTGCCAAAGAAAAAAATTGTGAATTGATCCGCAGATTGCAGGATGTTGGTTTGCGGATGGAATACCATCAGTCTGTTACTTCCGACCGTTTGGCCGGGAAGACTTTCGTTTTAAGCGGGGGGCTTAGCTCTATGTCCCGCGATGAAGCGGGTGCGGCCATTGAGCGGCTGGGCGGAAAGGTTTCGGGCTCGGTATCCAAAAAAACTTCTTATTTAATATTAGGGGATAAGCCCGGCAGTAAGCTTGCCAAGGCGCAGGCGTTGGGAGTTCCCGTGATCGAGGAAGATGAATTCCTCGCTATGATCGATTTGGAGGGTTAATAATTATGAAGGAATATGAAATTGTAGTCGGTCTGGAGGTTCACGCAGAGCTGAACACCAAAACAAAGATCTACTGCTCTTGTAAAAATAGCTTTGGCGGCGAGGTCAATACCCAATGTTGCCCGGTCTGCACCGGTATGCCGGGTGCACTGCCTGTATTAAATAGGAAGGTTGTAGAGTATGCCATTCGCATGGGTCATGCTACCGGGTGCACCATCGATACCATGCTGAAGCAGGATCGTAAGAACTACTATTATCCCGATTTGCCTAAGGCATATCAGATTTCTCAGTTTGATATTCCCATCTGCCGTAACGGTGCGGTTGAATTTATGATCAACGGAGAAACCAAGCGGGTGGGAATCACCCGAATCCATATTGAGGAAGATGCGGGCAAGCTGTTGCATCAGGATGGCATTCCTTATTCTTTGGTAGATCTCAACCGTTGCGGTGTACCTTTGATTGAGATCGTTTCCGAGCCGGATCTTCGCTCTTCCCAGGAGGCGCGGGAATACTTGGAAACCATTCGCACCATTTTGCTCTATATCGGTATTTCCGATTGTAAGATGCAGGAGGGTTCTATTCGTTGCGATGTAAACGTGTCGGTTCGGCCTAAGGGCTCCGATAAGTTTGGTACTCGTTGCGAGATGAAGAATATCAATACATTCAGTGGCGCGCAACGTGCGATCGAATATGAAGCGGCGCGTCAGATTGAAATTTTGGAAAATGGGGGAGAGATCTTCCAAGAAACCCGTCGTTGGGATGATGAAAAGGGCGTAAACATTCTGCTTCGTTCCAAGGAAGATGCCCAGGACTATCGCTATTTCCCCGAACCGGATATCCCGCCGGTTTCTTTAGAGCAAAGTTGGATCGATCAGCTGAAGGAAGAAATTCCCGAAATGCCCAATGAAAAGACCAAACGCTATGTTTTGGGCTATCACCTTTCCGAAACAGATGCGGGGCTGATTGCGCGTAATTATGAACGTGCGGTTTATTTTGATGCCTGCACCGTTATTGATGAAAAGCTTGCAAAGAATGCCGCAAATTGGATTTTGGGTGATATTGCAAAATATCTCAATGATCGCAATCAGGAGATCAATACCTTCCCGGTTCGTCCCAACCGCCTGATGGCACTTTTGAAACTGGTGGATGCCGGTACCATATCCGGTGCAGCCGCTAAGAAAGTCCTTGCCATCATGTTGGAGGATGAGGCAGAGCCCATGGCGATCGTTGAGCGCGAGGGTCTGGTTCAAAACAGCAATGAGGACGAAATGGCGGGCATTGTTGATGCCGTTTTGGCGGCAAATCCTGCCGCGGTGGAAGAATATCGCAACGGGCGGACAAACGTTGTAGGCTTCCTGGTTGGCCAATGCATGAAGCAATCCAAGGGAAAAGGCAATCCCAAACTCATTAATCAATTGCTGATGGAGCGGTTGAAATAAGGAATAAAACAGGAAGGGCAAGATCTGTTTTTTGCCCTTCCTGAAAATTTAAAAAAAGGCTTGACTATGCCGAAATGATATGCTATAATCTTTTATACCTGCCGTAGGGCTTATTTTTTTGTGCAAAAAAATAAGCTCCAATATGAACGCAGGGAGGCCATTATAACAGGAGGTGCCGCAAGATGAGAGTCAAGATTACGCTGGCTTGCACTGAGTGCAAACAAAGAAATTACGACACAATGAAGAACAAGAAGAATGACCCCGACAGACTGGAAATGAACAAGTATTGCAAGTTCTGCAAAAAGCATACCTTGCATAGAGAAACCAAGTAAGTTTCCATACTTAAAAAGGAGGACGAAATCATGGCAGAAAATGCAAGCAAGAAGAAGTCCATCTTTTCCAGAATTTTCGGTTGGTTCCGCGAGGTTCGCGTTGAAATGACCAAGAGAATTATTTGGCCGACTTTTAGTCAGGTTTTAAATAATACTATTATCGTCATTGTCTGCGTACTGGTCGTGGGCGTATTGATCTGGTTATTCGATTGGCTTTTCTTTACAGCTATTCAAGCCCTTATCAGTTGGTTGGGTGGCTTGTTAGGCTAATTCTATTTTCGAGAAAGGGACAGATGATTTATGGCTGATAAAGCAAAATGGTATGCCATTCATACTTATTCTGCATATGAGAATAAGGTTGCGACCAACCTGCGCAGAATTATTGAGAATCGCAAGTTGGAAGAGGTCATTCAGGATATCTCTGTTCCAACCGAAACCGTTGTTGAAACGACTGAAAAAGGTCAGAAGGAATACGAACGCAAAGTTTTCCCCGGTTATGTGTTGGTAAAGATGGTTATGACCGATGAGACTTGGTATATCGTCCGCAACATTCAGGGCGTTACCGGGTTTGTTGGGTCCACATCCGAGCCTCTTCCGCTTACCCAAGCTGAAATTGAAAAGCTGGGTGTGGAGAAGCGCGTTGTTCATACCGACTATAAGAAGGGCGATTCTGTACGTTTTGTCGCTTCCAACATGAGCGGTTTTGTAGGCGTGGTAGATGAGGTTTATCCCGAATCTTCCAAGTTAAAGGTGGTTGTATCCATGTTCGGCCGTGAAACTTCGGTTGAGGTTTCCTTCGAGCAGGTTGCACCCGTAGAGTAAGGCTGATTCGCACCCTTCGGTGCGTTATCGCAAGTGGGAGGAGAGTACTTTTTTATCTTTCCGCTATATTACCACATTGAAACACGAGGGAGGTGTTTAAAAATGGCTCAAAAAGTAACAGGGTTCATTAAACTTCAGATTCCGGCAGGTAAGGCAACTCCGGCGCCCCCGGTAGGTCCTGCGCTGGGTCAGCACGGCGTCAATATCATGGCGTTTGCAAAGGAATTCAACGAAAGAACTAAGAATGATATCGGTTACATCATTCCGGTTGTTATCACCGTTTATGCGGATCATTCTTTCACTTTTGTTACCAAGACTCCGCCTGCTGCAGTTCTGATTAAGAAGGCAGCCGGTATCGAGAGCGGCTCCGGTGTCCCCAATAAGACCAAGGTTGCTTCTCTTACCAAGGAGCAGGTCAAGAAGATTGCCGAGCAGAAGATGCCCGACCTGAATGCGGTCGATATCGAAGCAGCTATGAGCATGATCGCAGGTACTGCGAGAAGCATGGGCGTTACCGTAGAAGAGTAATAAGCCCGGAAATCTGTGGGAGGAATATTCCGTAATACCACAAAGGAGGATAATTAGGTGAAAAGAGGAAAGTCTTATATCGAAAGCACCAAGCTGATCGATTCTACCAAGCTGTATGATGTCGATGAGGCTATGGATGCTGTTATCAAGGCTGCACGTGCAAAGTTCGATGAAACTGTCGAAGTGCATGTGAAGCTGGGTGTTGATTCCCGTCATGCTGATCAGCAGGTTCGCGGCGCAGTTGTTCTGCCCCACGGTACCGGTAAAACCGTTCGCGTTCTGGTATTTGCCAAGGATGCTAAGGCTGAGGAAGCAAAGGCTGCCGGCGCTGATTTCGTTGGTGGTGAGGAACTCATCCCCAAGATCCAGAATGAAAACTGGTTTGAATATGATGTTGTTGTTGCAACTCCCGATATGATGGGCGTTGTCGGTCGTTTGGGTCGTGTTCTTGGTCCTAAGGGCCTTATGCCGAACCCCAAGGCCGGTACTGTTACCATGGATGTTACCAAGGCTATCGCTGAGATCAAAGCAGGTAAGATCGAGTATCGTTTGGATAAAACCAATATCATTCACTGCCCCTTGGGTAAGGTTTCCTTCGGCGTTGAGAAGCTCACCGAGAACTTCAACACTCTGATGGGTGCCGTTATTAAGGCGAAGCCTGCTGCCGCAAAAGGTCAGTATGTAAGAAGCTGCACTGTTGCTTCTACCATGGGCCCCGGCGTTAAGATCAATCAGGCTAAGTTTATGTAAAAAAATGCTTGACAATCCTATCGCTCTATGATATGATTGTTTAGTCAAAAATATTGCTTCGCAGACAGCTGGTGCCGTTTATCGGCTTAATATCCCGCCGAGGAGTGCTTATTATCTTAGGATATCTATGCTCCCAAGCGCGGTCTGCGTGTTTGGGAGCATTTTTTTGAAATACAAATGGAGGTAATTCTATTCATGGCAAATGAAAAGATCATTGCTCAGAAACAAGCGATCGTTGCCGAGCTGAAGGAAAAGCTTCAGAACGCCGTTACCGGTGTTTTGGTTGACTACAGCGGCATCAATGTTGCCGACGATACTGCTCTTCGCAATCAGCTGAGAGAAGCAGGCGTTGACTACAGCGTTGTTAAGAACACCTTAACTCGTTTTGCTGCCAAGGAAGTTGGCTTGGAAGAGCTTTCTGACGTTCTCAACGGCAATACCGCTCTTGCTATTTCCAATGATGATGTTGTTGCTCCTGCCAAGGTTCTTTATGAGTTTGGTAAGACCCGCGACTATTTCACCATCAAAGGTGGCTTTGTTGAAGGTAAAGTTGTTTCTGTTGCTGAACTCGAGAAGCTGGCTACCATGCCCAGCAAGGAAACCTTGCTCTGCATGCTGCTCTATGCTCTCAACGGAAATGTTTCCGGATTGGCGCGTGCTTTGCAGGCTGTTGTTGATCAGAAGAACGAAGCAACCCCTGCATAAATTTTAAACTTAAATTTAATTTGGAGGATTAAAGAAATGGCTGATATTAAGAATATCGTTGAAGAAATCAAAACCCTGAGCGTTATGGAACTGGCTGACCTGGTTCACGCTATCGAAGAGGAGTTCGGCGTTTCCGCTGCTGCTCCCGTTGCTGTTGCTGCTGCTCCCGGTGCTGCCGCTGCTGCTGAAGAGAAGACTGAGTTTGATGTTATCCTGACTGATGCCGGCGCATCCAAGATCAATGTTATCAAGGTTGTTAAGGAAATCACCGGTCTGGGTCTGAAGGAAGCTAAGGAGCTGGTAGACAACGCTCCCAAGGCTGTTAAGGAAGCTGCTTCCAAGGACGAGGCTGAGGAAATCAAGAATAAGCTGACTGAAGCCGGCGCTACTGTTGAGCTGAAGTAATTCAAGCTATTATTATACCCCGGTCGGCAAAGCCGATCGGGGTATTTTATTCTTTATGAAGGAGTAATCAATGGCCGAAAACTTCTCACCATGTAATAAAATAGGGCTTGCTCCGATGGCAGGGCCCGGTGACAGTGGATTTCGCCGTATTTGCCGAGAATATGGGGCAGACTATACCGTTACAGAAATGATCAGCGCAAAAGCTCTGCGTTACGGTGCGGATAAAACGGTAGCTTTGGCGAAATACACGAAGGGTGAAACGCCTATCTTAATTCAACTTTTTGGACGTGAACCTGAATCGATGGAATATGCGGCCGCCTATATTTGGGAGCATTTTGCTCCTGACGGGATCGATCTCAATATGGGGTGTCCTGCTCCGAAGATTTTTAATAATCGGGATGGCAGCGCGCTTTTAAGAGAACCAAAACTCGCGGCGGAATTGGTGCGCGCGGCGCGCAAAGGATGCGGCGGTCCGGTGAGCGTAAAGATGCGTATCGGTATTGAAGTTCCTGACCCGGGGGTGATTGATTTTGCCCGGGAAATGGAGGCTGCAGGGGCTTCTTTTATTACAGTCCATGGAAGAACCAGAGAGCAGTTTTATTCCGGAGCTGCGAATTACGATATGATCCGTCGAATTAAGGAATCACTTTCAATTCCTGTTATTGCAAACGGTGATGTTGTGGATGGTATGTCTGCTGAGAAAATATTGCGCGAAACCAATGCGGATGGTTTTATGCTGGCAAGAGGTGCGCTTGGCGCCCCCGATGTATTTCAGAGAATCAAAGCCTATCTTATGGGGGCTGAGCAAGACTTGCCCTCACTTGAGAAACGATTTGAAATTTGCCGTAAGCATTTGGCATATACCGTTGATGATAAAGGGGAAGAATGCGCTTGCGTTGAATTTCGCAAGCATATGCTTTGGTATTTGAAGGGCATCCCCGGAGCGGCCGCATTAAAGGTGCGGGCCGGGCGGATTTCCTCTATCAATGAGTGTGACGCATTAATTGCTGAGATTTTAAATAAATAAAACCGCTTTTGCGATGCAAAAGCGGTTTTATTATTTAATTGTTAATTAGTGAATGCAACGAACGCGGATAACGCCTTCAACTGCGGAAAGTGCGGCTGTGATGCGATCGGCTACATCCTTATCGCAATCGATCATGGTATAGGCAAAGTCGCCCTTGGATTTATTGATCAGGTTTTCGATGTTGACGCCAACACCCGAAACAATTGCCGAAAGGGTAGAAAGCATATTGGGAATATTGCGATGGCAGATGCAGATACGCAACTCTGAATTGAAGGGAGTAGAAACGGCAGGGTAGTTCACAGAATTGTTGATGTTGCCGTATTCCAGATATTCGCGCAATTCCTTAACGGCCATAACGGCGCAATTATCCTCGCTCTCGGGAGTGGATGCACCCAAATGGGGGATGGGAATGGCATTTTTCATCTTGAGGGTGTTTGCATTGGGAAAATCGGTTACGTATTTGGCAACCTTACCACTCTCTAAGGCTTCAGCAATATCCTCATCGCAAACAAGGTCTGCACGAGAGAGATTGAGAATACGCACGCCATCTTTCATAATGGCAATAGTATCTTTGTTGATGCTGTGCTTAGTTTCGGCAGTAAGAGGGGCGTGCAGACAAATGTAATCGCAATTTGCGTAGATTTCATTAATGTCTGTAGCCTTAATAACGTGATGGTTCAGATTCCAGGCAGACTGAAGGGAGATATAGGGGTCATAGCCATAAACCTTCATGCCGAGATGCTGAGCGGCATTTGCAACCAAAACACCGATGGCACCCAGGCCGATAATGCCCAGCTTCTTGCCTAAGATTTCGGGGCCAACAAATTGAGATTTACCCTTTTCAACCTGCTTGGCAACATCGTCGCCGGTAAGGGTTCTGGCCCATTCAATACCGCCGACAACATCACGGGATGCTAAAAGCAATGCAGTGATTGCCATTTCTTTAACAGCGTTGGCATTCGCACCCGGAGTATTGAAGACAACAACACCTTTTTCGGCGCATTTATCCAAGGGGATGTTGTTTACGCCTGCACCTGCGCGGGCAACTGCCAGAAGAGAGTCGGGGAGCTCCATATCATGGAGGGAAGCGCTACGAACAAGGATACCATCGGGGGTATCGCAAGTATCGGAAATTCGGTAGTTTCCATCGAAAGCGTCTAAGCCGATCTTTGCAATTTTGTTTAATGTTTGGATCTTCATCATTACTTATTTTCCTCTTCGAATTTCTTCATATAATTTACCAAGGCTTCAACACCCTCATAGGGCATAGCGTTATAGATGCTGGCGCGCATACCGCCGACAGAACGATGGCCCTTGATGTTGACAAAACCGTTGGCGGTACAGCCTGCGATAAACTTTTTGTCCAGCTCATCGTTGCCGGTAACAAAGGGAACGTTCATCAAGGAACGAGATTCGCCCATAACGGTGGGGTGGAACATCTCGGATTGATCCAAAAAGTCGTAAAGGAGTTTTGCTTTACGCTTGTTGTTTTCCTCCAAAACCTTGATTCCGCCGAGGCTTTCGATCCATTCCAATACCAGTTTCAGGATATAAATGGCGTATGTGGGAGGGGTGTTAAACATCGATCCATTCTCGGAGTGAGTTCTATATGTAAACATGGTGGGGGTGATCTCTTGGGGATCGCCGATCAGATCTTCGCGGATAATAACGACGGTGAGGCCGGCAGGACCCATGTTTTTCTGAGCACCGGCATAGATCATGCCGAATTTCGAAACGTCGATCTCCTCGCTGAGGATGGAGGAAGACATATCGGCAACCAAGGGTACATCACCGGTTTCGGGAAGCTTATAATATTTGGTGCCGTAGATGGTGTTATTGTAGCAGATGTGGAAGTAATCGGCATCTTTATCGAAATCGGCGCTGTTTAATTCGGGAATATAGGAGAAGGTTTTATCTTCACTGGATGCAACAGCACGGCATTCGCCATAGCGGCAACCTTCTTTATATGCTTTTTTAGCCCACTGACCGGTAATAACGTAGTCGGCTTTGCCGTTCTTGGTCATCAGATTCAGGGGGATCATAGCAAACTGGCTGGAAGCGCCGCCCTGCAAGAACAACACTTTATAATTTTCGGGAATGGAAAGCACTTTGCGGAGCAAGTTTTCCGCAGATTCGATAATTGCGCCATATTCCTTGGAACGATGGCTCATTTCCATAACAGACTGGCCGGAGGTGCCATGCTCGGTCATTTCCTTTGCCGCTCTTTCCAAAACCTCAAGGGGAAGCATGGAAGGGCCTGCGGAAAAATTGTAAACTCTCATTTAGAACTACACCTTTCTTTCATCTAAAATTAAATATTATTATAGGACTCTTGAGTCTAAATGTCAACTTATTTTTATATTAAGAACCACCTTGATTATTATTAATTTATATGATATAATTTTTACAAATTAAATCTATATTTTCTATTAATTTAGGAGAAAAAGTATGAAACTTTCAAAAGTAAAGGAATTACTTGAAGCGAAAATCCTTTGTTGTGAGGATGCATTAGATTGTGAGGTGATGAATGCCTGCGGGTCCGACATGATGAGCGATGTTTTGGCCTATGTGAAGGATCAAAGCATTTTGCTGACCGGTTTGATGAACCCCCAGGTGGTTCGTACTGCTCAGATGATGGATATGAAATGCATCATTTTTGTTCGTGGTAAAACACCCAATGAGGCGATTTTATCTTTGGCTGAAGAAAACGGCATTATGGTTATGGCAACAGAGTATCGTTTGTATACGGCTTGCGGATTGTTGTTTTCTAATGGATTATTTTGCGAAGGAGTTGACAAGGTATAATGGAACCGATTGTATTAACATATCAAGTTGATGGTGATGATTTCAGCATGGCCGGAGAGGCATCTTCTGCTGTTAAGAAAGCATTAAAACAGTTGGGGTTTTCTCCCGATGTGATCCGCCGGGTGGCGATCGCTATGTATGAGGGCGAAATCAATATGGTGATCCATGCTAACGGCGGGGAGGCAACTGCCGAGATTTCTCAGGATGAGATTTGTATTATCCTTGCAGACCGCGGACCGGGTATTAAGGATATTGATCTTGCAATGCAAGAGGGCTATTCCACTGCACCGGAAGAGGTGCGCAATCTTGGTTTTGGCGCAGGTATGGGCTTGCCGAATATTAAAAAATATTCCGATGAACTGAAGATTGAATCCACTCCCGGTGTGGGTACAACCTTGAGGATTCTGATCAGAACTTGATTATGAGGTGATTTGATGGAATACTTCCATTCTGTTACACTGGATTCAGATCGTTGCCATGGATGCATAACCTGCGTTAAGCGCTGCCCCACAGAGGCTATTCGCGTGAAGGATGGGAAGGCAACGATTATTAAAGAGCGCTGCATTGATTGCGGTGAATGCATCAGGGTTTGTCCTCATCGCGCAAAAAAAGCGGTCTACGATAAACTCTCTATGTTGGATGAATTTGAATATAATGTTGCTCTGCCTGCTCCCGCTTTGTTTGGGCAATATAATAATCTTGAAAATGTAGATTATATCCTGAATGGTCTTTTAGATCTTGGTTTTGATAATGTTTTCGAGGTGGCGCGGGCGGCGGAGCTCGTTTCGGAGTGTACACGCTTAAAGTTAGCCAATGAGGATTGCCCCAAGCCCTTGATCTCAACCGCTTGTCCTGCGGTGGTGCGCCTTGTTCGGGTGCGGTTCCCGAAATTGATACCGCATTTGCTGATGGTGCGCGCGCCTGTCGAAATTGCGGCATCGATCGCGCGAAGAGAGGCGATGGAGGCAACCGGGCTTCCTTCGGAGAAGATCGGTGTATTTTTTATTTCGCCCTGCCCGGCGAAGGTGACTGCGGTTCGCCAACCTCTTGGAACGAATATAACGGATATCGACGGCGTTTTGGCCATTTCGGATGTATATAAGCCGTTGCTCAATGCGATGAATAAGATTCAGCAACCCAAGGCTTTATCCGAAAGCGGTCTGACGGGAATATCCTGGGCCTATACCGGCGGCGAAGCAACCTCTTTGCTCCGCACGAAATATCTGGCCGCCGATGGTATGGAAAACGTCATCAAGATCTTAGAAGAGATCGAAGATGAAAAATTGATGGATCTGGATTTTGTTGAGCTTGGGGCCTGCAATTCAGGATGTGTTGGCGGGTGCCTGAATATTGAGAATCCTTATATCGCGCTGACGCGCATCCGCCAGGTGCGCAAATATATGCCCGTTTCCAATAATCGCATCAAGGATTATACCCTTTCTCCGCAAGAATATCTTTGCGATAAGCCGGTGGAATATGATCCTGTTTTGCAATTGGATCTGGATCTGGGGCGTGCGATGCAAAAGATGCAGGAGATTCAGCGGATCGAAAAAATGCTTCCCGGGATCGATTGTGCGTCTTGCGGTTCGCCTTCCTGCCATACCTTTGCGGTTGATGTTGTGGAGGGGAGCGCGGATATTTCGGATTGTTTAATTCTGCTGAAAAAGCAATTAGAGGAAACAAAAAAATGATGAATGTTCATGATTTGGCTGCGGCATGTAGATTTACTTATTTAAACGGGGAATCGTTGCAAGGTAACGCTGTTGGCGGCGCGTATTGCTGTGATCTGCTATCCTGGGTGATCGGCAGAGCCGGCGATGGTGATGCTTTGGTAACGGTAATGTCCAATCCCAATGTTATTGCGGTTGCCGTTATGGCGGATCTGCCTTGCGTTATTTTGAGCGAGGGCGTGAGGCTTGATGATAAGGCTTTGGAGAAGGCAAAGGAAAATGACGTTATTGTTTTGTCTTCCCTTAAAACCACATACGAAACAGCAATTATGATCCATGCTGTTTTAGCGGAATCTGAGGATTTGTGATGAAGATACGTTATGATCTTCATATTCATTCCACACTCTCTCCTTGTGGCGATGAAGATATGACGCCGAATAATATCGTGAATATGGCGATGATCTGCGATCTCAATATGATTGCGGTTGCCGATCATAATACGGTTGGAAACGTTGAAGCGGTCATGAAGGTTGGAGCGCAGGCAGGGATTACCGTTGTTCCGGCGATGGAGTTGGAAACGGCAGAGGAGATCCATGTGTTATGCTTGTTTCCTGATTTGAAATCTGCCCAAGCCTTTGAACGGGAGCAGGTCGCTCCGGCCTTGCCGCCGATTCAAAATGATCCTGAGATTTTCGGTGTCCAGCAGATTAGGGACGAAGAGGATCGTGTTGTGGGGGAGGACTCTCGCTATCTTATTAATGCTACATCCATTTCTTTAGACGATCTGCCTGTATTGATGGAATCTTACAGCGGCGTTGCAGTTCCTGCTCATATTGATAAAGCAACCAAAAGCTTGGTCGGAAACTTCGGTATGGTTGGGGATTATATGGGATTTAAAGCTTTTGAGCTTTCCCGCAATGTGCCGGATTATTTTGTTGGGGCAACCCCCGGCCTGGGCAATCGTCCTTATTGCTATATCCATGATTCGGACGCCCATTATTTGCAGGATATCGGAGAGCATTCCGGTGAAAATCTGCTGGAATTACCCATGAATTCGGCCGCAACGTTGATTGCATATCTTAAAGGTGAGAAAATTTGATTTTAATGTAAAAAATGTATAGAAATTTTTATAATAATATGTTATACTTTTTAAGTTGGAATTTACTGCGTGGCAGTCTTAATCATAAGGAGGATAAAAAATGAGCAACAAATGTCCCGTTCCCTTCAAAGGAACAAAAGAGCAAGAGCAGCAGTTGCAGGAAGTCATTGCAAAATATAAGGATCAAGACGGTCCTTTGATGCCTGTTTTGCAAGAAGCCCAAGCAATCTATGGCTACCTGCCCATCGAAGTGCAGAAAATGATTTCTGAAGGTCTGGATATTCCCTTGGAACATATCTATGGCGTTGTTACCTTCTATGCCCAGTTCTCCCTGGCTCCTAAGGGGGAATATAAGATTGGCGTATGCTTGGGAACCGCTTGCTATGTTAAAGGTTCCGGCGACATTTTAAACAAGATCAAAGAGATCATCGGAATTGATGTTGGCGAATGCACCCCCGACGGTAAGTTTTCCTTGGAAGCTACCCGTTGCATCGGTGCTTGCGGTCTGGCTCCTGTTATGACCATCAATGAAGATGTTTACGGTCGTCTGGTTGTTGGTGATATTCCCGATATTTTGAAGAAATACATGGATTAATGTTCCATGAAGGAATTATCGCTTAACATTCTTGATATTACCTATAACTCCATCAAAGCCAATGCAAACAGAATTGAAATCTTTATTCATGAAGATCAAGGAAATAACTTGATTGAAATTTCAATTCAAGATAACGGGTCCGGCATGAATGAGGAATTTCTTCGGCAGGTAACGGATCCATTTGTTACCACCCGAACCACCCGTAAGGTAGGACTTGGTATTCCTCTTTTTAAGCAAAGCGCCGAAGATACCGGCGGATCCTTCTCCATTCATTCTGCAATCGGGGAGGGTACAACGGTTGTTGCGACCTTTGGGATGGATCATTTGGATCGGATGCCCATCGGAGATATGAGCAGTACCGTCATCAGCTTGATTCAGGCAAATGATCGGATTCGGTTTATTTATCGCCACAAAACGGATAATGGCGAATTTATATTGGATACCGATGAACTGCACGCCCAATTGGGGGACGTTCCACTTTCTGAGCCGGCTGTTTTGAATTGGATCGGGGAGTATATCAATGAAAATTTGGAAGACATTCAAGGAGGAAAAATATAAATGAAATCTTTAGCTGAATTGCAGGCAATTAAAGAAAGAATGCAGAATAAGGTCAATCTGCGCGCTTCTGAGGGCGAAGATACCATTCGCGTTGTTGTCGGTATGGCAACCTGCGGAATTGCCGCCGGTGCCCGCCCGGTATTGAACGCTTTTTTGAAGGAGATCGAAGACCGCCGTTTGAGCAATGTTATTTGCACCCAGACCGGTTGCATCGGCATCTGCCAATATGAACCTGTTGTTGAGATCTTGATGCCCGATGGCTCCAAGACCACCTATGTTAAGATGAATGAAGATAAGGTTGCGAAGGTTGTTACCGAGCATATTGTCAATAATAAGCCCGTTCAGGAATTCACCATCGGTGCCTACGAGAAATAAGGGGGAGTATAAACAATGATTAGAAACCATATTTTGATTTGCGGCGGTACTGGCTGTACCTCCTCCGGCTCGCTGAGCTTGATGGAAGCGCTGAACGCGGAGCTGGAAAAGCATAACCTGCAGGACGAAGTAAAGGTTGTTATGACCGGCTGCTTCGGTCTGTGTGCCTTGGGTCCCATCATGATCGTTTATCCCGAAGGCTCTTTCTATAGCCGCGTGGATGCGGAAGCAGTTCCCGAAATCGTTTCCGAACATATCATTAAGGGCCGTATCGTTAAAAAGTATCTCTATAGCGAAGTTGCTGAAATGGAAGAGAAGGGCGTTCACGCTTCTTTGAACGATACTAACTTCTATAAGAAGCAAAAGCGCGTTGCGTTGCGTAACTGCGGTGTTATCAATCCTGAATTGATTGATGAATATATCGCCTACGACGGTTATCAGGCATTGGGCAAGGTTCTGACCGAAATGACTCCTGCCGATGTTATTCAAATCATCAAGGATTCCGGTCTGCGTGGCCGTGGCGGCGGCGGTTTCCCCACCGGCCTGAAGTGGGATCTTGCTTCCCGCACCAA